>DUQB01000075.1 GCA_012838035.1 Bacillota bacterium | reverse complement strand
GTCTCCATGGACGTCTCCCGTGTTCAATACTTGATCGGCTACTACGACTAGTGAACATAGGCTGATCCCGCGCAGCCGCATTTCGTTGTACGAGTGGCTATTGACATGATCAGATCTGGAACGACGATGCTCATCTTCTGTGGTATCACGAATTGAACACGGCATCACTGTAAAACAAAAGCCCAGCTCAAAGCCGGGCACTGCACTAATCAGCCGTATATTCCCTGCTCAGAGGCTATACAGGCAGGGGTCTCCATGGACGTCTCCCGTGTTCAATACTTGATCGGCTACTACGACTAGTGAACATAGGCTGATCCCGCGCAGCCGCATTTCGTTGTACGAGTGGCTATTGACCTGATCAGATCTGGAACGACGATGCTCATCCTCTGTGGCATCACAAACTGAACACGGCATCACTGCAAAACAAAAGCCCAGCTCAAAGCCGGGCGCCGCACTAATCAGCCGCATATTCCCTGCTCAGAGGCTATGTAGGCAGATGTTTCCGTGGACGCTTCCTGTGTTCAATACTTGATCGGCTACTACGACTAGTGAAACATATGTTGATTCACAAGCCATGCAAATCGAGCCTCTAGTCGACTGAACTTATGTCCAAGTCTTGAGCAGGGTGTTGCAATGAACATCTTTGGGTCGCACCATCAAAACCCCGCATATCCGCCATCGTATTCACCTTAAGTGAACTCTGTCGTATCGTTTGGCAAAGGCAAGTCAGTAACTGGTGAGCACTAATATTGAAACTTAAATTAGAGAGGTATACTCTTGTTCAAAACGAACTACCTAAGGTGCAAGTACCAACCATATAAGCTGCATTAAGGGAGGTTTATTCGTGAGATCAGTATGCCCCCGGCAAAGTATCATCCGGAAGTGTTATTCTCGCAAAACGACGTTGGTCACAACATTACTCGTCATCCTCTTATTTGTGTGTTGGGCAACAGCATCGGCTGCAGAGGAAGTCAACCTGGCTCTTAACAAAACGTGCCAGGTGATTACCGGCGGCTCACTTAGCGCATCTAAGCCGCCAGGCATGGTCGACGGCGATATCACCACCATGTGGCGCAGCTATCAAAGCGGCTCGCCCAGTACTCTCACCGGCATTGTCAGTTGCGACCTAGGCTATGTATCGACGATCAATCGCATCGTCATAACCGAGTACAAACAAAAGTCCGTGCGCATTGTAGTCAAATTGTCAACCGATGGCGTCAATTGGACTGTTGTCGGAGACCAAAGCTTCAAAGCGATTGGTTCGGCTAATCGCCGCAGCGAATACCCCGTAGGCGGCCAAAGTGCCCGCTATGTGCGTGTCGAAGCGCCGGACGCCGTCTACGCCTTCGGCATCTATGAACTAGAGGTGTTTGGGATCCCCTCAGAACAGGAGTTGCGGGACAAAGCTTCTATCGCGGCTCTGCCGACTCTCACAGCGCCTCAAGTGGTCGACTCCATCCCCTTCAGCAAGGAGAACTTCCACATCTACCTATTTATTGGACAGTCAAACATGTCGGGGCGGGATTCATTAGCCCCGCAAGACAAATTTGTGATCGAACGTGCCTATCTGCTCAACCAAGAAGATCGTTGGGAACCTGCTCAGCCTTGGCCATTAGAAGGTTCCTCTACGCGAGAAATCCAAGGCCTGAACCGTTACTCCACGGTAGAGGTGCTTACCAAGCTAAATGGTCTTAACCCCGCAACCTACTTCGCGACCACTATTGTGGCCAACCAACCCGACATCGGATTAGGGATCGTTTCCAATGCCAAGGGCGCTACCGCCATCTCAGCTTGGGTCAAAGGAGGCGAATTATACAACGAGGCGGTGCGACGTGCCAAAGCAGCCATGCAATATGGAACACTGAAGGGCATTCTGTGGCATCAGGGTGAAGGCAATCGCAACGACGTCTCCTATGTCACCCACCTGGCGAGACTGATAGCTGATCTGCGCAACGATCTGGGCATACCGGACCTACCCTTTATTGCCGGTGAACTGCCCTTGGTGGGCGATGCAACCAAGGTACAAGGCTCCATGGGCTTTAACGCTCGCCTAGCCCAGTTGCCTAATATTGCACCATCCACGGCTGTGGTCAGCTCTGCCGGTTTGCGCGACTTCGGCGACGGCACGCACATCGACGCTGCGGGTCAGCGGCTGTTTGGCCAGCGCTATGCCGTACAAGCGCTGAAAATGATTTACGGCATGTCCGATGCGGAGATCAAGCTGCAGTTGGCGGACGAGCTAATGCAAAAATAGCTGAATGACAAACATTACATCACATCATCATATAGGAGATGGGAAAACGCCTAGCCAATCATCAGCAATAAGGTGGAAAGGGCTCAGCGGGCAAGTACTGCAGCGCTGAGAATCAATATCTATAAAGGAGCTGACCTAGATGCAAAAACGGTTGTTGTCCCTCGTGTGCTTAACGCTCATCCTAATGGTAGCATTGGCGCCGATCACCGCAGCGGCAGAACGCACGAAAATAGTCTTCATGTTCCGCGGCGGTAAGCTGCAAAGCGAGCTGGTCAATTTCTGGAAGGAAGACTTCGAACAAAAGAATCCCGACATTGAAGTTGAATGGCGCGAAGCCACCGGTAACTGGATGGATCAAATCCCCGTGTGGGTTGCCACCGGCGTAGGTCCCGACGTGTTTGAAACATGGGGCAATGCAGCCAGTTCTTGGGGTGAAAACGGCGTCTCGTTGGATCTCAACCCATATGTTGCCCGTGACTTTACGGCACAGGAAATCAATGACTTTTATCCCATTAGTTGGGATGCCTGCGAGCTGACCTATGGTCCCAAAAAAGGCTTGAGATTCGGCATTCCCAGCTATGGTAACGTATTTGTCCTCTACTATAACGCCGACTACTTCAGACAAGCCGGCGTACAGTTCCCCGAAGTAATGGATCAGCAGGGGGACTGGAACTGGGACACCTTCGTTACGGTTGCCAAGAAACTCACACGCAGCGACGGAACGAAAACGATCCAATGGGGCTTGGATGACGACAGCCTATACTATCCCACGGGACGCGGCGCAGGCTGGGTACAAGCTGCAGGCGGCCAGTATTTCGATCTCCCCGACAACCCCGCCAAGTTTGTAGGTGATAGCGAAGCCGTCATCGCCGCCTTCGACTATCAGCAGGATCTCATCTGGACGCATGGCGTATTATCACCCATCGACACCAGATCGCAGGCCAACTTCCAACGGGGGAATTCGGCTATGAACCTCTGGTTGGGATCGGTTCGCCTAACAGATGCCCAAACCGCTCACCAGTTCGATTGGAACATCGGCCCCCGTCCCATGGGTCCGGCAGCTCGCGGTTATTACCTCGCCTCAGATATGTTCAGCATTAATGCTTATAGCGAGCACAAAGAAGAGGCATGGCGCTTTGTTAAATACCTTACCTCCACCGAAGGTATGATCGCGGCAGCCCGCATCATGGGCCGCGGTCCGGTACGGCAATCGGCATTCAGAGCCTATGCGGACCTCTACCCGGGACGCAACACGCAATACGTGGTGGAAGGTATGCTCACCGGCGTACTTAGTCCGGCTACATTTATGTCTAAAGATGCCGATAACCTGATCAACAAAACAGTGCGGGAAGAAATCGCGCCCAACAAAAAATCGGCTCGCCAAGCGTTAATGGAGATCGCCGATGCGTTAAAAGCCCTGATGCAATAGGGCATTTCGTAGCGGGTGCTCCCGTATCATGAATTT
>DUQB01000074.1 GCA_012838035.1 Bacillota bacterium | reverse complement strand
GGCATCGCCCCGCCAATAGGCTCCCGCTACCGAAAGCAACTTAGTCGCCTTCAAATAGCTTGTGTTCGGCACATGAGGCCCTCTACACAGGTCGGTAAACTCACCCTGCTTATAAATGGTGATATGGCCATCCTCCAAGTCTTCAAGGATTTCGAGCTTAAAGGGTTCATTCTCATCCGACCATTGCTGATAAGCTCTCTCTTTCGCCACCTCAACCCGCTCAATGGGCAGCTTCTCTTTCACAATACGTTCCATCTCGGCCTCAATGGCTGGGAAATCCTCAGACGAGATGGCTTTATCGCACTGCAGATCGTAGTAGAAACGGTTATCAACCACCGGACCGATTGCCAGTTTAACATCAGGGTACAGACGCCTGATGGCCTGAGCCATTAAGTGGGCGGCGCTATGGCGCAGCACCTCCAGCCCTTCCGGTGTTTCGGCATCCAGCAACTCCACATTGGCATCTGCGTTAATCGGCCTGGTGAGATCGACCAAAACACCATCCACCTTGGCTACGATCGCTTCTTTAGCCAAACGTGAACTAATGCTTTTCGCAATATCCAGGGCTGTAACGCCGGCGGGGAACTCCTTCACTGAGCCGTCCGGTAATGTGATCTTGATATCTGACATTGCACCGACCTCCTATATACGAGCCAAAAAGCTACGCAACAAACAAAAAAAGAGACCGACTCCTGGGACGAGTCTGTCTCGCGGTTCCACCCGGGTTGGCACAAAGTAAGCCCAACTTAATGCGGTGATTATCGGACCGCTACCGGCATAACCTACTAGGTTGCTTCGCAGCTACCGTTCAGCCTGCAGCTCCGGGGTGGTTTTCAGAGCGTTAAGATGCCGACCGAGCTTGCAGCCTATGACCCGATCTCTCTGAGACTCAAGCGCCCTTACTCTTCCCCATCATTGCCTATACGGAGGATGAACCTCTCTAAAGTAATTTGCTAGTATTATAGCGCCCACATTCGGCGTTGTCAACGCAAAACCGCCAGGATCCCGATTTGTCCCCAACCGATGAGGAAGCCCAAAGCCGCGCCGAGCACTTCTATGTAGCGTAGTTCTTTATGAGCTATACCAACGACAAGTTCCTCTAGGGCGGCTAGGTCAAGCGCCAAGATCCTGTTCTCTACCAACTCCCGAATGCTGATGCTTCCACGCGCATAATCTTCCCATTCGGCGACTAGAACGTCGAGGATGCTCTCTCCTTCTTTACCGATCAACTCACAAAGATGGTCTATAATCACATCTTGCAAAGGAATGGGGATGAATCTGGGCATCCGCTCTTTTAATCGCGCTCGCACATGCCTTACCATAGCGGCCGATACTTGGTCCTTATAACCGTCGATATCGAGCTTGTCCAGTAAAATATCAATAGAGAGCAGCTCGTTTTCCACTACCTGTCCGATCGCTTCGGCCAGATCATGATGTCGTTTTGGTATCAATCCTTGGATAGTTCCCACACCCCACAGCCGCCATGGACGACGTGGGCGAAACAACATCCGCACTGCAATCACGTTGGTTATGTATCCGATCAACGCGCTGATCAAAGGCAAGACAAGCCATTCCGCAGCAGTCGTGACAACCACCTCCCGGCCTCATATCCCCCCTATTCTAATAATGCTCAGCCGCCTCCTGCCATGGTCCGGCGGCTTGTACGGATCTACCGCTCATCGCTAGTATCCGGTGGGTCTAATCGGCGAACGCCTAGGTTCCTGCGGGTTACCCTTCATGCATATGCTACAGCCCCGACAAAGGCTGAAGCGATCCGTAAATACAGCCTGTAAGGTCTCCAATACCGGCGCCGTCTCTCGGGTATGGCACCGCACATGGCTCGGCGCCAAGGTAACCAGAGCGCTGATCAAGAGGTCGTCGACATCCACCGCCCCGGGCAATAGACCATCTACAAAGCCAGCCAAATAGTGGTTGTCGATGACGTTCTGGTTCTCATCCAGCAACCGAAAACAGCCTTTGAGATCGAGAACCACCTCTACCTGATCTATCTTTGGCTCTTGAGAATCCATAAAGTACTGCAGCAATTCCACCAGTTCCTGGTGCTCCAGACGCGCTTGATACTCGCCAACCGCCTCTTTCACAGCCGCGGCGATCTGCTTCCGATATTCCTTTAACCTAAAGTGGATGAACCCCTCCAAGTTAATACTGCGGTGGATGGTCAGGTAATCCAGTAACTCTAAGATGACGCGGGTCCTGGGTACACGATCGTATTTTTGGTAGGCTTGTCTGAGAGTATGTAATACATATTGCGCCATTTTATCGCGCTCTGCCTGCGAAAGCGATTTAATCTCCTGCTTTAAACACCTATGTGTTTCAGCCACTTCGTACACCGTGAGAATTACTCCCGTAAGTGCGCTCGCAACGTAGTAGATAAACACCTCTTCAGCCGATTTGTCGTGAGTCGTACACTCACAGCTGATTTGGTGGTACCCACGATTTTCCTGCTTGATAAGTGTAACCTGAAGACCTTCGTGACGCACAATCGACATCTCTTTCTCCAACCATTCGCCAACGGCAGCAGCATGGGTTGATGTCACCAACACAATGGCGTTCAAACGGCACGCCTCCCCTTGATGGCTAGTATATGTGGTTGGCAAAACACCTAT
>DUQB01000073.1 GCA_012838035.1 Bacillota bacterium | reverse complement strand
GCTGTTCGTCCCATTGCGCTGCAGCTGCTGTGTTCTCATGGATGTCGACGCAAGACAAGTCGTACTCCACGCAGAGTTTCTTTACAACATAGCAGTAGTCTAGGAGCCGCGCTTCGTTCAGATCCGCTTCGCCCTTCTTACAGCTGGTGATAAACGGCGGCGTCATGAGGATGAGCTGCGGCCGGCCGTGATTGAAGCAATGACCATGTTCCAGGTGCAAAATATCATGAATCATGGTCCTCAGGTTAGCCTCGTACCGGACTAATGGCACCCGGGGCTCAGTTTGGTTCGGATCGATCACATGGTCGTTGGCTCCGATCATCAAGGTGACCAACTGGGGGCGCCAAGCCGGACAGAGCTCATCGAGTCGTTTCAGCAAGCCATTGGTATCCAGACTGCCGATGCCGCTATTCACCAACTTGCTGATGGCCAACTCGTCCAAGCGCTCCTCAAGCAATTGACAATAACCCACCACCCCGGGCCGCCGGGCGGTGATGGAGTCTCCTAAAGCAACATATATCATGCAGATATCCTCCAGCCTTACAAAACAGGCGATACGGCTTTAATTATAGACGAGAAAGCGACAGTGTAGCTTGGATAAATAACGCTATAGGGAGGCTTTCCGCAGGCCGAGCCATATGGGTAAACCTTTCTCTAATCAGGATTAGGGCAAATAGAGCAGTTGCCGTAAAGATCAAGCGATCGTGAGCACCACCTGGTCATGTCGCTACTCAGTGCTCTCGCCGGCCTCCGCGCTGTTCAGCAACTGCTCATCAAGGGGCATCAAGCCTTTATCTTCTTCACGTCCACCCACTGTTTCGCGTTAGCTGAATTCTGTACCGCCTCAATAACGGCTTGGCACTTCACTCCGTCGACAAAGCTGGGTTGGACGGAGGTGTCGTTGGCGATTGCTTCGGCAAAATCGTAGATTTCATGAATGAAACTGTGTTCCCAACCAATGAAGTGTCCGGCCGGCCAGTAGGCTTTAATGTAGGGATGGGCATCTTCGCTTACCAGCACGGTACGCCAGCCGCGTTGGCCTTCGGCATCACTGCGTAAATAGAGCTGGATTTCGTTCAGTCGCTCGATGCTCCATTTAATGGCGCCTTTACTGCCGTTTATTTCGATGCAGTTGGCATTGCTGTTACCGGTGGCAAACCGCGTGGCCTCGAATGAACCAAGAGCGCCGTTGCTAAAGTGAGCCATAAACATCGCCGCATCTTCTACGTCGACTTTACCCTTAGCGCCGGATTTGCCGGTCGCGCCCAACCCGTCATCCATGGCCTCAGCCAACGGGCGCTCGGTAATAAAGGTTTTGGTTATGCCGCAAACCTCACTGATGTCGCCGACCAGATAGTGCGCGAGGTCGATGGTGTGGGCTGCCAAATCGCCTAACGGCCCACTACCGGCCATATCTTTCTGCAAACGCCATACCAGGGGGAACTCCGGATCAACAATGAAGTCTTGCAGATACGTGCCTCTGAATAGGTAGATGTCGCCGAGTAATCCTTCGCTAATCCACTGTTTTGCCAATGCAACAGCAGGTATGCGCCGGACGTTAAAGGCTACCATGTGCTTTACCCCGGCAGCTTTTACGGCAGCCAGCATTTCTTCCCCTTCAGCCAGCGTATTGGCCAGCGGTTTTTCGCAGATGATGTGTTTACCGGCCTTGGCGGCGGCCATAACGATCTCATAATGCGTGTTGCCAGGAGAAGAGACGTCAATGATATCAATGTCGTTCCGTTCCAAAAGTCGGCGCCAGTCGGTCTCATAGCTTTCCCAACCCCACCTTTGCGCTGCTGCAGCCACAGCCTCTTCATTTCGCCCACAAATGGCTCGCATCGCCAGCGGCCGGGTCAGGTTGAAATAGAACCCGGCGTCACGGTAAGCATGACTATGCGCCTTACCCATGAAACGGTACCCAATCATTCCTACTCCAAGGGGCTTACTCATTCTTCCAACCTCCGTTTTTCGTATTTCTGCAGGACCACAGACCACTTCGCGGGTAATCAGTTGCGATGGCACTACGGCCCGAATGCCCGGTTCGTATGCTGTGCCGCAGCGTCGGGTGGACGAATTCAGTATTCTGCGCATCAATCAGCAAGGATCTACTGAAATCGCGGCATCCATATCCTGTCAAGGTTAGTTATTGCACATTTGAGCAGCAGTTCCTTCTCGCAACTATGCAGATGTCTACGGTAACGTCAGGTCACTTCGGACAGCTGCGTATGAAAAGCGGCAACCTAAGATAAAGGGTCTGAGGCGGAGGCGCGGCCCGAGAGGGGCTTAGCGCCAAGCTGCTACTCGTTTGATGACGGCTTCGGCGTGCTCGATCTCTTTGATGCCGTTGATGTGCAGGTTAACGCCGGCAGGACGGAGGTTTTCCAGGCACAGTTCCAACTCATCAACGTGGATAGGCAGCCAAATACCTTTACCCGCAGCCTGGCAGCGTTGAAAGATGGGGATCCAGTCGCCGGCTCTGCCGTGTCCGGCACCCCACACCCACTGAATCGCGTTTAAGGTGGGTATTTGCAGTAAGGCATCCAGATGCTGCAGGGCGTTCGGGCCGTCTAGGTGGTAGATAGACGCTTCCATGCGCTCACACTCAGTAGTAATCCCAGGTAGGAAAAATTCATTGAACATTGCCGGTGAAACCATGCAGGAGAAGTCGTTGGACGGCACATACCACTTACGTGTACTTGGCCAACCCAACCAAGTGGTACAGGCTTGGCCGGCTCGAGCCAGCTTGGCATGGTAACGCGCGAAGAGCTCTAGGTAATCGGCGGTAATGCGGTCTAGCGCACGCTTAACGTCTTCCGGGCGCTCGATCAAATCGATCGCTAGGTTTTCCGGACCGCGCAATGCGGCAAGACAATCGCCGCCCACATGCAGATCCGTCAGCCCGACATAAAAGCGTCCCTTACCCGCCGCCAATAAGGCATCGGTCATCTCTTGGATCTTCTGCCAGAAAAAACCGTCTGTGCTATAAGGTAACCGCTCTGCTGCAGCAAGATCATCCAAAATAGGTGTCGACCACGACGTTCTTTCGCTGAACTCCAGATCGCAACCGTACAAGGTCGCAAAAATGTCCGGGCCGAGATTAGGCCACGCTTGCGGCAGCGCATCACCTAGGTATGCGGTATTGGCGACTCTGGCCAAGGTATATTCCACTATGTAGTCTATATCCAGCCAGCGGTCGCGCCATGTCGGCCACTCCTTTTTAGCCGGATAAGGGTGTTGGGAATTCGCTTTCGGCAAGTTGATACATACTACGGGCCTGTCGATGATCTCCCTGTTCCAACAGGCATCGAGCCGGGCGATGCGTTGTTCCCAGTCCGGAATATGTTCAATGGGCATGAGGGTCATTATAGGAACCTCCCGGTTAAGGCATTCTCTCCGAATTTTCAACTGCTTTTCATACCTTGCACGTAATTGGCCGGCATCTGCAGGCCGGAGTATTTCTCATGAGGACCGGCCGTGGGGTAATACCGCACGCACAGGCCGATCCTTATATGGGCTCAGCGCACGTCAAACGCAAACAGGTGGGCTTCGGGGGCGCCCCAGGTGGCCTCGGCCACGAACCGAATAGCGTTGGTGGTCACATCTAAGGGCACTCGGACCAAACGGTGGTAGTTGTTGTCCACGCGGGCGACCGTCGTCCAGTTGTCTTCCGCGTCGCGCGCCTCTATGCGGAACACCTTCACCATACAGTCGGGGACCTTAATCGGCTCCTGATTGAGCGGATAGCTCGCTCGAGAGTTATGTCCCTTACGATTTAAATCGCTGTCGAAGATCAACCGCGCTTCCTGCACATGCATAGGCGCGTCGAACGTGTATTGCACAAAAGCGCCCAGCGGCGCTCGCCAGCCGTTGTCGTCATCGCCTACCGGCCTATCTACGCCGTTACGCAGCGGTTCAGGGTCGCCGGCGGCTGCTTCCAATAGGGCGGTAGCGCTGAGCGCCGGAATCTCGCGCTTCTTCCAAGGCAGCCAAGCATCGTCATCCATCAGCGTATTCTGCAACTCCCTGATTTTGTACTGGTACACCTCACGCGGAGTGAGCCGTTCTTTTGTCGCAATTGCCGCTGCGGTACCGACGGCTTGGCCGCACAAAGCGCAGGTAGCCATCACGCGGGTGGCGCTTAAGGCGGCATGTGTGGTACTGATGTTGCGTCCGGCGAAGAACAAGTTCTCGATGTTGCGCGAGTACAGACACCGATAAGGTATACCGAAGGGGGAAGGCGCCGGATGGAAGATCGTCGGTTTCCCCGGGTAATTCAAGCCTGCGGGATGGTGATCGTCCATGGTCCAGCCGCCGTAGGCTACGATGTCGTCAAAACGCCCTTCAGCTCGCACATCGTTTTGGGTGAGGATGTAGTCGCCTTCGTAGCGGCGGCTCTCGCGTTTGCCCGGTAAAAAGCCGACCCAATCCAACATCCAGTTGTCTGCGCCGTGGTCGCCGCGATTCTTGATGTGATCCCAAACCCCAAACGCCACTTTCAGTAGTTCGTCGCGGATCTCCTCCGTGTCGTGAATGGAGTCTTGGGTACCTCCCAGTTCCATCCACCAGAAATTGGTTGTGGGGCTGTGGATGTTGTGGCCGCGATGGGGCAGATCTTCCTCTTTCTCATAGACATAAGCCCAATCGGGCGGGATAAACTTCTGCGGTCGGTCGGTTTCACGAGCCTGAATGAGCAGGCTCATGCCCATGGTATAGTTATCCGCAGTCTCCGGCTGAATGTCTTCGTTGAACTCGGAGGCCGCCTCTCGTCCCATGCGGTAAAGGGCGCCTGTTTCCGGGGCTAAAACGCTGTCTCCCGAGCAATCGGCGAATAGAGACGCTTCCACTTCGTGCCAGGTTTGGCTGGTAGACTGGACGCCTTTAATACTGACTACCCGATTGCCGTCCATTTGGGCCGATGTACACACGCAGTTGAGCAGTAACGTAATATTGGGCTCAAATCGTACCTTTTCGTAAAGAATGCTGTCCCAAATAGAGTAGTTCTGCATGGGGTTGCGGTATAGGTTCTCTAAGGCGATCTCCTCAATAATTCCCGTTTCTCGTTTATTTGGACCATGCGCTCCGCATACCCACATGCGAATTTCGGAAGACGCGTTACCGCCCAGCATTGGACGATCGTGCATTAGTACCACCTTGGCGCCATGCCGTGCCGCAGCAATGGCTGCGCACATGCCGGCTAAACCGCCGCCTACTACGCAGAAATCAACTTGATGCTTTTTTGTTCGCATAGCGATCCACAACCTCACTTCTAATAAGTTATGCATGCGTTTAGTTCCAGACCTTGTTTGGAACGTTACGAGATAGACGCGTCGGCGCCGTTAAGCTCAATGAAGTCGGCGTGCTGTTGCCGACCGTGCCCTATTGCCAAAGTACTATAATGATATTCCCGCTTACACGCCCCAAGCCTGTCTTTTCTTCGGTTAACATTAGTGAACATAGCTAAAAAAGCCTGCCTTAACCCGGCCTGTGCCGTATGCACGGATGAGCGCCGGATCGGCAGCGCTGACACCTGTTTGCGTCAATTGTCTTCCAGCAAGCGCCGTACCAGCTGAACCCACCTGCGCACCCGGTTAGGATCGGATTCTACAGTCTCCACATCTTTCAAGGTGATATCAAAATAACAGCCTTTAAGATAGGCGAAGTCGCGTTGGAGCGTTTTTGTAATCCGCTCAACATCAAAACCGGTGCTCACCATATCGGTGGGACTAGGGCGATAACTGATGCAATAATCAGTACCGATCTGTTCCGCGCACGCCGCTACATCGGCGAACGGAGAAACGGATATTCGCCGCAGGTTGGGGATTTGACGTAAGATATCGATCTTGCGCGTGAGGTCTTCACAACATCCGTAGGCTGCCAAACCGAAGCGGCTGAGAATCGGGATTTGGTACTGGAGCAAAAACTCATCGTGCATGGCGGGCGAAATGAGCGTATACTCTTGCGCCGCCATGTATCCCCAGAGTTGCTTGCGCATAACGCCATTGACGTTAGGCGCCGGATCGGGTAGCTCCTCCGCATAGGGCATAGCCTGGTTATGGTGGGCGGTTAACCCCCAGTCGCCTGCGGCTTCCGCTTGGGCATGCACCTCTAGAATACCGTCCCGCATAAAGGCCAATAAGCGATGTAACCATTCCGGGTTGTCAATCATGTCGAACATCAGGTTCTCTATACCTCGCAGGTAGCCTAAGTCGGTCGATATGTCGTGAGTCCACATGCGGTAGGCAGGCGCTCGATCAATGTTCACCGTGATGATGTCGCCTATGACGTCCTGAACGTATTGGGTAGCCTTGGCCGTGGCTTCTGCATTAATGCCGTGCCATGGTTTGCGTAGCTTCTCAATGTCGCTCAGTTCTTTGATAGGATAATCCAATTTCCACGAGCCCCTAGGCTCATCGGAGTAATGGCGTTTTCCACTGATCCCCCAGCCGGTACAGGTATATACGGCGGGAACGGTTACCCAAGGCTCAAAGACAAAATCGTCTTTGAGACCGGCTTGGAAAAGGGCTTGTTTGAAGAAGTTCTCGTAACGGCGATACACGGGATCGGTACATACCAATTTGCTTTCGGGCATTTCGCGCCAAGCAAAGGCTCGCACGTAAATCGGCGGCGGGGTCGGTTGTAAACTGTGAAACCTGCGCCAGAGGTCGCGGCGACGCTCCTGATCGGGATCATGACAGATATCCAGGTACCGTTTGGCCAAATCGCGCAGCAACAATCGTTCCTCTTTAAGCAATGGCGTATCCCTCGTCTCTAATGGTGATATGAGATTACAGGTAAACATAGCATACTCCATAACCGTGCGCTTCGCATAGGAACAGCAGCTTCAACCTGTATACAATCGTGCATGGATATTCGGCGGAGCCTTAGGCGGCGGTACCGTTTGAGGCACTACGCTTTAATGAAATTTAGGTTTTATTTATCAGTGTACGGCGCTATTTTTTGCAGGACTTTATGGTCCATGTCAGAAGTCCAATAGCGTGGCTGCCGAACCTGCTTGAAGCACGGGGTAGTTACACGGTTATCCGTAAATCTCAGTAAAGGGGTGGGTATTGCATGAAGTCCCGGAAACTGGTTTTTGTGGCACTGGCTCTGTTACTATTCGGATTGGCCGCTTGGTGTTCGGCTTCGGCATCAACGCCGTTCACGGTTGTTTACGATACGAGTCAGAACCCGCTGGCTTGGGTGCCGGTCAATCCGGCTACGGTAGAAGGTACAGGCGTTAAAGGTCTTGACCTCACACGCGGCCCGGGCGTTGAGCCCAACGACTTGACCCGCGGATTCTCCGCCAGAGGATGGCCGGGCGCATATAGTATTGAGGAAGCCGTAGCCAAGGGCAAGTACTTCCAATTCGGTCTGATCACTGAAGCCGTCGTTTCTCTTTCTACGCTGGATATGGCGCTGCGGCGTTCTGCAGTAGCGGCGCCTATGGATTATGAGGTGCATGTAAGTTTGGACGACTTTGCCACTCCGGGCATTGTGATGGCCAAGTTCAGCTATTATGGCCGCACGTCCGGTACAGCGCCGGCTATTGACCCGCTGGAAAAGGACCCCTACTACTATATGCACTCCGATCTGCCCGGCCGGCCGAACACCACATCAAGTCCGGGTGACCCCATACCTACCATTGACCTTACCAAGTACGCTCAACTCCAAAACATCCCGGCCGGCGTCACAGTGACCTTCCGCCTGTACACCTGGGCTACCTATGATACCAAAGAAACCAGTACGGTATCGTTCGGGCGTATGACCGGTCCGATGATCAAAGGAGTCGCGCATTAGCCGTACTATCTAGTGTTAGCGCCGTTTCTGCAAGAAGGCATGGTCATTATTGATCATGCCTTACAGGACTTTCCGCCTACTTCTCGAACTTATCAAGGGCTTTCAGTGATCCGAAACAGGTACGCTCAGCATCAAACCAAAATTCACAAAGTTTATAGAGGGGTGGTTTATTAATGAAGTCGCGGAAACTCGTTTTGGCGTTGTTCACGGTTTTATTACTCGGTATGGCTGCTTTTAGTTCTACTTTTGCAGCATCTTCGTTCAGCATCGTATACGATACCAGCCAGAACCCGCTGCAATGGGTACCATCCAATCCGGCTACCGTTACTGGTCCAGGTGTC
>DUQB01000072.1 GCA_012838035.1 Bacillota bacterium | reverse complement strand
CTCGGCAGGTGATACCACCTATCGGCGGGTTCGATTTTTCCCCCATACTTGTGTTCATCGTGTTGCGGTGGGGACGTGAGATAGTCTTGAGGTTGCTGTACGGGCTGGGTTTGTGATCAGCAGGGTGAGGTAGTTACTATGCAAGCTTATGGGGGCTAGTGGATGTCGACAGATCGTAATCGGTATTTGGCGCACCTGACGGATGATGAGGAGCATCGCATCGGAGCGCGCATGTTGGACCTAGCGGAAGCGGCCTTGCAAAAAGGTCAACCTCAAGCTAGTGACTTTCTCGATCCGCATCAACGCCAAATTGCCGCCGGGGTGTTAGGCGCCCTACCGGATGTGGATTACCGTGCGTATGGCGGCTATCCTAAAGCTGAACGTCAACGTGTATTGGTATATCCGTCCTATTATCTCACCGAACTGTTGGAGAGTCCGTTGCGAGCAGTAGAACTGCGCGGTGAGTTCGGCTATGTCGAGGTGTCGCATCGGGATTTTTTGGGAGCTTGTTTGGCTACCGGACTAAAGCGTGAACGCATTGGGGATCTGATACTAATCCCCGGCGGATGCCAGATAGTGCTCACGCCTGAGGCTCTGCCTGTGATACTTAGCCAACTTGATGCAGTACATAGAGTCCCTGTCCAAGTGACTGAGATCGATATTGAGCAACTGATGGTAGAACCGGAGCGGGTTAAAGAGATGCGCACCACGGTGGCGTCGCTGCGCTTGGATGCTGTTGCGGCCTTTGGTTTTGGTATGTCTCGTACGAAGATGGTGCGGGAGATAAAAGGGGAGCGGCTAAAGGTGAACTGGAAGCTGGTAACCGATCCGGCTCATCCGGTGGCGGAAGGCGATGTGCTTTCTATGCGCGGCAGAGGCCGAGTGACCATCATGCAGATTACCGGGCAAACGCGCAAAGGCAGGATTGCGCTAGTGTTACAGCGTACATTCTAGAGTGAATTTTGCAGCGTAAGGAAAGGATGTACCACATGTTAACAGCACGTGAGTTGCTTAACACCCGCTTTGACCAGGTTTTTCGCGGGTATAATCCCAGCCAGGTCGATGCCTTTATCGCCCGCTTGGTCGGCGAGTACGAGACCTTGCTGCAGGAGAACAAAAACCTTAAAAAAAGCACGCACGAGACTAAGGCGCAGGTGGAAGCAGCTCGTGAATCTGCAGCCGAGCTTGAGGCAGTTGATGCGCAGATGGTTCAGGCACAAGCCCAACTGGCCGATGTGGAGCAAAGGATAAAGGCTGCGCAGCTGGAACTCAAACTGATATCGGATGAAAAAGCCCAGCTCCAGCAGAAACTGCGCGTATTGCTAAAAGAGCTCTCAGATTTGGTGGCGCAGTGCGAAGAACCGGATGTAGCCGCAGAGTCGCTGAAAGAAGCCGTTAGTGGGAATTAATCATTTGGGGCGGCTGCGTAATTGAGAATACCGTCCACAATACCCTGTGCAATACGCCGGTGGAAGTTTTCGTCTGCCAGTAATCGTTCATCTGCCGGATTAGTCAGATAGCCGAGCTCTACAATCACTGCCGGCATAGAGCTCACGCGGGTGATGAGGTGATCGTCGGCGTGGGGCTCCTGTCTGCCATATCCCATGGCGGCAATCAACGCTTGTTGTATATGGGTCGCCAGTGCCTTTCCTTGTGCTGAACCGGCTTGGTAGAAAGTACTCGGCCCTCTTACGCTAGACAGTCGAAAGGCGTTGCAGTGGATGCTGATTAAAAGATCGACCTGGGCTTCTTCGGCGATGCCCACTCTAGCCAATAAGTCACGCCGTTGGGTGGTGTCCAAGCGCGCATCGCTATCGCGAGTGAGCAGCGCTTCCACGCCGGCTGCAATCAGCAACTCCTGCACCAGCCGCGCTACCTGGAGGGTGACAGTCTTCTCATATAGTCCGCTTTGACCTATTGCGCCAGGATCTTTGCCTCCATGGCCGGCATCCAAGGCTACGGAAAGGGCGGGCCATACGACGGGCCAACTCAACCAAACCGCCAATACGGCCGTCAGTCCGATCATCAGCAACACATTAAACCGTTGATGCGCCCACTTGTTCCCAACGTGCCAAACTAGGCATTGCATGGAAAAGCAGAGCCTCCTTTTGTATCGCGCTCTGCTAAATCTACGCTGCAACATGTGAAAACTTGCCTGCTCCCGGCTGTGCCGGGTTGGTAAAAACCGGAAAGGAAGAGTAGAGATGCCGACCTATGTTTTTCGCTGTGCAGATTGCAAACAAGAGTTTCAGGTTAAGGTGTCATGGCGGGAAAAAGCTTCAGTCAAATGCACGCATTGCGGCGGGCAAAACTTGCAGGAGCTTTTTGGTGAGTACACCTTTCAAATAACCCGTCATAGAGCGGGCTCTGCGCCGCCGGAGTGCTCACCTGCGGCTTGTGGCAGCTGCTGCGCAAATTCCGGAGGGGGTTGTCCCATTGACGCCTAACGATAGTAGCCGTACATCGTGTAACTGATTTCACCGTCAACCGCGCTACGGTATTCCGTTCGTACGGTGTACGTACCCGGCGGCGTTTCTAATGAGTAATACAGCTTCAAGCGGATTGCCGTCAGAGGCGTGATCGGCGCAACCAGAGAAGGCGATGAGCAACAGGAGCAGAATCAAGGTGAGGATCTATCGGTACATGTGCACGGCTCGGGTGAGCGCGATGCCGGAGGATCAGACTTGCCTTGGTTATATAGCTCAAGGCCCCCTCAACTTCCTGCCGGTATGATCCGGAAAACAGACTACCTCCGTTCAGGTACGCTGATGTTTGCCTTCTGTCGGAGAAAGGACGTGATCCAGGCTCTGTCGCACTTGGTACATCGTATCGAAGGCTGCAGGGCGCGCTAGGATGCGATTAAGGGCGCGGATGGTCCATTCTCCCGGCGTAACATCGTCTAGCTCGTCCCAATCAACAGGCAGCGAAATGGGAGCACCGGGGAGCGAACGAGGCACATAGGGAGCGACAATCGTTTTGCCGGGACGGTTCTGGAGATGATCGACATACACTCTAGCGCCGCGACGACTGACACTCCGCTGCGTAGTCGCTTTTTCCGGGTATGCTTTCTCAATTAACCGGCCTATGTAGCCGACGAATTCTCCTGTCTGACGGTAGGTATAGTAAGGGATAACGGGAACGTAGATGTGAATGCCGGTAGCACCGGAAAGCTTTGGGAAGCCCTGTAGGTCCCATTGTTGCAGCAAAGTACGCACTAAATGGGCAATGGTCACCACGTCCTTGAATGAAGCGCCTGGAGACGGATCCAAGTCCACCACCGCATAATCCGGATGAGCCGGATGATCTATAGGAGCCATCCAAGGATGGACCTCAATGGTCCCTTGGTTGGCCAACCAGGCCAACGCGGCCGGTTCCTCCGCCAATAGGTAACGGATCTTCTTATCCGTATCAGATGATTGCGCCTCATATGTGAGGAGCCAATCCGGAGCGTAATCGGGGGTATTCTTTTGGTAAAACATGTGACCCTCAATGCCTTGGGGATAACGCGTTAATGTCAGAGGACGATTTTTTAGGTGAGGGAGCAGGCGGGGAGCAATACCGATGTAATAAGCGATCAAGTCAGCTTTTGTGATACCGTCTGCCGGCCATAACAGTCTATCTAAGTTGGTCAGCTCCACAATGCGATTACCGATGCGCACTACATGTTTTTGGTCTGTTGCCGGTTGCATGCCGCGCTACTCTCCTAACCCGCCCGCAATGCAAGTAATGGTTGCCCTCCGCTAAGGTTCTAAAACACATTCCTGCGGCGACTTGTCTTGCCGCAAGCCGCAAAAGACGGGATGCCGCAGCTTATGGTCACCAGTCCAACACAAGTGCTCAATTGCGCACACGAGAACGGGCTTTACCCAATGCGCCTTTTTTCCGTCCGCAGGGGAGATGGTTACAGCCGGTTCGTTTTGTTTTAAGCGGTTTAGCAGTTCACAAAGCCTTGTTTGCAGGCGACTGGTGAAACCGGTACCTACATGTCCGACGTATACCAACTGACCGACCGCATTGTACTGACCCAAAAGCAGACTTTGAAAGGCCGCCGCTCCCTTGGGTATAAACCCGCAGATGACGCAGTCGCTTTGCAGAACATGCCGCACTTTAGTCCAGTGTTCGGTGCGTTTCCCGGCGTGGTAGGCACTTTGTAAGTCCTTTATTACGGTGCCTTCCATTCCTTGTCGCACAACCGCTTGATGAAAGCGGCTATCGGCGCCTATCATTGCAGGCGACAGTTGCACGCGTGCATTGGGAGACAGGGCTTGTTCTAAGGTTCGTCGTCGTGTCTCCAAAGGGAGATGCAGCAGGTTCTCACCATTGAGGTAGAGTAGATCGAAGACGATCAGCACGGCCGGATGTATCTGAGCCGCATGCCCGATACGCTGTTTGTTGGTCATTAGGTTGCGCCGGCATACCAAATCGAACCGAGGTATGCCCTGGGAGTCAAGGACGATGAGTTCGCCGTCCATTATCCAGTCCGTTCCGTTCACCTGGTGCTCGACTGTCGTCAGATCAGGGAAGGCGGCAGTGATGTCTCGCGCATTGCGGCTCATCAGACACACGCCTTGACCGTCGCACCGCACCAGACAACGGATCCCGTCCCATTTGACCTCATAGAGGTGTTCCTCCGAGGAGAAGAAGTCCCCGGCAGCAGCTAACATGGGTGGTACAAATCTTGGTAGCACCATCGCTACCTCTTCACTTTGTCGCCGCCGACGAGCGCCGGCTCGGCGTTATCGGCCTTGACCTTACTCTGGCGATCTGCAGTCTGTTTGTCTCCTTCTATAGCCTGCAAACTGGCTTCGAGGGCTGCCATCAGGTCGGCGACATTGGTGGTGATAACCTCGGGCGTCGGCGCTTCATGCACTTCATTACCGGCTATTTTGGCGTTGATGACGGCGAATAGCGCTTGCCGATACTCATCTTGATATTTCTCCGGTATAAATGAGGTTGTCAGGCTGGTGATAAGCTTAACAGCCATATCTAACTCCGTTGCGGATACCGCCGGTGCGGCATCTAATCCGCCGAGCTGCCTCAAGCTGCGCACTTCATCCGGATAATGCATGGTCGCCAACGAAAGAGCATTTTGGTAGACGCGGATACAACAGATCGATTCGCGAGAGCGGATAGCGATTTTACCGATGGCGACTTTATCGCTCCGTCGCATAGCCTGGTGGAGGAGGAAGTACGGTTTTGCCGCGCCTTCGCTCGGTTCGAGATAATAACTCTTATGGAAATAGATGGGATCGATCTCGTTTAAGTCGATAAAGTCCAAGATCTCCACCACATGCTGCGTAACCAGGGGGATATCGGCTAATTCGTCTTCAGAGATTTCAATATAGCGGCCTGTCTCGTAGTTATAGCCCCGTACGATCTCCTCGTGCGCTACCTCTTTGTTGCAGGTGGGACACATTTTGGCGTAACGAACAGGTGTGTGACAGGCTTGATGGAGGTAGTTGAATGAGATACTCTTATCTTCCACGGCTGCGTACATGCGCACCGGAATATTCACCAGGCCGAAGCTGACGGCGCCTTTCCACATACTACGCATTTGCTGCACATCCTTTTCTGCCTGAAACGCTTGGATGATAGATTTTAGCATTGACAAGGACAGAGAACTAGCGTTATAATCAACGAGTGCATGGACGCTTAGCTCAGTTGGTTAGAGCACTGCCCTTACAAGGCAGGGGTCGGTGGTTCGAGTCCACCAGCGTCCACCAAAAGCGCCTGGCAAGCTTTAGCCGGGCTTTTTACATTGTTGCGCTACATTACCGTTTCCGTATAGGCTAATTCTTGTCCTTCGAGCGAAACAGCAGCGGCAGCAATCCTAAGGGAAACAAAAAGAAGCCAAACACAAAGCGCCCTCGGGTTAATACCGCGCTGATTACAATTAAACCGATGAAAACAAACAAGCTCACCCAGAATGATCCACGCAAGTCGTCACCGCCTCACCTTAAACGCAAGACTGTCAGATCCGGCTTTAGTAGTATTGCTCTCGTAGTACGCTTACAAGATGGAACTAAGGACCTCTACAGGGGCATCCGTACCAACCGTCAGCCTACACGCGGCAACCAGAGTACTGCGTGCGCAACCATATTACCACTCAAAGCAGATGAAACTCCAGATAAGACCAGCAATATTTACTTGACAGCCCATGAGCGGCCGTGATACTATTGCGAGTGCGAAGGGAACCGTGGTGTAGTCGGTCCAACACGCCGGCCTGTCACGTCGGAGATCGCGGGTTCGAGTCCCGTCGGTTCCGCCAGTTCGGGACCTCAATGATGAGGTCCCGATTTATGTCTCGTAAGACATATTTCCTGATCTTCTGCTAAATGTGTGTTGCGAGCGCATATGGATCGTGGTATAATAGCTCATGTCGCTGGTCAATAAGCAGCTAAGTTCGCCAAGGTAGCTCAGTTGGTAGAGCACGTGACTGAAAATCACGGTGTCGCCAGTTCGATTCTGGCCCTTGGCACCACATGCGGGCGTAGCTCAGTTGGTAGAGCGCAACCTTGCCAAGGTTGAGGTCGCGAGTTCGAGACTCGTTGCCCGCTCCACAATCAGCCCTGTAAACAGCAGGGCTTTTTACATCAAGTTATCGAGCAGGGGAAAAGCGAGAAGTTTCGTTAGTTATGCGCCACGAGTCATCTTGACATAGCAACGGCGTCTATCGTATACTGTGGGTACTTGGAGCAGGGCGGCATAGCCAAGTGGTAAGGCAGAGGTCTGCAAAACCTTTATCCCCAGTTCGAATCTGGGTGCCGCCTCCAACAATTCCTTAACGGGGAAGTAGATCAGCTGGTTAGATCGCCACGTTGACATCGTGGAGGTCAGCGGTTCGAGCCCGCTCTTCCCCACCAGCAGCACATAAGCCCTACCATGCTGTAGGGCTTTCGCATTTCTCGATCATTTATTTTCCCGGTTGCGACTAGTTGTTTTCGAGCCCCTGTCGAATCAAGGCAAGAACCACATCAATTGCGTTTTGCACCAGCTTGCCTACGTTTAGGTCGGGTACCCCCACAATGATGTTGTCGCAGTGATTCACCGGTATAAGGATCCGTTTAGCATTGCTTTGACCAACAGCGGTCGCCATCGTCGGCGTTATCTCTCCCCAAAGGGAGTCGGTAATCACGATGCCGATAGGCCCGATAATGATGTCGGCCTGGCGACAGCCTACAACCACTGCATTTTCTCCGGTAGCGGCTCTATCGGCGCCGGCTTTGAGCATGGCGGCCGTGGCTACGCTGTTCGTTCCCACAGCCGTAACCGTTGCCGCAGGTATGTCCTGCTTAATGGCAGAAACTATTTGGCGGCCGATACCGCCGCCTTGCGCGTCGATCACTAGTATGTTCATCGTTCTGCATCAGACCTTCCCCAAATTGACTTAATCCAGCTGTTTCGTTTCGGTGCGCCGCTGGTACAAATTGGGAATTCAGGCGACAACATTATATGCTGAAGCATGCGCAGCTGCAAGCCTTAGCAAGTTGGCAGGCGCACATGCGGCACTCATAACGTCTATAGCACCACGTGCGCCATTTCTTTGACGCGTGCGGCGGCGAAATACTGCTCCTCCATGGGTATCCATTTGGTGGAAAACACAGCTGCCGTTTTCCTCCCGTTGCGAGAAACGATCCTACGGAGCTGTTCATCGGATGTCACATCGCAGAAAACACGCAGGTCCATGTACTCGCCGAAGGCCGGATGGCAACTGTAGGATCCCTCTACAATACGCCAGGCGCTCGGCGGAACCTCTCTGTACCGTCCATAGGCCATATTACTGCAGTCGAAGCAGCGATAGGAAAACCCTTCCGGGTTGCGCAGGCAGGGGAGAACCTCGCTGATAAACCGTTCATAATGCACATTACCGCCTGGTTCCGCCAGGCGTGCCGAGGTACGCAACTCGGGCGGTAGAAAGAAATCATCCATGTGTATCACAGCGGCATCAAGCACCTCGGCCAACAAGGCAGCAGATGTAGTCTTTCCTGCGGCCGCACGACCATCAATAGCCATAATCCGGGCACAATGCGTTTGCGGTAGAACGGTTAATTGCTGCAGCACGGGCAATAATCGCTCGTATTCCGCTTTTACGACCCGATAAGCCGGTGACTCCTTTTGCCGATACGCCGGACTGTGACGTACTGGAGGATGACCTCTTGCTTCGTAGTGTTTGCGATACGTCTGCCAACTGCATAGGCTAAACGGTAAGACTCCCGCCTTTGCACACTGTTCCACCGCGTTGAGATAGCGCTGCAACAGTTCCGTTTTGCCCGGCGAGGGCTCCGTAGCGGTGTGATAAAACATGTTAAACAACCATAATGGCGGCAGACCAAGTTGTTTCCATGCGCCTAGGTGAACACGGCTATAGGCTTCAGACAACGGCTCAAACGGAGGCACGTCGGCTGTAACGGCGCCGTCGTACTCGTCCAAAAAGTAGCACATAGCCTGTTCCTTATCCGTAAGCAGGTGCTCGGCCCCCATTGCGGCTTGATGGCAAAACTTCACCGCATCCTGCGGTTCCGCTAATGTGTGCTGCTGAATATGCAGCTGAAAGCATTCTGCAAAACGTGTTGTGTTCATGGCTTAGTATCGCTCTGGGTAACGCATGGGAATCAGTCGTGCTTTCATGAGCGCATAGACAATGCTGGGAATTAGCGCCAGCTGAATTACCAGTGCCGGAAAGCTGGTCACGAAATAACTGGTGAACCAGGCGCCGAACGAGTATTTACCGGCTGCGAAAATCAGGGCGCGAGCCGCGCCGGCAGCGATGCGTCCGATGAGCATGGCTGTGATGAGACTGATATAGAGATCCGCATAGACGCGTTTAGTGCGCACCAGCTGCATCATGAGGCCGCAAACCAGCCCGAATGTCGCTAGTTCCACCATCATGGGCGGAACGTAGGCCGCAGGAGGCATACCGGTAATCAGGCTGGAAAGCAACGGACCGGCAAGTCCGCATAGAAGTCCGAACGACCAACCGCAAATCAGACCGCAAAGCAGCACGGGAATGTGCATGGGGCTAAGAATAGTACCTGCGTTTGGGATGGAGTGAAACGCCATCGGTAGCACCACGCATAACGCAATACAGACTGCCGTGATAATGGAACGCTTGACATAAGACATCTCCGACACTGAAATCTTCTCCCTTCCGGTTCTGTTATTACAGGTAACGTTACATCCAACGTCAGATCGCTCGGATACTTCGTTTTAACATAAGCCTCCGCGGCCACATTGACTTTACTCAGCGTAGTAATGCCAATTGTAGTATGGACACCGTCATACATACCATCAAAGCAGCGTAATCCGGCAAACGCAAGGGGGCAGGCCTCTGTTGCGTACGTCGCCCGGCTCCATGGTAGCCTCTGGCCTCCATGGCCAGAGCAAGCTCGTCTGCGCGACGAAATGCGG
>DUQB01000071.1 GCA_012838035.1 Bacillota bacterium | reverse complement strand
GATCTCCGCCAACCCGCCTGTGTCGGCCACTATGGTTGGCGTACAACTGCCCATGGCTTCCAAAGCAACAATGCCAAAAGGTTCATAAAGGCTGGGGAAAACGGCAACCGCCGCTCTTGCCAGTAACGCATTGCGGTCTTGATCTGCCAGAAAACCTGGAAAATGGACGCGATCAGCTATCCCCAACGCGCCGGCGCAGTCGGCCAACTCTTGCTGCAGCGGTCCTCTACCGCCATAGACCAAATGCACGTCCGGGTTCTGCCGCATTACACGTGCCGCGGCTTCGAGCAGCACCTGCACCCCTTTTTCTCGCACAAAACGGCCT
Organism: Bacillota bacterium; assembly: GCA_012838035.1. Lineage (GTDB taxonomy): Bacteria > Bacillota > Limnochordia > DTU080 > DTU080 > DUQB01. Next base: position 4,316 of record DUQB01000071.1, on the reverse strand, counting down.
AAGAAAGCGATGATCCGTCCATGCTCGGGTAGTGTGATCCGACAGTTGTTCGGTTGATATTCCAAAGTCTTTACATCCACGCCATTGGGGATGACATGCAAACGATCCTCGGGCACACCAAAAACAAAGGCCAGTTCATTGCGCATCGCCGTGCTGCATACGATAATTTCATCGGCCACAGCCATCAGTTCGCGTTCCACACGATCGATGGCGCGTTGTACATCGTTATGAATGCCGTTATTGCGGCCGTGTTCCGTAGCATGTATGGTTGCCAGCAACGGTACCTGATGGCGCACACTTAAAATGCGCCCTGCCTCGCCGGCCAGCCAGTCATGCGTGTGCACCAGGTTGAAGCGGCGCCGCAGGAAAAGCCGGCGAGCCAGCTCCACCATGCCTACATTCATCTGGAAGACCCAATCCATGAAAGAATCGCCAGGCAGTACATCAGCCGCCGTGCGATGTACACAAACGCCATGTACCAATGAAAACGACGGTAAACCGGGCGCGCCTGCCGTAATGACGTGTACCTCGATGCCGCGCCTGGCCAGGCCTTGAGAAAGCTCAAATACGTGTCGCCCTAAGCCGCCCACCGTTACCGGTGGATACTCCCATGACAGCAATAAGACACGAAATGCATTCTGTGGAAAGATCGGCAAACGAAGCCCCTCTTGTGGGGGTTCGTAGAGTCGGTGAGAAATATAAGGAAAGATACCGTGCATCCGCTCAAGATAGTCGACCAGATCTTCGTCCAGCGCATCATGTTGCAGTTGATCCGCCAGTTTGAAGAACCAACCTAGATGCTCATGGAGTCTCCGGTTGGCATAGTTGGTAGTCGTGCCCGCGCTCAAGATGAAAGACCAGTCACTACTTTGAGCCAGCATTAGTTCTCTTGCCGCTTGATTTAACCCGCGCCGCACCACCGGCGTAGGGTCGGGATGGCGGTCCGCCAAGGCCAGCATCCTTTCCTCCGCTGCATGGAGATGCCTGTATACCCAGGAGTTCGTCTCGTTAAGCCACACAGTGCTATAACCTTCATTACCCCAACTCGACTCAGGCAGATCCGTTGTGATCGTCGACCGGATACCCGGATAATCTAACGGGCTGATGAGGGTTATGGTATCTTGATCGTAAAACGCCTTGCGGCACAAGTAGTTGAGGAATGCAGGCCCTTCATACCACCAATGACCAAAAAGCTCGGTATCGTAGGGCGATACGATAATAGGTCCGTCACCCAACTCATCATGTAATCGCTCAACCTGCCTGCAACGAGTATGCAGGAAGTGTTCAGCGTGATCCGCGGCCGTTTGTTCCGCCCACGCCACGTTGTACGGTTCTTTATGCGACCCTTCACCAGTAATGCGGTAATACTTGAATCCCGTGTTCACCCGGATGCCGTCAGGGTGAACATAAGGTTTGATGTACTCCCAGTCGAGATCCCAACCAATATCGCGATAATACTCGCGATATGCCGGATCGCCGGGATAACCTTCTTTAGAGCTCCATACCTGTTTGGCCGACTCTTTGTCGCGGGCAAAAGCCAACACCCCCGCCGGCGTGCGAACCGGCCCGTACACCCCCATGACCGGCGCCGGATCCGCATGCCACAAAGCATGACTATCGACAACGCAGAACTGAATTCCCTGCTGTGCCATTACTTCGTCAATTCCCGGCTTGAATCCACATTCGGGCAGCCAGAATCCGTCGGGTTTGTAGCCCAAATGATGTTCAAACGCCTCGACGCCGAGCGCCACTTGCGCCGTAAGCGCCGTCTTGGTTTGGATTAACGGCAGATAAGCGTGTGTAGCCGCACTGGTGATAAGGTGGAGAAAGCCGGCTTGCGCCAACTGCTTAAACCCGGTAATCAAGCAACCGTTGAGCTCCTCCACAAACAAGTGACGTGCTTCACGTAGTTTCCAACGATACATCTCGGCTATGCACCGCAGCGAACGGTCATAGGCCAGCCGGTCCACCTCCTTGTCCGCAAGTTCTAGTTGCTGGTCCAGGTGCTCAACATATAGCTGTTGCATAACCGGATCAGCCAGCATCTCCAATAACGGCGGGGTTAACGAGAACGTGATTCTACATGCTACGCCATCTTTCTGCAGCCCGCGGAACACTTGGAGTAAAGGAATGTAGGATTCCGTGATCGCTTCGTACAACCAGCGCTGTTCCAAAGCATTTTTATCTTCAGGATGTTTTACGTAAGGCAGGTGGGTATGGAGGATAATCGCCAGATACCCTTTCATAAACGGAGTCCCCCCAGACAGAGTATTGTTGGGAAAAAGGCGCGGATGTCGTCCGCGCCGGCAGCGTTCCTACAAAAAATGAAGCAGAATAAAATGCGACTTAATAATTCTTAGCAAGCTGTCTATCCTGTCCGCTGTTAACTAAGACGATGAAACGAAGTACTGATTTCCTCCGGATACCATCCTAACCCGGTCAACCGGCCATAAATCGATCGGCCCGGCCAATTGCGCGGCGTGTTGACGCTGTTTGATCGGAGGATAGCCACAAATACGTTGTAGACATTGCGTGTACCAAGGTCGACAAGATATGTACGGCCGGGTTCCAGATCACCAAACATCCAATTGTCAGTCAGGCGTGACGCTTCCACTTCGCGTGTTATACTCACGTTCCCCAGACCATCTACAGTATACAAACGCAGTACCACCGGCAGCTGGTCCCAGTTACAGCCAAAGTGTCGCGCGGTCATTTCGCGAAATTCAGGGGTCAACTCCCAATAGGCAAAAACGCTATGAGGATCTCTGCTCATAAGGTGGATCCGAGTTATGCCATGGCATGTCGGGATGGCTGGTGGCATAAGGCCTGACACGACCCCGGTCTCGGATGATGAATCGGGACGGCTCAACATGCCGTCTGCCGCAAAACTCTCCGGCACAGGGGCCCCGCTCCTTTCGAGTGCTCCGATACTTACTCGTATAGACGTTTTATCATCGACATCTATGTAGGCAAGGGAATTGACATAGCCGCCCCCCTCGCCTTTGAATCTAAACACGGTGTGCGATCATGCAGGTGGCTCTGTTCGGATGCATTGCGCTCAGCGCCTGGTACCTAGTGTTTGCTGCCGCACACTCTGGGCTATAACGCCGCCTTCCGGCATTGCATCACTAGGAAGTATGGCGTTATTGATCGCATCATATTCCTACCGACGTTACTTTTTCACGCGCCAAACACGGATAGTCCCAAAGCAAAACGTACATCTATTTTCTGTCAAACCGTTATTTCTATACCTCCTCCGCAACGGAACGGCAATAAAAGTCGATTTCCCACACATTATCGCGGCTGTCGCGGCACATGACGCATCGACGGTGATAATTTTTCACAACAACAAAAAAAGTGGCAGGAGATCATGGCATTGAGGTCTAAACTAACACAAAGATAGATAGACTTGCCAATACGTTCGGTTATTGGTTGGGTTATTTTACATCGCCCATCAATGCCATAGAACACTAAACGATGCATGCGGATCCGGCATAATGCCTGGCTGTCGCCTTATGTGAAAGCAAAGCGATAGGGAGCAAGCCCTTGTCAATGTCTTTAGCCGGGAGCGTTGTCGTAATCGGCACAAAACGCTATCGGTTTATTGAACGCGCTGCTTACAGTGGAAAGCTCTTAGTCGAAGCAGATCAATCGGCTGTACTTGAGCTGCATGATTACTTCACGGCAGTGAAGTCCCTCTCCCTGGTAAAGGAGGTGAAGAGACCAAATGCATACCTATTGCGTTATTTTTAATTACATATTGTCATGCGTTGTATGACGATATCATGCACTTACATGGGAAGGAGATGAGAATCCGAAGGCACGGAGGTTAAGTGATCCTCAGTGTAACATTGCCCGACACACTCAGGTTTCTAAAATGCATCAGTCAAAGAAAGGAAGTCATTATGCACGAGCTAGGACTAGAAACTCGTACGCTTGCTGATGAAATCGACGGTTTCTTAACGTATCTTAAGTTCACCAAAAGGCGGAGTATAGCTACGGTATTCCATTACAGTCATGACCTTACGCTGTTACTGCGGTATCTGGCCAGAGTGCTCCAGTGCGAGGTGCTTGAAGTAACTATTGGTATGGTCACGTCACAGATGATCGAAGGCTTTTTCACCTACCTTTCCGAAGAACGGCGAAACAGCGCTCGCAGCAATATGCGTCGTCTAGCTGCCGTACGCGCCTTTTTCAACTACATATACGCCGAAAGCGAAACAACAGAGAAACAAAACGCGATTAATCCGGTACGCGACATCCGTATGGAGAGAGCAGAAGTAAAACCACTGCAGGTGCTGACAGAAGCCCAGGTG
>DUQB01000070.1 GCA_012838035.1 Bacillota bacterium | reverse complement strand
GGCTACCGTTACTGGTCCAGGTGTCAAGGGTATTGACCTGACCCGCGGCCCGGGCGTAGAACCCAACGATTTGACCCGTGGTTTTTCCGCAAAAGGCTGGGATGGTGCGGCAACACGCAATGAAGCCATCCAAGCCGGCAAGTATTTCCAGTTCGGTTTGATCACCGAAGCCGCAGTGTCACTCCAAACGCTTGACTTCGCCTTGCGGCGTTCGGCGGTCGCCGCGCCCATGAACTTTGAGGTGCAGGTGAGTTTGGACGGCTTTGTCACGCCGGGTATCGTCGTGGCTACCTTGAACTATTATGGTCGCACATCCGGCACGGCCCCGGCCATCGATCCGTTAGAAAAAGATCCATACTACTACATGCATTCCGATTTGGCCGGCCGGCCGAACACCACATCAAGTCCGGGAGATCCCGTCCCCACCATTGATCTGACCAAGATCGCGGCCCTGCAGAATATCCCTGCCGGTACGCAGGTTACTTTCCGCTTGTACGCTTGGGGTACCGGGGCATCCGCACCCAGCAATACCGTAGCTTTCGGGCGCATGACCGGTCCGGTAATTAAGGGCGTTACGCACTAAGCATAGGCAGTGAAGTAAAGTCATGTAGACATGGCCGGATGCCTCTGCGCGCAGCAGGCATCCGGTTTTGCTTTTTGCACGAGATCAACGGCCTTATTCATGCGACTACCGTACATGCTGGTCGGCCTTAACATATGAATTGAGCTTTTCAGGAGCATTACGCCATTTGACGAACAGGTTGGCCAACCCTTCTTCCAAAGACATCTGCGTAAAGCTCACATTCGCAATGCCCTCAAGCCGGGACAGTTCGCGCAACAGGATGTTGGTGTCCTGGTAGCTGATCTCTTTGCGAGCGCCGTTGTGAAAATCCACGATGGCCTTTCTCGTGCAACCCAACTCGGCGCGTAATGCGGCAAAACTGCCGTCGAAGGCAATTTTGCCGTCGGCAAGGAGCAGTATGCGCTGCGCCATCTCCTCCAAGTCGTCCATGTCGTGACTAGTCACTACAATGGTCGTGCCGGCCTGCGCATTGAGCTGCTTAAGGAAGCGAATCATCTGACGCTTGGCCATCACATCCAGCCCCAAGGTCGGCTCATCAAGCAGAATCAGCGCAGGACTATGCAGCAACAATAAGGCTAAATCGGCGCGCATGCGCTGGCCAAGGCTCATCTCTCGGGCGAAGGTATTGAGCAGGTCGCCCAGGTCGAGCAATTCCGTTACCATGGCTAGGTTCTTACGGTAGAGCGCATCCGGGATGTCCCAAACAACTTTCTTCCATTCGAAGCTTTGAATGACGGGATGGTCCCACCATAATTCCGTACGGTTACCGAATAATACTCCCAGGCTGCGCATGAGGGCGCAACGTTGTTTTTGAGGTGACATGCCCAGTACGGATATGCTGCCGCTGGTGGGTATCAGCATGCCGGACAACAGTTTCATCGTCGTGCTTTTGCCCGCGCCGTTCGGTCCGGCGTAGGCTACGAACTCGCCTTTTCGTATTTCAAACGAGACTTGGTCGAGCGCTGTGATCACACGCTTTTCCGGTTTCAACAGGTTCCGCAGCAAACTTTTACCCGTGTTATCCCGCTGCCATTGCGTAAAAATCTTTGTGACGCCGTTGAGCTTAACGGCGGAATCCGTAGGGGACATATCGGTTGGAGCCCCTGGTGACATAATACCTCAATCCTTTCCTAAAGACGGCTCGGGCCGCCAATGCAATGAGCAGGGCGTAAAGCATCGGATAATATGCCGTTAAGTGCAGCGGCGATTTTCCCAAAAGGCACAGTGAAGGATACCACGCCATCAACCCCTCCGGCAGAATGGTCAACAATGGGATTTGAATCGCCTGTGGCATACCGCCCAAGGGGAACGTACTTAAGAACCAGGTTTCATCAATAGCGACGCTGGAGATCTCTTCGGCAGCCACAGGCGCGTAGAACGCCGCACTGGCGGCAAAATACGAACGGGCGATAATCGTGACCAGGGTGGTCAGCAGGTAGGTGATGAGCGACAGTATCCACCAAGGTGTAATGTGTAGGTCCAGCCTTTTGCCTGCTATAACCATTAGGCAGATGCCGACGATGAGATTGCCGCCACCGGTAAACGGCGCAAATCCGCTGGTTACCAGTTGGGTGAACAGCGGTAGCGGCTGGATGAACAGGTGCTCCAATTGGCCGCGCCCGATGATGCGGCTGATGTGGATATTGTTTCCAGAGCCGAATAAGGCGAAGATGCCGGTGATCATGGTTGAGTAGGCCAGCATAAACAGCACCTCGTCGGCGCTCATGTCGCCGATGCCGCCAAAGCGAGCCGCGATGAGAAACACGCCGGACGCTATAGCCACATTGTTGACGATATCACCGCCGATGGCCAGTAAGGCTAACTTGGCGTCGCGCAGCAACCATGTCAAATCCAGTTTGGCGGAAATGGCCAGCAACTTGATAATGCGTTTAAGCGTAATCCTATCCGCCATAGCTCACCATTCTTTCTTGCGATCTGTTCCAGATGAGTAGTGCGGTTGGCCACAGAATGAGGTTCCACAGCACCTGTATGGAAATGATCTCCGTAAGGTCGGCCGTGCCGATGAAAACAGACAAAGGTGCGCCGCCTAAGGAGGCGAAAGGTTGATACTTCATTACCTCAGCCATGCCGTACGGCAGCAGCTTAATGGGAATGACCGTGCCGGAAAAAACGGTGGCGACGGCCAAGCGCAGCCGGTTGATGAGCCAGTTCATGTTTCTCAGCCTGATTGATAGGCATGCGAACAGCGCGTCGATAGCGAAGCCCAGCATGATGCAGAGCAGCAGGCTGACGAAAAACCACGGAGAGGCCGGGACCAAATGCACGCCCAACAGCGGAGCGAGCAGAGCCAGCGGTAAGGAAAACAGCAAAAGGTACGGCGCCCAGCCGCCCACTGTTTGGGCGACCAACTGCCCGATAACCGATAACGGTCGGCCGTAAAGCTGAAGGATTACGCCTTCAGAGAGCCAGCCGCTCGCGGCCGTCTCAACAACCAACATGTTGGAAAGTAGAGCGCTAAGATATGTGTAGGAGAGCATCTGCTCCAAAGTCATACCGACATGCGCGCCTGCGGACATTACCACGCGCCACAAATACAACAAGGGAACGAGCGTGCAGACCTTAATGAGTATGTTCGGCAGCAAATACACAATGCCGCCGTTCGTCTTCTCCAACGCCGACAATTGGGCGGTGACCAAGTATTTCTTCATGCAGTATACGCTCCTTGCCATAACCGAAGACCGGCCGGCTGCCTCTACAACCTGGAATGATCAGATGGATGAACGCCATGTCGTATCGCCGGCGAGGAAGAGATGTGACTCTATAAGAAAAGTGTACCGCAGAGAACATTTTTGCAGATGTTAAATGGTAAAATCAAGAAGAATTTTACGAGACGTGACGGCTGGGTTTAGAGTACATGCAGGTTTGCTGAGATTGACCATAAAAAAACAAGACGCCCGGCAGTGGCGATATGTGCTCCTGCAGGCGTCTTGCGCTTGAATTGCATGAATACGGTGATGCGCTCAATCCAACTCTTTAATTTTGATGTTACGGTACCACATCAAGCCTTTGTTACTGCCGTAGTCCTGCAGCAGGATATGGCCGCGCCGCGGCATGTCGCGCCAAGCATAGATATACTTGTTTTCGGATCCGTCCGGATTCTTACCCGGTTCCGTCCACAAATCGCAGTTCATTTCCGCGATGTCTTGGTCGTTGAGCGTCACGCTGATATGCGGTCCGGAGCAGGTAACCACCAAAGTGTTCCATTCGCCCGGCGCCTTGACCGCATTTACCCGCGGCGCAACCAGATCATAAATGGCGCCGCAAGAGTGCGTATTGGGTTCGGGCCAATCGAAAGTGTCGTAAATCTGGATCTCAATCCCGGTGTTGACAATGTCGTTGACATCGGAGCAGCGCAAGAAGACGCCGCTGTTCATCCCGGCTTCGATGCGAAAGTCCAATGACAGCACGAAGTTTTCGTAAGTGGCCTCGGTATAGAGGTGTCGTTTATGACCGGGTACGCACTGCAACACGCCGTTCTCCACCGACCAGCCGTGTTCTGCATAACCCGTAGTCCAGCCCGCCAAAGAGTTGGCGTCGAGCAGGGAAACCCATTGGTTCGCATTGGAAGACACTTTAGAGGAAAACCTCCTTTTGCGTGCGTGCCGATTCGTAGATGCCCAGCAATATTTTGACCATCTGCAGGCCTTGGTCGCCTGTGGTCATAACGGGGCCGCCTTCTTTAACCGCTTTGGCAAAGGCTTCCATCTGCCGCACGAAGTTGTTGACGTTGCGCCTTTTCGGCATGGTTACCACAGTGTCCATGTTGTGATCGTCCTCTTGCGTCAGGAGGGTCACTTTGTCTGTTGCCAGCTGAGCGCCCTTCTCCGTCCCCAGGAGGTCGATGGCGTTGTTTTCGTTGGTATAAGCCGCCCAGCTCGCTTCCAGCGAGATTACCGCTCCGTTTTCGAAGCGGACCAACGCCGTGGCGAAATCCTCTACATCGAAGTAGCCGTCCCAATCGACACGACCCCAGCTGCCGACGCCTTTTTTGCGGTGCCCTAATGCGCTGAAGCAGGCGCCCGATACGCTGACCGGTTTGGGACAGCCCATGAGATACCAGGTGAGATCGAGCACGTGGACGCCGATATCGATGAGGGGACCGCCGCCGGACTGCTCTTTGCGGGTGAACCAGCTGCCCCAACCGGGAATGCCGCTGCGGCGCACATAGCGCGCCCGGCCGAAGTATACTTCGCCCAGGTTGCCGGCTGCGACATACTTTTTGAGCCATTGCGCTTCGGGACGGAAACGGGAGGTCATGCCCACTTGGAACACCAAGCCGGATGCGTTGGCCGTTTTGACCATCTCTTCAGCCCAGTCCGCCTTGATGGTCATAGGCTTTTCGCACAGCACGTGCTTGCCTGCCTGCAGTGCGGCTATGGCAATCTCGTGGTGTATGTAGTTGGGTACGGAGATAACCACCGCTTCGACATCATCGCGCTGAAGCAGTTCGCGATAGTCCAGGTATGCGGCCTTTGCGCCGTATTTTTCCTTGCGGCTCTCTGCCCTTTCGGCAATGATGTCGCACACGGCGACGGGTTCTACCACGCCGCTCACTCTGCCCGCTTCCAGATGGCCGGTACCATTGCCGCCGCAACCAATTTGGCCGATTCTTAGCTTTTCACTCATTTATGCAACCTCCAGGGCTTAAAAGATCGGTGTTGCCGTCGACATAATCATTCACTCCTAGTTTTATCACAAATACGCGTTTTTTTGGCCGCGATTTGAACCAAAAGGGTTCAGACGTGATTGATAGTAGTAGAAGAGAAACACCGAGGAGGTGATCACCTATCGAGCAGAATCCCCCATTCGAAGCAATTGTACGGGAGAATCAGCAGTGGCTGCTACGTTATGCGGCGCAAATCGTCGGCAGCGCGACTGTAGCGGAAGACGTGGTGCAGGATACGTTCATCCGGGCGTATTTGGCCTACGACGGCTATCAGGAGCGGGGATTACTGCGGCAGTGGCTGCGAGCTATAGCGCACAACACCGCATTGCAGTATCTACAGAAGGCGGCGCCGTATCAACTATGCAGCTGGTACGCTGCTGCGGATGATGATGTGATGCAGTGGCCGGCGGATGTCGCCGCCTCTGTGGAAGAGCAGGTGGTAGCCGGTGAGCTGAACGAGCGGGTGATGCAGGCGATTGCCGCATTGCCCCTGCTGCAGCGGACTACTGTTTACTACCGCTGTCTGCTCAACTACAGCGTAGACGAGGTGGCCTCCTTAACCCGCCAACCCGTAGGTTCGGTAAAATCGCAGAGTTTTTACGGTTTGCGCAAGGTTCGTCGGATGCTCTTAGACTATATCGCCCCGGAGGTGGAAAAAGAAATGGCATGCCGAGAAGCGTACGTGTACTTGTATCAATATGCCAAGAAGCAGATCATGCCCGCCGATAAAGAGCGGGTGGCCGCCCATTTGGCCGCTTGTGCCAAGTGTAGGGATATCGCCGTGGCCCTGGAGAATTTGGAGCCGCATATCACATCAGTCCTGGAAGGTGAATTGCGGCACTATAGTATCGACATTCCCTTGGCCGACAATCTCGTGTTGTGCTACTTCGGCATTACGTTCCCCGTGAGGGAGCACGCGTCCCTTAATGAGGCGTTGCGGAAAAACAACGGCGTCCTCCCTGATACGGAAAAGCGGTTTGATGTCGGTCACGACGTCGGTTTTGAGCACATCGGCGAATTCGACAATGAAGGTCATCCCATTGAGTTCGAACTGGTACCCAATCCGAACAACCCGAATAACGTGCGGGTGAGATACCTGAAGATGACCAAGGTGTACCCGCAGCACACCATGGCGTCGGTGGGGCTGAAGCGAAATGCCGATATTGTGAGTACGCCGCTGGAGGATCCGCATTTGCGGTATGGCCGCATGCGGAACAATTTGGGGTGCAACGCCAGATCGGGGTTGTACTTGGCCATACCGGGCCATGCGCAGAACATTCGCGTCAAGCGGGGCAACGGCGTCATCGACGCCGGACCGTACAAGTTCGCTTACTCCGACCGGTATATTACGGAAGACGAACTGATGCGTTTGGAGTGCAGTTGGTTGATGTATGACTAGACGACGGCTGATGTCGTCCAGGTAGGCTTTGATGGAGAAACATTCGGTATCGGCGTGCATATGGAACACATGGTGGGAAGCCGGCAGCTTGGGGCAAGGGGCGGCCGGCTTCCTTTGTCGGGGTGGGCGTAACTTGATGTTTAATTGAAAGTCCGGCGGTTTACTCGCTCCGTTCTTGTCGCGCCGCTTCGTTCATGGCCAAATAGGCATCAACCGGAATGTAATCCGGTACGGAGTTTCCCGTGCCGAAAGCGAAGCCGCCGTGACCTTTTGCTTGCCGGAGGATCTCCTTCGTCCGCTCTTGCACTTCCGCCGGAGAACAGGTACACAGTACATCGCAGTCGATGCCGCCAAAGTTGCCGATGCGCGCGCCGTAGAGCTCCACCCACGTTTGGAACGGCGCGATGCCGTCTTCATTGGAGTGCTTGGCGTTGATGCCCACCACATCGATGAGATCGTCCATCACGGTGAAAATGTTGCCGCAGCTGTGCAGCAGGAACGGTTTGCCGTATGCGTGTATCAGATCCACAATGCGTTTATAGACGGGGATGATATGCGTCCGAATGTCTTCTTCCGGCAGCAAAGTCATCGTCTTAAAGCCCAGGTCGTCACCGAAACGGCAAACGCAGAAGAGATCACCGTAGCGATGCAGCAAACGCTCCCAGATCCGCAGAGAAACCTCTCCCATACGCTGGAAGAGGCCGGCATACAGTTCGGGATCATCGTAACGGATAAGGCATAGATCCATATAGCCGACCAGATCCTGTACGGATTCAAACACACCGTTACCTACTCCGCCTACGGCTTTCATTCCCGGGGGCAGTGTGCGGCGTAAGGCTTCAAACACCGGTTCATAAGCGGCAAAGTAGCGGTCTGGAATCGCCTTCCAGGGATACTTGCGAAAGTCGTCCATGGTTTTGACGCACCCCGGCTTATGTTGTCCTAAAGCGCCGCCGCCTTCAAGTATCGCGTTGATGCCGCGCTCGAACGGGCAGGCATCATAGCCCATTTTCAGGAAGAAACCACAGTATCGCCGCATGCCTTCGAGCAAATCCTCACCTCTCGATCGCATAAGGGCGCCGACAGGTTGTCCGTAAATGGTTTCCAAGATACCGTAGTTCACAGCGTGATCATAAAGAGGTAAACGAGCAGAAGGTCGGTTATAGGCTGCGTTAACCAAATTGCGGTAGTCTGGCGTAAAGTGCTGCAATCGTCTACTCCCCTCGCGTATGCGTCCTTAAAAAGAGTTTCCCTTTAACACGGCCATTACCTCTTCAGCGACTCGAATAGACTTGCATTCATTGCTACGATGTAGCCTGACGGTGCGAGTTTCAACTCGCCGGATGTAGAGATCACGAAGATTAGCTTATAATAGGATCATACTTGCACCGTTATGGTTTGGTAATGCGGTGACAGGTGCGTGTCGCAAGCAGCGTGCAGGCGGTTACCGGACGGTGGGATCTTTGAACAGGTTTTGGCAGGCCGACAGCAACCAAATGATGAACAAAGCGTACGCCATATGGCGGTATTGTCGCAGATAAAAAGGCGTGCAGGGGCAGGAGGAAATGATATGCGCTACTTCATACTGACGGACTTAGAAGGAGTCGCCGGCAACCATTCTTTTGCGCAAACGCGCACCAAAGACTTGGCGGCTAAGGAACCCGGTATGCGTCAGTTGGCTAAGGAAGTGAATGCTTGCATAGAAGGCATTCGCAGCGTCGATGCAGACGCCGACATCGATGTGTGGGACGGTCACGGCAGCGGTGGGATATTCCCCGGCGACATCGTCGGCGCTAATCTGTTACCCCACACCGTAAAGCAGTTTAAAAAGATACCGGAGTACCAGGCGCTCTTATTTGTGGGACAGCACGCGATGGCTGGGACGCCGTACGCTCCGTTGCGTCACACCTACTCATCGCTTACGGTGGCCTATTACAAGCTGAACGGCAACTACATCGGTGAGTTCGGAGGCAGAGCCGTGACTGCCGCGCATTTCGGCGTGCCGACCATTTTTATCGCTGGTGATGATAAAGCGGCACACGAGGCGCAGATTCTCATACCGGAGATCGAAACGGCAGTCGTGAAGTGGGGTAAAGGCGAGGAAGACGCCGTAAGCCTTAGTAGCGAGGTAGCTTGCGACGTAATACGAGAAGGGGCGGCTCGGGCTGTTCGGCGGATGGACCAGATTCCCTTGTTGCAAGGGTTTGAACCGCCTTTCCGCCTGGAAATACGCTACTACGAACCGATGGACCGAGAACGGCGGCAAAAACCAGGCGTTACCATCATCGACGACCGCACGTTGGTAATAGAGACCGATGATCTTTTATCCTTACCTTTGTAAGCGCCGATTCACCGAGTTCTCGCGTTAAGGTTCGATAATCAACTCTAATGTACTAGGAGGATGCGATATGAACCCGGTTATGGAGACTATTCTCACCCGCAGAAGCGTACGTTCTTATACCCGGCGGCAAATACCGCCGGAGGATTTGGACGCTATTTTGTCGGCAGGCAGTTACGCTCCCAGCGCTATGGGTAGACAGACTTGGCGCTTTACGGCTATTCAGGCGCCGGAGATCCTCAAGAAGGTCAACGAGACGATCCGTCAGACGCTGCTTTCGATTCCTATTGTAGAAGAGACCCATCCCTATTTGATCAGGCTGATTCAAAAGGCTGCCGATGAAAATGCCGAGTTCCTGTATGGCGCACCTACTTATATTATCGTTTCCAATCAGAAAGACAACGCCAATGCGATGGCTGACTGCGCTTTGGCTATCGGCAACATGATGCTGGCGGCGCATTCCTTGGGTATAGGTTCCTGTTGGCTTAATCAACTGCCCGGGTTGACCGAGCAGACTCTCGTGCGCGACCTGCTGAACGAGTTAGCTATTCCGGAGGATCACAACGTTTACGGCTCGTTGGTGTTGGGGTATGCTGCAGGTGAACCAAAGCCGGCAGACCCGCGCAAGGACGTCATTCGCATATTCCGTTAGCCCGTGGATAAAACAAAAAAGAGGATGGCTATCATCGCTAAGGTAGCCATCCTCATATGGCAGTTGCTCCCCGGCAGAGAGAAAAGCAGCTGAATGCAGGAGCCGGAACTAGTCGGTTCTGTTGCAGGGATGAGGGACTCCCGTTGGTTAGGCTCCGGCTTGCGCAGCTTGCTGCTCAATTGCCGGACGGCAAAGCTCGTAGAAATTGCAGTACGGACAGCGCCTGATATTGGAACACATAGGGAAGGTCTCCAACGGTTGCGGCTGATTGCTGTTGACGTCCACCAAGCAGCTTTGCATGATGCTGATGCTTTCAGCTATTGCAGCCTGTGTCGTCTGTAAATCCAGGCGGCTCACCGGGTACTCCTCAACCGTACCCTTGACCAGATACTCCAAGCGACAAAGCAGCTTATCAGCTGGGATATGATGCTTGTTTTGCACATATAAAGCATAGGTATACAACTGGTCCGCATATGCTTCGTCCTCGTCGCCGGTCTTCCAGTCGACGATGACCCAGCGCCCGTCAGGCAGCTTGTAGAGCAGGTCGGGCACGGCATACACCTTGGTATCTGCGAAATAGAAGAAGTCCAGACTGTCTACGGATACCACCTCGGTACCGGATTTAAACACCTCGGCGAAGCTGCGGGAGTTGACCAAAGCCGGAACGCAGATGTCGAGCTTTTGTTTAATGGCCGCAATCACGGACTCAGGGACGCCGGAATTGTAATAAAATTCGTGTAGCATGACATAACGTTTGGGCGCAGCCTCCCACAACGCTCTGTTCTTCTTGGCGTCGGCATAGGCGTCGTTGAGTATTTGCCGTATCTGATCTCGGATGTGATCGCTTGTAGGCACGTTTCCGGCAGCAGCGGGTTGCTGCAGGGTTGCGGCTGCCACTCGGTGCAGAGCATCGCCAAAGACCATATGCATCGTCGTCAGATTCTTTAACCGATAAGCCAAGCGAGCCAACGGCGGCGCATTACGTTCCCATCCGTTGTGTGACGCGTAGTACTGGTAGTAGTAACGGCGGCGACACTCTTGAAAAGTGCGTTGGCGCGAGTGCGACCACGACCAATCCGGATACTCTCTGCGTTCATATGCCATAAAAAGATCACGCTTCCTGTACGATCTAAATGGACAAAGGTACGCCAAGCTCAGGCCGACTGCGGCGTGCTGCATGGCCGTAGAGGCGCTGTGTCCTCTGGATTCTATTAAACATTGGGGATCCATACCCTCTATTTTGCTCTCAGGCCCAGCTAAACCAGGGAGGGGGGGACATGGCTCGATACAGTTGCGACAACCATGCCGGAGACAAGAAAGCAGAGGAACGCATATGCATACCAATTCTCAGGTATTCCCATCGGAGGCTTACGCCTGGCTCGGCGACCAACTAGGCGTTAAGGCGCATCATATTATTATGACACGTATGCAAGGTTCGACATCGTCGTCCATCTTCCGCGTTGCTTCGGTACGAGATCCGGCTACGCCCAGGGGCGTACTGCGAGTGCTCGATAACAAAGCTTGGTTGGATATTGAGGCGGATTTAGCAGAACACGAGGCGGCTGCGCTTTTGGCAGCGGCGCAAGCGGGTTTGCCGGCACCGCGGTTAATAGGTTTTGCAAGTTACGATGCGGGATTCGGTGCGCCTGTGGTGTTGATGACGCATATTCCCGGTAAAGTGCAGCTGCAACCGGCTTGTATGGATATTTGGCTGAAGCGGTTAGCCGCTCAGCTAGCCGGCATCCACCAGTATCAGGCGCCGCGGCTGAACTGGCGGTATCGCAGTTGGCTGGATCGCAGGTACTTGGGCGTACCTGCATGGGCTAAGCAACCTTATCTGTGGGAAAAGGCCCTTCGTTTGCTACAAGCGGGAGAACCTGCAGCGTACCAGGTGTTCATCCACCGCGATTATCATCCCACCAACGTGCTGTGGCAGAGCGATCAGATCAGCGGCGTGGTGGATTGGATCAATGCTTGCCGAGGCCCGGCAGGCGTCGATTTAGCGCACTGCCGCATCAACCTGGCCTTAATGTATGGATACGAAGTAGCCGAGCGCTTCCTAAAGTTTTATGAGGAGCGGGTTCCCGGCTTTACATACCAACCCTATTGGGATATTGAGGCGATACTGGGCTCTTGTCTACCTAAACTGTCGTACTATGCGCCTTGGCAAGAGTTTGGTCTGCCGCTCATTCCCATGGCGGTATTAAGGCAGCGAGTTGAGCAGCATTTGACGCAGGTATTGCAGCATGGATAAAAAAAGCGCCATACCATTTTAACCGGCGTAGGCGCAGTATTGCTTTCCTGCGGGGCGAACGGTCCTAACCGGCGTTTAGTCCGGCAGGAAACATCGGCGCAAAACTCCGACGCCTTATTCCCAGAGTCTGTCCATCAGGCGCCGGATGTGCTCTCGCCTCTCTTGGGTCGTCGCGTTATCAATCGACAGCTGCAGGATAAGGACGTCGCCTTCTTTGGCGGTAGGCGGCAGTAATTCCCGGGGTAGGTTAAACATGGTACCGCCGTAATCCATTACCGCAAACTCCCCTTCGAAGCGGTCGATGATCAAACGTTTGTTATTCATAGCGCGCAACCAACTCTCCTTGGGGATCGTAGAGCGCACCGGGATCTCCGGAATTGGCCCATATGTTACTCTGGTTCCAGACCAGTCGGCCGTCTCCTGCCTGGGCATTGGGCCCGCTGATGATTTTCAGCTCGGCTCCGGCAGCCAGTAGCGTATCGGTTGGGATGACGTACGTCTGGTTACCCTTCTCGCTCACTAGTTTCCACCCGCTTAGGTCCACCGGAGCATCGCCATTGTTTCTCAGCGTAACAACTTCACCGACCAGATCGATATGCACGATTTCGATGCGCGGCGAGGCGGCGGCTTCTGCCGTGGGTTTGTTCTGCTCAGAAGTGCGCGGCGCAGGAGATGTTTCAGCGGCTCCGATAAGCGCGGCGGTCTGAGGAGGCAGGGCGGTGCCGGACGTTCTTGTTGTGCCATCCGACCCTTGGCCGGTAACGGGGGAATGCAACTTGTCACTGCTGATACGGCGCCCATCACTGCTTAGCACAATGTGCCCCAGCTGATCGGTACGCAGCATCACTATCCGCGCTGCCTGTAGACGATCGATGATTTCTCGATGGGGGTGACCGTATGAATTGCCTGCACCGACCATGATGACCGCAATGTCCGGATCTACCGCGGCGAGAAAGGTGGCTGACGTGGAAGTGGTACTGCCGTGGTGGCCTACCTTGAGCACGTCGGCCTTTACATCTAAGCCGGCGGCTAGAATATCCTCCTCAACCAGCACTTCGGCATCGCCCATAAAAAGAAACGCCGTGTTACCGTAATCCAACCGCAGTACGGCACTGTAATTGTTGAGCTCGTCGTACTTCTCTCGAAGCGGCGACAAGAATGCCGCCTGAACGTTGGGTCCCACATCCAGAGTAACGCCGGAAGCAGCTGTAGAGATTTTGAGCCCTTTGGCTTCAATCGCCAGTAGAACATCTTGAAAGGTTTTAGTGGTGTGCGTTACATGTGGAAGATAGACCTTACCCACAGAAAGCTGCCGGATGACGACATCCAAGCCGCCGATATGATCCTCGTGCGGGTGCGTACCAATCACATAATCTAAGTGATCAACGTGATGTTCTTTAAGGTAGGCTACTACCATGTCGCCGTCGTTGTTGTTGCCGGCATCGATGAGGATGTTCTTCCCGGAAGGCGCTTGAATGAGAATGGCGTCGGCTTGTCCTACGTCAATGTAATGGACCAATAACTCGGGCAGCTGCTTTGGCCGTAGCAGCAGATAACCTGCGATGGCTATTGCCGCAATGAGAACGAGGATAATGAGGGTTCGCTTCTGTTTCGCCATGGGGTTACCTCCTGCACTTGATAGCCTGGTACAGTATTACTTTCCTCATTTCCCAGTATATAAAAAATGAAGCAGGTAAGCCAGGTGCTACCTCAGCCCATAAGCCCTCTTCTTTCTACCGACGAACATAAAGAAGGCGTCCTGTTATAGGCGTAGATGAGCCTAACGGCAGAACAACGCCTACTCGCACAACATAAAGGCCGGCTGCTATTCTGCAACCATAAGTGCGACCTGGCTGCCAGGCTGCAGGAGATATTCAGGATGCAAGGAAGTAGTATGAGGGTAGATCGTTAAGGTGGACGGCGTAGGCGTTTGCGACAAACGTGGTATGAAAAGGCAAGCACGTCGCCGGGCCGCTGCGTCGCGGCTGCAGGGATTATGCGCCGTCAGTGTGGGTGCCTATTTGTGAAGGTGGGGGGCAACGGCGGCAAGTTCGAGATGAATGGGCACGTAGGTGAGGTATGGCAAAGAGCCGTTTATGAATTATGGGAGGCGTTGATAGGAGGAATCGGACAAGTATTCATGTATTTCCGGTATTCGTGCTGAGTTTGATTATGCTGTATGGCGCAATGGGTTTCGCTGCTGAGGTTAAGGTGCCGGCTTTCGATCAGTGGATATTCCAAACAGGGGATTGGGCGGTAACCGATGAAGGTTTGTTACACACCACCCGAGAAGGCAATAACACAAACGCCTACGTAGCCTTGCCGCAGCAGGGCGCGAAGCATATCTACGAATGGACCGGCGAGTTTGCAGTCGACGGAGAGAGAAGAATTATGAACGGTGGTCTGCATGTGCTCTGCAGCGACGGTGCGGCCGTACAACGGCAATCGGGCTACATGATTTGGCAGGATGCTACTAAAATCGACATCTACCGTGTCACCGCGAATGCGGCTAGGATAATATATTCCTTTAATACAGGCTGGCCGATTGATACGACGAAATTGCCGCTTAAGCATACCTACCGCTTTGTGGTCGATGGGGAAGCAAAAAAGCTGAGCGTCTATAGAGATAACGTTTTAGTCGGCGAAGTGGCAGACGATGTGTATACGTCGGGAGAGTACATCTCCGTTCGTACCAATAGATCCACAACTCTTTTCTCAGATATTAAATACTGGGCTGAGTAAAAAAGTCCAACGGTCTCGGCACGTACCGACGCGAAGGCGGCGTTGTACTCCGACAGCAGGTTCTCTGTTGAATAGGATGTGGATGAAGCTGGTGGCGTTGCGCACCTCAAGCGCAGCGTCACTCCTTTGTTTCTCAACCGCATGTGCGCAATTACGGCATTTGAACAGGGTGTATTAAAATTGGCTTACCGCTTGGTTGCTTTAGACTTGGACGGCACATTGTTGGGCGCAAATGCCGTGCTTTCTCCGCGCAATTTGTCTGCCTTACGGCAGTTGGCGCAGCAAGGCGTCCATATATGCATCATCACCGGACGTATTCCGGCTACGGCCAAAGTCGTCACCGCGGCCATCGACTTTCCCCATCTGTTAGCCGGCTACAATGGAGCGCTCATTACGGAACAACCGACGGGAAAAGAGCTCTATCGAGCTTGGTTGCAACCCGCTCAGGTTCGAGAGGTGCTGGCTTGTTTTCAAGAGCTGGGTCTAAATGACCACTGCGATGTTTTCTCGGATGAATGCTGGTACTTCACGCCCTACGAGGAACCTTACTTGTCACAGACCAGCCGGTTTGACATCGCTACCGCGCCGATACCAGAAAAGTGGCCGGATGTGGCGGCGCCTAAGGTGATGACCATCATTGCCCGAGCGGTAAATCAAGAGATCCTACAGCAAGTAAAGCGGAAGTTGCCTGGCTATGAAGCGGTGCTTTCCACGCCCACCTTGTTGGAAGTGACTGCAGGTGGAGTGAATAAAGGCACGGCGTTGCGGTGGATGGCCGACTATTTGGACGTTCCCATAGAGGCTACCATCGCCTTTGGCGATCAGCACAACGATGTGGATATGATTAGAACAGCCGGATTCGGCGTGGCCATGGGTAATGCCGTCGATGCGGTAAAGCAGGTGGCGAAGCATGTCACGGCGCACCATAAGGAGGATGGCGTGGCTGTAGTTCTGGAGTCCCTTTTTTCACTGGCTGCGTCGTAACGCTTAGAGACCTCGCTGTGGCCGGAGCAAGAAGCGCTTGTTCCGGCCACATCCCGTATTTCGGCGTCTAGGCGCGTGTGGCGCCGCTATCGTCCGATAACTGATTCCATGTGCGGCAAAGTGCAGGATTGCGCCTGCTTCATGTCGTAGTGCGTCATTTGAGAAGTGGATCGGCATCCGGTTGTTGTCGGTCCATTGTGCAGTATATTCTCTATCTCATGGCTCTATGTGGTGTTTTAGCTAATCTGTAAGGGAACTAAAAATAAAAGAAAGGGTGAACCAAGTGTGTCACAACCGTTGGTGCTTCGTGTTCTTGCTGTGTTTCGTCGTTTGCGCTCAGGTAGCCGCACAACAGCCGACGCCGGGCGAGGTGTGGTATGAAGACGACTTCGAGCGAACAGCTCAAATCTACAGGATCTCAGGAGCCCTCTCCACTCCGGGAGAGACTTGGCAGGTTACCAGCGGCAGTGCGTTCATCATCGAGGAGGGCATCGGACGAACCATCTCGGAGGCGCACGAAGGGCTGCTCGGCCCCGATTCGCCATTTCCTTTCAATCGCGCTTACGAATCGTATAAATCGAGCGCCAGTACCTTTGGCGAAGCCGGGAATCCGGCAACCAACGGACAAGCGCCGCAAAATGTCTTTCGCGTGCATAATCCCGAGTGGAAAACCTATGGGGATTTTGCGGTGGAAACCCGCTTCCGGGCGACGAAAATTCGTTGGCGACCGGGAATATCGGGAGGGTTCGGCGTAAGCCTTCTGCTCAACTGGAACTCCGCGGAATTTCCCACCTCGTACGACTATCGGGACTGGTATGTCGTCCAACTCCGGTTTGTCGAGGCGAATCGCACCTGGCAAATCGCACGCATGTCGGTCCATGCATACCGAGCGGGACTACCGTCGTCCGCCAACTACTTCAACCCCATACCCGGCCGCTATATCGATACTCCCGGTTTACCCGGCATGGCGGAAAACACTTGGTATACCGTGCGGGTGGAAGTGCGCGAAAAAACGGACATGCTGGAGTTGATGATTTGGTGCAAAACCGATGAGGACGCGGACTGGCGTTACATCGGCACAGTGTACGACAACGGGCGTCTGTCCCTGATTTATCAAGGCAAGGCGTATTTCGCCGGCCCGGTCAACAACGCGGGTGTAGTCTCCCTGCGCAGTGACTATGCGGATGTCGAGTTCGACTACGTGCGAGTAGAAAAACTGTAACAAATCAACTTGCGTAGTGAAAGCGCAAGTGTAAACGCGTATGTGCGTTCTTGATTGCCCCGCGTTATCTTTTCGCAGCCGTACGCTCACTGAGATACGATATGTGGATGGAAAAATGCAGGTGGAGATCTGCTTGTAGCGAAAGAGAGTTACTTCACACCGTTTGGTCCAAATAAGCAACATTTGACGGGAGGGTTCAGCATGCGGAGTTTAACTTTAAAGACACTTCTGTCTATGGTTCTGGTGTTGGCAATGACGTCCCTTGGTATTGCGGCGCAGGTAAAGGTCGTGATGCTCGCCGAGTACCGCCCGGCCTATTTGGAATGGCAGGAACAGATGGTAGCCGAGTTCGAACAGGCCAACCCGCACATCGACATAGAGCTGGTACCCACCACCGGCAGCACGGTCGCGCAGAAAATGCAGGTCATGTTGGCCGGCAACACCCCTATCGACATCGGCTTTATGGATCCCTACCTGATTCTGGATTGGGCGCGCCTGGGGATTATTGAGGATCTTACGCCTTATGTACAGCAAAATGCTTCACAGTTTCAGGATTTCTATCCGGCCGTATTCGACATGTTTCGCCTAGACCAAGGCTTATACGCTTTACCTTTCGACTTTCAATTGGGCGCGGTGTTCTACAATGTCGACCAATACTACAATGCGGGCTTGGCACAGCCCAAACCGGGTTGGACATATGAAGACTTAATGCGTAACGCCAAACGGCTTACCATGAAAAACAGTGAAGGGGCGGTCACCCGGTATGGTTATCGCATACCGTCCAATCGCAACTGGGCTCCCGTCATTTGGGCCTTCGGCGGCGACCTGGTGGACGACTGGAATGATCCTCAAGCCTTTATCGGGGACAGTACTCCGGTGGTGAGGGCATTGGAGTGGCTGGCGGAAATGGTGAGCTCGGAAGCGGCGCCCAACAAGGCGCTGAACAACTCGTTCCCCTTGGCCGGTGGTTTCGCAAATCAAACCTTGGCGATGGTGCAAAGCAACAGCGTCTCGATGGATACATTCTCCTCTATTGACGCCTTTACATGGGATGTGGCACCGTTGCCCGAAGGCCCGGGCGGCAAAGGCAACTACGTGAACGCCATCGGTTGGTTCATGTTTTCCAGCTCCAAAGTGAAGGCGGAGACATGGGAAGTGTTGAAGTTCTTTTCCAGCCGGGAAGCCTTGCAGAAACGCGTGGAAATGACCGGTGTCGTCCCCCCCTCGGCTCGCGTCATACAGACAGCGTGGCTTCCCAGCCGGACGATGCCCGTATCCAGAGCTTCCTTATTGACGGGAATCGAACAGGCTCGTTCGCCGTATACACTCACCAGGGATCTGTGGACTGTTCTAGAAACCCATACGTTACAGGCAATTTGGGGCGAGACGGCAATTTCAGCCGCATTAGCGAACATGTCCGATCAGTTTAAGGTAGTGTCGGCTACTTTGCAACAGTAGTACCACACGGCGGGTTACCCGGCGCAGAAGCGCAATGCGCCGGGTAGCCGTCGATTACCCTAAGGAGAGATAACATGGACCTCAGAGACTTCCGTAATCCGGGCAAGCAGTATCGACCGGCGCCGTTTTGGTCGTGGAACGGCACGCTGACACCTACTGAGGTGCGGCGACAGATCGAGCTCATGCATGAACAGGGTTTTGGGGGCTTCTTTATGCACTCTCGCGTAGGTTTGGAGACCCCCTATTTGGGCGAAGAGTGGATGAACGCCGTATCAGCCGGCATCTCCGCCGCGCTGGAGTACGATATGGAAGCTTGGTTTTATGATGAAGATAAATGGCCCAGCGGCTTTGCCGGCGGCATGGTACCCGCTTTAGGCGACGCTTACCGCATTAAGGGCCTGGAGGCCGTCATCGGCGATGCGGCGACTATTTCCACCGCTTGGTTAAATCCGCCGACAAACAGTAAGCCGGGATCATTGCGGACCCTGTATCAGTTGGAAATGGATGACGGTCAGCTAGTGGGCTATACCAAGCTGAACGCTGTGCCCGAAGGTGAGGCGTCCGGAAGCTACATGCTCTGCCAAATGCTCACGGCACGAAGCGGCCAACCCCGTTACAACGGCGAGTCGTACGTGGATTTACTAGACGCCCAGGTGACGGAAGCTTTCCTTCAGTGCACCAATGAGGCTTACAAAGCCCGGTTCGGCCATCTGTTCGGTCCGAACGCGCCGGGTATCTTCACGGATGAACCCAACATATCGCCTATATCCGGAGGTTTTCCCACTCCGTGGACCACGTTGCTGCCCCAACGCTTTCGGGAGCTCTGGGGGTATGACATTGAAGACCGGTTGCCTGAGCTCTTTTTACCCGGCGCCGGAAGCGCACAAGTACGACACGACTATTGGGCCACCCTCACCATCCTTTTCCGAGACAACTTCATTAAACCTTACGGCGCTTGGTGCGAGGCCAACGGCATACAGATGACCGGCCACTTGCTGAAAGAAGACCATCCGGTGACGCAGGTGATTCCATCGGGGGCCTGCATGCCGCACTATCCGTATATGCAATTGCCTGGGATCGATCATTTGGGTCGGCACACCAATAACGCGCTTACCCTGAAGCAGGTGGCGAGCGTGGCGCATCAAATGGGCCGGACGCGGGTGCTGTGCGAAATCTTCGGCACCGCTGGGCACAGCATGTCGTTCGCCGATCAAAAGTGGATTGCCGATTTCCACTTCGCATTAGGTATTACGTTCCTCAATCAGCACTTGACTCTGTATTCTATGGTGGGCGAGCGCAAACGTGATTACCCGGCGAACATCAGCTGGGCGCAACCTTATTGGGAAGATTATCGCGTGTTTAACGACTATGCCGCGCGTTGCAGCTGGTTTACCCAGCGCGGCGAGTATCAAACCTCCACCTTGCTGCTCCACCCGATGAGCTCCATTTGGGCGCAGTTACCGGCCAAGTCGGAACATCCCGGCTATGCCGCAGCTTTGGAGGCAGCCGGCAAGTACGGCGATCGCTTCTTAGAAGTTATGGAAGCCTTACTCGCGGCTCAGCGCGACTTCGACCTTGGCGATGAACTGGTGCTCGCCGATTTCGGCTCAATAGAAGGTAACACGCTGAAAGTCGGCCGGATGCGCTACCAAACCGTCATATTGCCATATTGCTTAACTCTTGAGCCCACGACCGCGCAGTTGCTCGCCACCTTCCTGGCCGGCGGCGGTCGAGTAGCGTACGTGGCGGATGCCGAGATCGCGGCGCAAGCCGACCAGGTGACCGGATTGCCCGGCATACGGCAGGTGGCTGATGTCGAAGCCTTACTTGAGTACCTGGATGCCAATGTGCAGAGACAGCTGACGGTAACCGATGCGAATGGAGAACCGGCTCCGCAGATCCTCTTCCAACACCGGGCGGCAGGTGAGCGCAACCTGTACTTTCTGGCTAGCAAGGACGTCGAAGCGAGCCATACGTTGCGCATACATATCCCGGCGTCAGGTGATGTAACCGTCTTTGATCCCACAACCGGCGCAGTGGAGTTGCTTAAGGCGGGCCAAGCCTCATCCTTTACCTGGGCTGCCGTGGAAGTGCTCGAACAAAACGCGACGGGCATCACGCTGAAATGGCAGGCCCCTCCTGCCGCCAGTCTGCTGTTGAGCATCGGTAAAGGTTTGGATGATGCAGGGAACGCATCCTTTAGCACAGACACAGTGCAGAATCCGGTAGCCAATGCACGGGCTGCCGGTTATCCCGGCGCGCCGGGAAGCTTGGCGTCGGATGCAGTGGAAGAGTCGGTAGGTCCCTGGGAGTTTACTAGGTTGCACCCGAACGTGCTGACTTTGGATTATTGCTATGCCATATTGGCCGGAGAGCCGTTTTCTTCCGAAAAGCAACCCACCGTGGTTGTACGTGAGGCAGTATTAAAGGCATGCGGGATGAACACCAACATCCAGCCGTATCGCTACCTTACGAATCGGGAACCGTACCAAACGGTACCAGTGCAACTGGAGTATCGCTTCTATATAGAGGAAATGCCGGCTACCCTGGCTTTGGTGGTTGAACAGCCGGAGAAACAAACCGTCATGGTCAACGGACAGGTTGTGACCCAACCTGCTCTGAGTGCGCAGGGCGTGAATGTGGCTATGGAGTGGTTGCGCGATCCGGGCTTCGGCGCTTTGGATATTCGACAATTTGTGCGTAGGGGAGAGAACAGCATTACCTTGACGTTTACCGCAGGCCCTGCCGGAGCGGAGGTCGAAGAGATCTACCTGCTGGGTTCCTTTGGCGTATGGCAACGTGAAAACGGTTTTGTCATCGGTCGGGAGCCCGAAACGCTGCAGCCGGGATCTTGGGTGGAGCAAGGTTACCCCTTCTACACAGGCGCCATGCGTTATGTGCTCCAGGTGGATGGTAAACATCGTTGGTTGGATCTTTCCGAGGCCGCCGGCAGTCTGCTGCGTATCGCCGTCAACGGCGCCGCACCGAAAGCCTTGCCGTGGCGCCCGTGGGTGGTCGATTTGCAGGGCTGCCTGAAACCAGGTGTGAACACGGTGGCTGTGGACGTCGTATCGAGCCTGCAAAACGCGTTTGGTCCATTACATCACAGCCAAAGTAGGACGCTCACCTCGGTGGGCCCGGGCAGTTTCCGCGCCAACTCCAAAACCTGGACGGATGAGTATCAGTTTACGCCATACGGGTTGTTATGCCCGGTAAAGGTCCTCTAAATTAGGTAGGCAAGTAAAAACCCACGCGCTTCAATAGTGCGTGGGTTTTTGGTACTCCTAGAGTTTTAGAGCGGCTTAGCTTTTTTTGGGCAGCGGATTTTGCCGATGGCACTCTTCGATGACGGCGATCTGCTGCCGTACCTGCTCCAGAGTGACCTCCAGCGGCGCGCCTTCGGTAAGTGTTTTGTAAAGCATGCTGTAGTAGGCGCCCGAGATGGTATGGAACAGGTCGGACTGGCGCTCCGGTACATCCCAGCTCTCTTCGTACCAGGTGAGTTTCTCGCCGCAGTAGGCAGGCGTTCTGTCTTCCTTAAACAACGGTTCGGAGATGAGCTTTTGCTCAGGAGCTTCTTCAGGCTTGAAGTACTTCCAATCGATGTGCTTCATGTTGCCGTTCAGGCCGCCTTGCGAGCCTTGGATGTTGTAGGTGAAATGCGGGTAGGCGCAGCAAGACGAAATCTCCAGATCAATGACCGGCTTGCCGGGGCCGGAGAGAATGAGCTTGACATAGTCTTCGGCGTCGCCGAAGGTGTTGACGCGATCCATGAAGCAAAGTACTCTGGGCATGGTATCTTGACCAAAGAACTGGAGGGCTTGATCTACAGGGTGCGGACCGGTGTTTAAGAGATTGCCGCCGTACATGTCCTGAATGCACTGCCAGTCCCAGCGACGGGCGAATCCGTTAAACGCAATGCTGATTTGCACAATGCGACCCAGCACTCCGGAGTCGACGACCTTCTTTACTTGCTGGAAATAGGGGGCGTAGCGTGACTGTTGGAAAACGGCGAACACCTTGCCGGACTTTTCGGCAGCTTCGGCCACGCGATCGACTTCTTCCACCGTGCGAGCCAGTGGCTTTTCGCAGAGCACGTTGAAGCCGTGATTGAGCAGATCGATGGAGATCGGTACATGCAAATGGCTGTATGAGGAGTTGACTACCAGGTCGATATCTTTGCGCCCCAAAAGCTCGCGGTAATCTGCGTATGTATCGCATCCTTCATACTCGCTTGCCGCTCTGACGCGTCTTTCTTCGAGCTCATCGACTGCCGCGACGACCTTAAACCGCTCAGGATCGCTTAACAAGTACCTGCCGTGGATGTTACGGCCACTGCGGCCTTGCCCGATGATGGCCACTCTTAACTGTTTCATTGCGCGACACTCCTTCTGACACGTTGATGAGTAACGATGTTTATTTGTAAGGGATAATCGATAGTACTAGTGTGACCTTTCTTCGCTCCATAGTCAAGTTGGTTTGTGACAAAGACGACGATACTCGTACAGCGGCAACCGATGGGCTGCATTTTGTCGGTTCAGTGGTTGCCGACCACCGCTGGAGCGAGGGTTAAGCGTTACAGGTTTCTTGTTAGTCGCGTCCGACGAAAGGCGAGCTCAGCGGACCAGCGTGGCGACGCTGTCTCGTTCCACAAGGGTGGGCTTAAGCAACAACCGTCTGCCGTCTGCGTAGGGATCTTGAATACGCCGGACCAAATGTAAAATAACTTCTCTAGCCATGCTTATCTCTGGTAAACCAATAGCCGTTAACGGCGGCATGGCGCTCTTCATTCGTACGGCATCGCGAAACACCACCAAAGAAATATCATCAGGCACTTGGATGTGGAGTTCCCGGAGCATTTCCAAAGCGCCGAATCCCAGATTACCGTCACTGGCGATGATACCGGTCACATCAGGCAGTTGCTCTAGTACGCGGCGGGCGGCGATTCTGCCGTGTTCCATTCTAAATCCGGTTGCTTCCACAATAACGGTCTTTATGCCTAGTCCCGGCTTGCTGCTGACGGCGCGCTCAAAGCCGATCGCCTTTTCCCAACTGCTGATGCAGTCCGCCGGCCCGTTGATGAGGGCCAATGACCGATGACCTTTGGTGATGAGATGAGAGACCGCCAAGCCGATACCTTCAATACTATCTACCCATACGGAGTCCACCTGGGTATAGGGAATGGATCCTCCCATTAAGACGGTAGGGTATCGCTGGCTAAAGGCATCCAGCACCTGCGGATTCCAGTGGCCGCCATAGACGATGACGCCGGCTATGTTGACGCCAAGGTTACAATCGCACGTTTCGGTTTCCGGAAAGGTAAAACGGCGTAGGGCGTAGCCATGCTCCGAAGCCGCTTGTAGCAGGTGGGTAACGTATTTTGCCGGAGTATTGCTCGCAATACCGATGGTGCCGTCTTTTTGGCGTCTACGATAACCCAGTTCATGGACGATACGCTTTACCCGGTGACGCGTTTCTTCGCTGATATGTCCTTTCTCATTAAGCACCATGGAGACAGTGGCGATACTTACGCCTGCACGCGCTGCGATCATATTAATGGTTGGTTTTTCCATTACAGACCCACCACCTCTTACCGGCTAATGACTTTAACTAAAGTTTACTCAGGATTCGGCAAGGAGAGCATATAGTCCTGCCGAATATTGGTTTTGTGGTCATTGCGCGTAAACTTGCCGCGCGATATAAAGGCAAAACGCCGGATAGAACGACCGGCAGGCCTGCTGCATTCACATCCGGTTTGGCGGATGTACACAGCGGCGCAAAATTGCTCCGGGAGGTGAAGCTGCAGTTTTCGTACCGGCGTCTTAACGGCTCCTTTCTACTTCTTTTTGAACCGATGACTTCTCTATTTAGAAAGGTGATGTGCTGTGGATCAGAAGCGGATTAAAGGCAGAACGGCGTGTCGGATTATCTGCGTATCATTGGGGATTCTCCTACTCTTTGGCGTGCAACTGTCGACTATTGCTCAGACGCCGCAAAAAGTCACCATAAACTTCCTCAACGGGTGGACAGGTGATCGCATCCCATTAATTGAAGAGGTCATTCGACGTTTTGAAGCGCGTTATCCGTGGATTAGCGTCGTATCTCAAGTTGTCGGTCCCACGGAACTAGGTGAAAAGATTATG
>DUQB01000069.1 GCA_012838035.1 Bacillota bacterium | reverse complement strand
TGGTCGCCACTTCGACCTCTTGGATACATCCAGCGGCGTCTACGGTTACATCCGTAATGAATGCGTGATAGAGAACCTGCACGCCGGCTTTCAGACATAACTGCTCGGCAACCAGCTTAAATGCTTCCGTATCAAAGGCGCCGGCTTGACGTGGCGCTCCATAGGCGCCCATGGCTTCCAGCTCGGCGATGATGTCCTGTAAAACACCGAAGATGATTTGCTTCTTGCCGGCAGTGTACCGCATGAAGGGATTGACCAGCATGGCCGTCGCGCCGCCACCGAGGAAACCGTACCTTTCGATCAGCAGTGTGCGTACGCCTAAACGCGCCGCTCCGACGGCGGCGGCAATTCCGCCCGGACCTCCACCACAGACGATGACGTCGTAAGGTTGGGTTTGCATACTATCACGCTCCTTCTCGTTGTTGCACAGCCGATGTTGGGTAAACAGGTCGCTGCAATAATGTGTCCGGTGGGCGTTGGGTGCGCCCACCGGTGTGCGATTCATGTTCTACAGTTGGCCTTGGATGTTGCGCTCGATATTGGTGAGCATCTCCACCGGCGTGGTTTTGCCAGCCAGGATGTCCATCAAGCCGGCCAGCAATTGATTGTTGTACGTGTTTACCGGACCGATGGCGGGACGGTAGTACTGCGACGCCAACAACATATCGACGTAAAAATGCGACTCTTTCGGCAGCAGGTTCAGACTGTTCGCTGAGATGCGCGGTAGGAAGAATCCGCCTTGTTTCTGCCATTCCTGCTGTTGCGCCGGTTCCATCAACCACAGGAGGAACTCGGCCGCCTCGGCAGTGTGTGGGGCACCGATGGGTATGCCCATCTGCCAACCGCCCAACCAACCGAAGGGGAGGCTTTGTCCTTCCGGCGCCGGTAGATAACCGTGTCCGAGTTCCAGATGCGGGGCGAACGCCCGAGCGTGTCCCGGTGTGTTGCTGTACAGCACCTGCATGGACTCCGCTCCCTGGAACAGGGCGGAATCCGCGGCGTAGTACCTGCCGTAACGTACATTGAACTCATTGATGGCGGCTAAGCCGTAGCGCATGCCGTAATCCGCCAACCAGGTGAACGCCTCGATGTTTTTCGGATGGGTCGCCGTCACCTTTTCTGTTGTATAGTCGTAGAAATCGCCGCCGAAGCGCCAGCCCCAGGTAAACGGTTTTGAGCCGACGGCGTTCCACGGGATAAAACCGGCTTGCATGATTCTGCCTTCCCCGTTCACTTTGGTTAATTTGGCGGCATAGAGCTCCAAATCCTTGATGGTTAAGGGCGGTAAATCAGGATTAATTCCGGCGACGGCAAAATGTTCTTTATTCCAGACCAATGAGCCGTTGATGTCGATGGGGTACGTTGGCAGAGCGTATAGTAAACCGTTGTAGGTTGCTTCTTTGATTTTGACCGGCGCGATATCTTTCAGCATAAGGTGTTCCTGGATGTAACGCGGCAACGGCTGCAACAGCCCGCGTCTGGCCAGATCGATGACGCCTTCTCCCGCTATCTGGCCGAGATCCGGCGGCATACCTCCCGTGATGGCTACCAGCATCTTGTTGTAATCCATGCTTTCGGCATCAACGTAAACCTTATTCTGCAGTGTGTTGTATCGTTCCACCAGTGAAAGGAAAATGTCTTTGTTCAGCCCTGTCCCGCTGAACCATACCGTCAATGTGACCTCGGCGGAGAAAACTTGAGCATACAGACCGACCATGAGCAACAGGACTAGACTTAGCGACGGGAGACTGCTTCTTACGGCCCGGTAAACACTCCTCATTCTGTTCGCCCCACTTTCCCTCATCTTGCCGGTCAATACTGAAACAGCCGGCATTGAAACTGTTTCAACCCCCGTATTCGTCTCTGTCTGCGCCTAGTCCTGCTGCAGAGAAAAATTTTAGTAGATCTGTTGAACAGGTGGTGTGAAGTGCTTTTGTTCTGCAGGCTCAGTTTTTCCCCGGCGGCCAAGGAAAAATCCGTTGAGCTGGTTTCTTCCCAGCAGCTGAACAGATTGCGTCCAACCGGCTTGTGCAATTTCGACTTATTGCGGCCAACTTCGTTCAGCTTTTGTCACAGATTCCATCCAACAGGACCAAGCTCTCATCATAGCCCGGTTAATGACGTATCGGTAGATACGGAGATGCGGCTTGGAATATCGACCCGCAACTTAAGCTTGATGGTTTGCTTTGTACACTGGCCAATTTTCATCAAATCTCGTGCCTTTCGCTCCTGTACCTGATTTCTGTCGTAAGCGGTAAAGGCGTTGCAGATATGCCTGACACACATTTACAGAGGAGGGCTATCGCCCTCCTCCCACACGACTGCTCAATGCCTGTGTTAGATCTGAACAAGTATTACAGCATACCCTGGATATTGCGTTCGACGTTCGTGAGGACTTCGATCGGCGTGGTTTTCCCAGCTAGAATATCCATTAATCCTGCCAGAAGTTGATTGTTGTATGCGTTTACAGGGGCGATGGTAGGCCGGTAGTATTTCGCCGCCATGAGCATATCTACATAGAAATGGGATTCTTTAGGCAATAAGTTCAGGTTGTTTGCTGAGATACGCGGCATGATAAAACCGCTGCGTTTTTGCCATTCCTGCTGTTGTTCAGGTTCGATTAGCCAGAGAAGGAACCGTGCAGCCTCCTCGGGGTGCTGCGATCCGTTGGGTATCCCCATTTGCCAACCGCCAAGCCAGCCAAAAGGTAGGCTCTGCCCTTCAGGCGCCGGCAGATACCCATGCCCGAGCTCCAGGTCGGGCGCAAACATCTGTGCATGTCCCGGCGTGTTACTATACAACACTTGCATGGACTCCACTCCTTGAAACAGTGCCGAGTCAGCAGCGTAGTACTTGCCATAGCGCGAGTTAAACTCATTGATCGTAGCGAGGCCATAACGCATACCATACTCCGTCAACCAAGTGAACGCCTCGACATTCTTTGGATCTGTCGCGGTCACTTTACCGGTTTCATAATCGTAGAAGTCGCCACCAAAACGCC
>DUQB01000068.1 GCA_012838035.1 Bacillota bacterium | reverse complement strand
TTGCGCCCACCAGCTCATCGATAATGAACATGGTAAGACAATATTCACGAAAGGCGTTAGGCCGCGCCAAAGCATATTGGCCGCGACCAAAAGGAAGTAGGACTTCCGATACTGCCCAACCAGCCCGTAGAAGTAGCCCATAACCGGATACACATTAGTAAATCGGCTGCTCATGTCGCAGGTTTCCCTTCCTTAACATACCAATGCCGGGCGTCGACCTAGGCCGTCTCATCCCTATAGTAGCCGGACTGCAGCGTAAACAGTTCCGCATACCTGCCGCCATTGCGCATCAGTTCTTCATGCGTTCCCAGCTCTACAATGTCACCCGCGTCAAACAGCGCGACACGATCGCAAAAGCGAGTACTCGAAAGACGATGGGAGATGTAAATGGCTGTTTTAGCGCCGATGAGCGCATCAAATTCCCGATAGAGTCTTTCCTCGGCCAGAGCATCGAGCGCCGCCGTAGGCTCATCCAGTACCAGCACCGGCGCATCCTTATACAATGCTCGCGCATAGCGACGTTTTCCGCTACGCTGAATGCAAAGAGTCGAATGTCTTGGAAGACTATGGAGAACAGACCGTAATACGCCTGCTTGTCATAAGTACGGATATCCGTACCGTTGAGTAGAATACGTCCGGACTCAGGCTCATACAAGCGAGTGAGCAGCTTGACGAAAGTGGATTTTCCCGCGCCGTTCAGTCCTACGACAGCCAAGCGTTCCCCTGCTTTGATCGCCAGAGAAACGTCCTTCAACGCATACTCCTCCCGCCCCGGATAGCGAAACGACATACGCTCAAAGGTGAAGGAGCATCCGGTGGTATGCAGGTTCGTCGGCGGCATCTCCGTGCCGGACGGCGCAGCGGGGTAATCGAGAAAAGCGCGCTAGTCGCTGATAATCTCATTCTGCTGTTTGATGTGCGATACATCATCGAGCAACCCGCCTAAGCGCTCGATAAAGCCCGGATGGCCGCGCCGTACATGGTGAAATCGCCGATGGTGATGCGACCGGCGATAACCTGCCGACATAACCAAGCATAAAGCAGCAATTCCTGCAACATACCGGTCGTCGCATATACCCCTTTAGCGGTAAGCCAAATCTTCTGCGTCTTTACAGCGCCTTCGTACTGCTCTTTTTGCTGCAGCGCCAGCTTCTCGGATAGAAAAAAACGCATGCCGAACAGGCGGATATCCTTGCCGTAAGCGAAATCTTTCATGGTTTCGGTTAAGTAATGGACTTTACGCCGCACCGGAGCAAGAGCGTCGCTGATCTGCTTATATAACCGCCTGGCCCTATTCGCGGTGAGAAAGTTGACGACGAGCAACGCGGCAATGGCCAAGATCATCAGAGGATGCAGCATGGCGAGCACTGCGCCGCAACCCGCCAGCACGATCACTCTGCCGGAAATGGACAACAGGCGGTGCATAACGCCTTCCACGCCGTTTTGGTTATCGCTGCAAGCCCGATCCCCTTTTTCCGACATGTCCAGCACATCCGGGTTCTCCAAACTCTGGAAGTCAGTTGCCATAAACTTCTTGCCGGAACGGGTGATAAAGCGCAACCGGATGATGATGAAGCGGTTGGCGAGGGATATGCGCGACGTACG
>DUQB01000067.1 GCA_012838035.1 Bacillota bacterium | reverse complement strand
GCCGTTCACCCCGCGGGCCTCCACTACCGCTCGCTCGCCGACAAAGGCCGACGTCTCTTTTTCAATCACCGTGACGTCGAGCGCTTGACCGACGCCGGCACCGCCGCCTATGCCCAAACTGCCGGCGATGACGTCGATCTCGGTGGTGTCGTCCGCTCGAATGCCGACATTGCCGTCCGCAATCACATAAGCGGCGTCGGCGATGTACGCCTGTGTCGCATTGCCGATGACATTGATGGATGCTCCACCCGCTACGCCGGCGCTGCCGCCTCCGGCCGCCGCCGCTGGAATGGAGAGGATATCTTCGTGTGCATAAGCCTCTACGGCGATGTCGCCTGCCGCGTTGACCATGGACCAGGCGCCGATAAACGCCTCCGTATTGTTACGCACAACGGAGATGTCCGCACCGGGGCCAACGCCGGCCGTGGCTGCGCCCGCCAGTGTACCGGCGATGCCGAGGTGATAGAAATCGGATCCCGCTGCGACAAACACCGTCTGCTCCGGCGCCGCGTCGGCATTATCTCCGTTGATCCACGCACCTTCGTCGATAAAGGCGCGCGTGGTGTTTGTCACCACGGTTACCGTAGCTGCCGCAGATACCGCCACACCTCCGGCAGCGGTCCCGCCCACGGCAATGCTCTCAATTTGATCTTTCGTCACCGCGGTTACGGCAATACCCTGCACTTCTCTTTGCTGCGGCGTCGCCGACCGCTCCTGAGTCATGGACGGGTTGTCGACAGCGTCATCCCCTGCCGCCAAAGTGTCGCCCGTCAGATTATGCACATTGTAATCGGGGCGACCGATGTGGCCGGAGCCGCTGCCGAGCGGTGAATAGCTCACATCATAGAGGCCGGTGTGCGCCATAACGCCTGTGCCCTTGCCCAGAGCCGTCACGGAGGCGACCGCATCGATATACGCCTCGGTGATTTTATCCACCACGACGATGGCGCCTGCCGCGCCGACGCCCGCGCTGGGGCCGAACGCCGCGTTGCCGACGATCAGACGCAAGTCGTTCTCATCGTCGGCCGTCACCAACACGTTTCTCCGGCTGTTCACTTGAGCCATTGCGCCGATGTAACTCCGTGTGAGGTTGGTGACGGTATACACCGCATTAACGCCGGATACGCCCACAGTCCCGCCACCGCCCAATCCACCGACGACGGAGGTGACGTTTTGACTCGCTTTCGCTGCGACTTCCAGGGTATGGTATACGTTCACGTACGTGGGCGGATCACCCGTAGAGAAGATGAATGCCTGCGTATTTTTATCGATGACGGTGACGTCGAGCCCCATACCGACGCCTGTTTTCCCCCCGAAGGCCGCACCACCGGCGACGTTGATCATCTCCGTGGCATCGGCGGCTTGAATGCGCACATACTGCTCCGGATGCACGATTTGTGGGAGGGACGACCACTGCGGGTTCATATGGACGCCTTCGGCCACCCAGGCGTGGGTGGTGGTATCGATAACGTTCTCCACCGTGGAACCGGCTACGCCGACACTGCCGGCACCGACGCCGCCGGCAGCGATGGTGGTCATGTCTTGCTGCGACACGGCCGCCGCATCGATACCGTGGAATGCCCCTACCTCCGTACCGCGGTCGATCACGGCCAGGGTGGTGTTGCTGATCAGATTCGTCGCGTGCGCACCGCCGACGCCCGCGTCGCCGCCGCCTGCCGCGTCACCGGCGATATTCCAACTCTTATACATGTTTTCGGCGGTGATGAAAACGCTGCCCGACCGCGTCTCTCCGGGAATCATGGGACTGAGCGGGGCGTAGAGCCTGGCATACTCATCGGCCCGCGCTTCCACACGGTTGTTCGACACAATAAGAGAAGAAACTCCGGTAACCGCCGTAGAACCGGTAGCTGCGGCACTGGCGGCAAAGGCGCCGATTTGCGTATGGGCCGCAGCCGTAATCCCAACGGAGCTGGCTTCGTAGACAGCGGCGTAGGTTTTTAACGCACTCAATACGCTCGTACTGTTCACGATATTAGTGAACGCCGTGCCCACACCGACTTTGAACCCGGCCGTCATGCCGCCGCTGACGGCGCGCACAGTGGCGTCCCAAACCGCCTGCACCCGCACCGGTCCGGAACTTTCAATCTGTGCGTACTCGCCGATGTACGCCTCGATCGTATCGTTGAGGAAGTTGATGACAAAGGAGCCGCTCACCGCCGTCTGCTCGGTCGCCGTGCCGGCAAGCGCTTCGGTGTAGTAGTTGCTGGAACTAAGCAATACCTGCAGATCGAGGTCGGCAAAACGCTCGTACGCAAACGGCACCGGCGTATCGATATTGTTGTTGCCGGCCTTAATCGTCAGGCTGCCGACATCAGCGTACGCATCGTCGCCCAAGTACGCCTGATATGTGTTATCCGAGACGATGACGGCCACGGATGCGCCTACGCCCACCTTGGCCGCGCTGCCACCCCAAGCCTTGGCTGCCGACCTGGCGGTGTTGTCGGAGGTAATGACGACGTTTTTAGCGCCTGCCAACACGGCATATTCGCCGATAAACGCCGTATTATTCGCCTGCGACCAGGTGACCGCATAAGCACCCGCGACGCCCGCTTTTTTCGCACCTGAACCGGAAACGGCTTCCGCAGCCAATTTGTGTAGATATGAAGGATTGGTGTTTGTCTGCGTCTCGGTCTTGACTTCCAGATTTTCGGCGCCTGTAACGGTGCTGCCCGCGGCCAGTTGAGCGGTAGTATCGTTGCGGAAAACACTCAAGGCCACCGCGTTGCTGATGCCGGTTTCGTTGTCGAAATCGGCCGTGGATGCGTCGGCGTATGTGCTGAAGTTGGCGGTACCCACCGCCTTAACGCGGATATCTCCGCCGGATGCGGCATTGCCGCTATAGAAGGCCCGCACGTCGTCGTTCAGGATGTTCATGGCCACAGCGGCAGCCGCCAGCACTTTGCCGTCCTCCGGCGCGCCTTGTTGCGCGTCGGCGTTATCCTGCAACGCCTTGCTGCTTGTGCTTTCTTTGTCTTCTCCTGAGAAATCGGCTGCGCCCTTGGCGCCGGCAACGGCTTGCGCATCGTAATACCGCTCGGCCTGCGCTAAAACGCTGAGACCGCCGCCTGCGGCAATATCGCGGGACGCTGCAGCCTGTATGACGCCGCTGGTAACCAACAGTGCCACGGATGAACCTACGCCCACATTGCTCGACGACGTGTCGCCGGTCGCAGTGACGTTGTGGTAGCCGACGTCGTTGGCCAGAAGATGGGCATTACCGCTGGTCGATAAGGCCGCGCCGCCGTTCAGAACGGCCTGAGTGGTTTGATTGATGTTCGCGACGGCTACGACTGAATCAACGACGACGTCGCCCTGAGCACCTGCCTCGGCTTCCGTTTCGGAGCTGTTGCGGCTGTTCGCCGTAATCTGAAGGTGGCGCAGACCGTCCAGTTCCGTCCCGGCGCCCACTTCCGCCGTGACGCTGTCGGTAAGCGTAAACACGGCGACCGATGCGCCGACGCCCACTGTTGTCTCTTTCCCGCTTTCCACCGCCGGTGCGGCGCGCGTCGCCTGACCGGAGCGACTCTCCGCCGTTACGACGACGTCGCCGCCGCCCGCATCGATCAGCGCCGCTTCACCGATATTGGCCGTCGTGGTCGTATTCACCAATTGGACGGCCAAAGCGCCGGCAACGCCGACTTCTTTGGCACCGGCACCTGACGTGGCCAAGGCGGATCCGACGTTGAACGCGTTCGGCTGCATGCCCGCCTGCACGGTAACGCCTTGCGCCTGATACTCGCCTTTGTCGAGGTAAGCCGTATTTACGGC
Source organism: Bacillota bacterium (assembly GCA_012838035.1). GTDB lineage: Bacteria > Bacillota > Limnochordia > DTU080 > DTU080 > DUQB01. Next base: position 23,419 of record DUQB01000067.1, on the reverse strand, counting down.
GTCCACGGTGTTGACTGCCACGGCGACGCCCACGCCGGTTTGCCCGGCTTTAACCATGGAAGCATCCGCCTGCGCCGCGGCGACGCGAGAGGCCTGGGTTTCTACAGTCAACTTGCCCGCAGCGGTGATCGCCGCGCCGGGAGCGGTATAAGCCTGCGCCGTCGTATCCAAGCTGTTCACGCTGATGGCCGCGGCCACGCTCACTTTTCCTTCGTCGGTTTGAGCGGATGGCGATGCTTTAAGCTCCGCCGCCGGACGACCCTCTTCGGCCTTTTGCGCTTCCTGCGTTTTGTCTTGCGCAAAGGCGGTCTGATCTTGTACCTTCTTATCGACGCCGTCTTCAGGCGTTTGTGCGCTCTTCTTTTCGCCGCCTTGCGTGCTTGCCGTCGCCGTGGTCTCGCTGCGGCTCGTCTGCTCCACCGCCACCTTTACATCACCGGCGGCTTCCACGCTGCCGGCGAGCATAGCGACGGCTTGGTCATTCACGAAGGCCAACGCGGTAGCGGCGCCCACCGCAACGTTTGTGCCCTTACTGTCGCCGGCGGCTAGCGTAGTGACGCTGTTGGTCTGCTTGGCCAGGATGTCGGCTGCGGCGATATCCAGCAACGACAGGTTACCGATGCTTACGCCGCTCTTTTGGTCGGCTACGGTAATCGCGACCACGGGTGTAACCGCCGTACCACCGGAAGCGCCGGCCTCCGCCGTGGTCTCTGTAGTAGAGGTTTGCGTTGCCGCCAACTGCAGGTCCTTGGCCGTTACATAAACGCCTTCGGACAAGTCGGTTGCGGTTCCGCCCAAAGCGACGTTTACCGCCACGGATGCGCCTACTCCGGCCGTATTACCCGACACGGCATCCTTTACCGGCGTCGCCTTGGCGGTTTGCTTCGCCGTCACACCAGATGTAATGTTCACATCGCCCGCCGGGCTGTTGATGTACGCATCGGGGCCGACTTGCGCCAGCGCATAGTTTTCGGTTAAGTTGACGGCCAAGGAACCGGCGACGCCCACTTTATCGGACCCTGCGCCGGAGTGCGCCTCCGCCGTGTGCAAGCTTTCTTTATCGGTTTTATCGCCGCTACCGGTCTCCAGGGTTTGGGCCGAAACGGTAAGGCCGACCACCTCGTAACGTCCGCTGCCTTAGTAAGCCCGATTGACGACGGACGCTTGGTTGATGGCCACCGCCGCACCGACACCCACCTGGTAGTTGCGACCGTCTACTGTGCTCCCATCGGCTTTCGCTTCAGTATCGATGTTCGAAAGAGCGGTCAGTTGCATCTCACCGCCGGCTATAATCTTCACATCATCCGCAGTCCGGGCGCGAGTAGTGAAATCGAGCGCGTTTACCGCGACGGCGCCGGCCACAGCGACCTTACCTTCCGCAGTCTCCGCGGTAGGAGTTGGTTTTACCCCCTGCGCATCGTCTCCCGCCGCTTTTGCCGCGCCGCTGCCTATGTCTTTGGCTTCGCCACGTTTTTTCGCCGCCAAGGCGCTTTGCTCTTGCACCTTTTTATCCACGCCGTCGGCGGGAGTAGAATCGTCCTTCTCTTTTCCACCCTTGATGCCCGCCGCGGCGTGCGTTAACGCTTTGCCCAGGCTTTGGGCCGCAATCGTCAACTTGCCGCCGACTTTAGCATCCTGTTCCAGCACCGCTTCCGTGACGCCGTCCACCAACGCCAATGCAACCGCTGCGCCGACAGCTGCCGTATTTCCGTCGGTACTGCCTTTAGCCGTGGTGGTGATGTTCTCTTTACTCTGCGCCTGGATGGTGAGGTCACCGGTCACATGGGCCGCCTGCGGCTCCGCATCCCAGGCGACGGCGCCGATACGGGCGAGCGTCGTCCGCTCGTATACCGTTACAGCCACAGCGGGGGTTACAGCTACATCACCGGCGGCACCGCCTTGCGCCTCGGTGGTAACTGTGTGCTCACCTGTAGCCGATATGCTGACGTCGGCACCGGCCTTGTCGGCCCTAATGACAGCCCAGTCGCCGATTTCCGCCCTGGTTTCACCTAAGGCGACGTTGACGGCCGTGACGGCGCCGATGCCGACCTCTTTGCCCGTGGCTTGGTTCTTTACAGGCTCCGCTTTAGCGGTGTTTTGCGCCTTTTCTACCGCGTTAACGCTGATCGCGCCGTTGTTCAGTTGCGCCCCTTCACCGATGCGGGCGCTGGTAGTGCTGTCGCTGAGGTTAATCGCCAAAGAACCGGCTACGCCGACAGCGGCCGAACCCGCCCCCGATACGGCATGGGCCGTATGCGTATGTTCTTTATCGGCGTCCTCGCCGCCGGTCTCCAAGGTGACGGCTTCCACCGTGAACTTGTCAGCGGTATGCGTGCCGCCCAAGTAGGCTGCGTTGGTCAACGACACTTGGTTCATCGCCACGGCGGCGCCTACGCCGGCTGCGCTTCCTTTACTGCCCACGGCGCTGCGCGCAATTGCAATTCGCCGGCGGCGGTTATTCCCGCGCCGTCGGCCGTGCGGACGCCGGTAAGAGCATTGACCACGTTGACGCTGATCGCGCCGGCGACGCTCGCCTTACCCTCGCCGGTTTCGGCGGAAGGGACCGCCTTAGCTTCCTGCTCCTCCGCGCCGCTCTTTTGGGTTCCGCCGCCTTGGCCTCCTGCTTTGGCCTCCTCGCGCTTTTTGGCGGCCATTTGGTTCTGTTGCTTTACCTGCCGGTCGACGCCGTCTTCCGGTGTAGAACCGTCCTTCGCCTTGCCGCCCTTGGCGCTTGCCACCGTCTTGGTGATGGTTTTACCCGTCCCCTGCGCCTTGATGGTCACATTGCCCTGAGACTTCAGGTGATGGTCGACCACGGCTTCCGTGTAGCTGTCGACCAAGGCTACGGCTATTGCGGCGCCGACGGCCGCCTGGTCGCTGCGGCTGCCGCCGTCGGCGGTGGTGGTGATGGTTTCCTTACCGACGGCCTCAACAGTCACATCACCCTGAACCTGGGAGTACACAGGTGCGTCGTCATAAACGGAGTAACCCAAACGCGCCAGCGTATTGCGCTCATAAACCGTCACCGCAGCCGCGGCGGTAACAGCTGTTCCGCCGACTATGCCGCTTTGCGCATCGGTGATCACGGCATAGTCGCTCGCGGCAGCCAGCGTAAGACCGGCGTCGTCCCGCGTAATCTCCAACAACGACTCATCGCCTATTTCCGCGCGTGTTTCGCCTAAAACCACATGCACGGCCGTAGAAGCGCCGATGCCGACGTCTTCATTGGTAGCCTGTTGTTTCATCGGCACTGCTTTGGCCGAGGATTGCGTCCGATCCACAGCCGCTACGCTGACGGCGCCGTTGCGCAGCCATGCCCGCTCGCCCACGTGCGCCAAGGTGTTGCTTTCCAAGAGATTGATCGCCAGTGCTCCAGCGACGCCCACAGCGGCGGCTCCTCCTCCGGAGACGGCTTCTGCGGTGTGCTTATGCTCCTTATCGGTATTCTCGCCATCACCTGTTTCGAGGGTCTTGGCCTCAATGACGAAGCTGCCGGCGTAATGGCTACCGCCGCCAAGATATGCCTCATTCAGCAGATTCGCCTGGTTGATCGCCACCGTGGCGCCTATGCCGCTGTCGCCGCCGGCGCCGGCAACGGGACCGCCGTCGGCTTTCACTGCGGTATCGATGTTCGCCAGTGAGCGCACGGTTAAGCCCTTGCCCGCCCACATCCAGGCGTCGTCGGCTACGAATGCCCGGGTCGTCTGATTCACCAAGTTCATACCGATGGCCGCCGCTACGCTCACCGCGCCTTCACCGGTTTCCGCACTGGGGGCCTGGATACCGCGGGCTTCGCCCGTAGCTGCTTCGCGCTTGTCCTGCAACAAGGCCTTATCGGCGGCGACTTTTTGATCCACCCCGTCGGCTGTTGTTTGCGCATCGGCCTTAGCGCCGCCTTTGGCGCCTGCCGTCGCAAAAGTGTTGATCTGCGCCGTGCCTTTAGCTTCCAAGGTCACTTGCCGGTCGGTATCAATGCCGCGGGCGGTACCGCTCTCGGTAACGCTGTCGCTCACGGTCAGCGCGACAGCCGTGCCGATGGCCGCATTCTCTCCGGCCCCTTGCCCTTTTGCCGTGGTGTTGATTTGCTCGCTGCTCTGAGCCGAGATGGTGATATCCCCGCCCACGCTGAGGATGGGCGACCAAAGCTCGGAATCGGCTGTTCCCAATCCGGCCTGCGTGACGGTTTCCACCCATGCCAAAGCTGCGGCAGGGGCTATGCCGGTACCGGAAGCGGCGCCCGCTTCCGCCGTGGTATTCACCGTATGCGCGCTTTGCGCGCTGATAATCACGCCGGAGTCCATACCGGCAGCCAGACGAGACAGCTGCGAGTCGTCGGGCGCTCCCGCCCGAGCGGAGTTAAGAGCTAGGTTCACCGCTACGGCGGGACCTACTCCTACATCGGCGCCCTGCGCCGGTTTAGCCTCAGCGGTGTTTTCCGATTTGTTCACGGCGATAATCTCGATCACCCCGTTGGGGGCTTCAGCATCGCGGTTGATGTACGCCGTGTTGTCGGTGTGCTGCACGTTCACCGCCAGCGCTCCCGTCACGGCCGCATCACCGGTCGCGGCGCCGGAAGTCGCCGTGGTGGACATTTGCGCCGCCGGTTGCTCATCCGCTGCGGCATCCTGCAGCAGCGCCGCGATTTTTATCCCCTGGTCGGCCGACACCTCCGCGTCGACTATCGCCTGATTCTGCGTACTGACTTTGTTGATGCCCACGGCCGCGCCTATGGCGTTCGATCCGGAGGTTATCGGAGAGGCGTCGGCGTTCACCTCGGAGCGGTATGTGTTCAGGCTGAGCACGTCGATGCGGTCGCGGGCCAATATGGCATTATCGGTGCGAATTTCCGCTTGAGTGACGTTGTTGACGTCGTTCACCGCCAGCGCCGCCGCCATGTTTACGGCGCCCTCGCTCGTCACGGCGTCGGCCTGATACTGTTCCAACGTTTTCTCCATTTGGCTCTGTTGCGCCGGGTCGGTTTTGGCTCCCTCAGTAGGCGCCGTGGCGGCGGCGGTGACATTGGTAGCCGCAACGGCCTTGACCGCCAACGCATCGATCTCAATACCCTTCAGGCTGTGGATTAGGACCTCAGTGCGGGTGTTCACCCGGTTGACCGCAACTGAACCGCCTACATAGTCGCCGGAAGGCTCTTGCACTTCCGGGTTCGCCTGGGTAGTGACGTTGACGGTGTTGCTCGCCGTCAGGTTCAGATCGCCTCCGGCCACAACTCCTGAATGCGTATCGAGATGAACACGCGCCGTAGCGTCCACATCGACAACAGCGTATCCGGCGTCATAAGCGTCGCCGGATGCGGTGGAGGCGGCCACCTGCAACGTCGTCCGGTTCTCCGCCGTCATCTGAACATCGCGGGCGGCCTCTATAATTGTGAACTTACCCGTATCTTTCGACAGCAGGTCGATGGTGGCCGCCGTGCGAGCCCGCGTTAAACCGACGGCCGCCTGATTCTCCAACACGGCCGTGGCCTGGAGTAAAATGTCGCGGCCTGTGATCCAAGCTCCGTCGAGGATGATGCGGGCCTCACCCGCATCGCTTTCCGCCGTGAAATGTACGTCGGCATGGGGACCCGCGTCGACCATGCCGCCGACTCGCAGATGCGGCGCGTTGAGAAAAACGCCGCCCAGCGCCGGGGCTGTAGGATCGCTTGACGGCGAAGGCGGTTCCGACACGCCGGTGTATGCCTTACCGGTAAAGTCGATGAACGCGCCGGCCGTGAGGCGGATGTCGCCTCCGGATGCGTCGCCTTCTCCGCCGCGGGCGTTGATGAAGGTGCCGTCGGCGACCGTTATTTCGGTTCCGGCCGTGAAGGTGACATCGCCTCCGGAAGCGTTAAAGCCGATGCTCGAGGCGTCCACGACCGCACCCTTTTCCAGAACGATGCGGCTGCCGGCGTCAATGTTGATATTGCCGGCGTCGACGGCCTCATAGCCGCTGACGGCCGTAGTGATCTCGCCCGTACTGACGACGTCGCCGGTAGCAACTATCTCGATGCCGCCGTTTGTAACACGAATTTCCCCGCCCTGCTCGAGACCGTCCACATTCACCAAGTCGGTAAAATCGGGACCTTGTGTTACATCGACGCTCAGCCGGCCGGTATTCACCACGCTGCCCGCGTGCAAAGCCAGCCCTTCCAGCGCGTTGATTTCACCCGCAATTTCAATGCGGCCGTCTGCGTTGACGCCGGCATCGCCGGTAAGCACGCGATCGATGGATGCGGCGGGATTGATGAAAAACTGGTCCATAAATGAATGGGGCGGCGTGACGACGGTCAACCGGCCGGTGTTCAGCCGGCCCTTTTCGCCCACAATAAGGCCGTAAGGATTAATGAAGTAGACGTTGCCGCCGATGCGACTGGCGCAGGTGTACCAGGTTGAGCAGATTGGCAGCCCCGGTAGGCACGTGCAGGTTGACGATGTCGCCGTTATGGACGTCGAAAAATTTGAAAGAATTAAGTGCGTTTTGACCATAGATGGTGGAGGTGGTGATATCGATGCCGTCGGCTCCGCTGGATACTTGCGTTTGGGTTTGTCCGTCAGGTACGATCTCAGCGGCATAGACCGATTGCGGTACGACAAAAGCCCACTGTCCAATGATGAGCGCTAAGCTGACCAGTTGCGACGGGACGCGCTTGACCAGCTTGCGGGCTGCTTTACGTTGTCGAAGGCGTAGGTCTGACCATATTATGAACGCCACCAGCCGGCAGCAGGGAGAGAAAAGCATGAGACGACCCCCTTGTTAGCCAGTCTGACAACTTCTAACTATTAAGTTTAATATCGTAGAGGTGATCTATAAATATCTATTAGATATATAGCCATATGTTGGACATGTCCCCATCAACCCAATAGTAACACATGTGGCCATTCTACCTTCTGCCGTCAGTTCCTTTTTTGCCGTTTGTTAAATTTTCACGATTGATGCTTAGGAGCAGATAAAGCGAGATATGTAGCTGAGCGGTTTTCAGTAATAACCAGTAATGGTAGGATGGGTTTAAGGCCTTACTGCGCGGACTCGCACGCCGACTGGCTCGCAGCGTGATCGTCAAGCGCATATGGAGAACAAAACGGACGGAGGTCGGCATGGCTTTGATAAAAAAGGCTGAACACATCGGCATTATGGTTAATGATTTGGAGCGCTCGCTCCCCTTTTACCGGGACATTCTGGGGTTGCAGGTGCGCGAAGTGCGCAAACGTGATAACGGACCCGATTTGGCTTTTATCACAGTAGGCAGGGTGGAAATAGAGCTGATCGCCGGTTCGGCAAACCCCTATCACAACGGCGACGGCATCGTAAACCACTTCGCTTTCCGGGTGGACGACTTGGATGCCGCCTTAGCGCATCTGCGCGCCCACGATGTTGAAATTATATCTCCCCAACCTATCGCAGTGGACGAGCATATGCGCGTTGCCTTTTTCCGCGGTCCCGACGGCGAAAAGCTCGAATTTGTGGAGATGAGCTGATGAGCATGGCATGGGCGATCCTTCTGAGCCTGGTCATCGTAGCGGCGCTGTCGCGGCAAGTCACGGCCGCCTACGGCGACGGCGAGCGCATCTTCTACCTACAAGCGCACAGAGGCTATAGCGGCCGTTTTCCCGAGAACACCCTATTGGCCTACAAAGAGGCCGTCGCCGCCAAGGCCGATGTGATCGAACTCGACGTGCGACTATCGGCAGACGGCGTCGCGTTCGTCATGCACGATGAAAACCTGGAGCGAACCACGAACGGCCGTGGTCCGATCGCCGCAACTGCGGCTGCGCAAATTAAGGAGCTGGATGCAGGCAGTTGGTTCGACCCCCGTTTTGCCGGAGAGCGCGTACCCACCCTGGCCGAAGCTTTGGAGTTTTGCCGCGGGCAGGTGCGCGTTAACATTGAGTTGAAAACGCGCCGCCTAGACGACGCCATGATGCGTCGCACGGTTGAGGAGACGGCACGCGTTATCGATCAATGCGACATGTGGGACCAGGTGTTGCTGAGTTCTTTCCATTTCCCCGCTCTGGCATATGCCGGCGCGATTCGCCCTCAGGCTACGACGGCATTGCTCGATTGGGATGTTGAGAGAACGGTTGATCGCCAATTGGATGTGCTTAAGATCGGTGGTAAAGGCTGGTTCATCCATCCTAAAATGGTGACGTCGGAGAAGGTGGCCTTAGCCCATGAGCGCGGCCTTATGGTCACCTGCGGCGCCGGTAACAACCCCGCCGGCCGGGAAGAATCCGTACAACTGCTCATCGATGCGGGCGTCGACGTCATCTCGACCAACTTCCCGTATGAGGTCGCCGCGATTCTGGAGCGGCAAGGCTTGCGCAGATTATAGAGCCTGCGCAAGCCGGTCGCATCAGCACGACAATAAAAAGGCTCTCCTCACAACGCGGGGAGAGCCTTTTCGTTTACCTGGTTTCAACCTACTTATTCGTACTCATACCGACCTGCAGCCGGATTGATGAAGAAGTGATTCCCCCAAGCCTCACGGTTTTTGCCCTGATATGGCGAGTAAGCCTGTACTTCAATCCTGCCGTCGGGCTGGAAGGTAAACAGGGCGAAATAACCGTCGCCACCGTTCGGATCACTCTGGTAGTCTATCAGCATCTCAAACACATAGTTTCCTTTCGCACCGGTCAAGACCTGTTTGGGAATGGAATTGTTGTGAATATGACCGCTGATCACCATATGAAAGTTGGCGTGATGACGTACCAACTTCGACCACATACCCGGGCCGGCGTTCACGGTGGTGTCCGGATTCTGCGCCAGGTCGTAGTTTAACGCCGAGCTGGAATGGCCGCCGCTGCCGCCTGTATAGTTGTGCGTAATCAAGATCACCTTATGGTCCGGATGCTGCGCCACTACTTCGTTCGCCCAGGCCAACGCGTCGTCGCTAGGCCCGAACTCCAAAGAGAGGATGAGTAGATCCTGACCTTGGAAGTTGAAGAGCGCATAGGCGTTCTCAACGCGGTTCTCAATCATCGTCCCGGTAATCCATGGTTGCTTTTCGACGGGGAAATAGTCGTTCATCAAAGTATGCTCACGATCGAAGACGCCGCCGGTAGGCCGGATCAGATCGTGGTTGCCTTGCGATAACACATACGGCATGATCCCTTCGATCAACTTGATGCCTTCCACCGCGGTGACCCACTGCTCCGGACGATTATTGTTGGTGATATCGCCCAATCCCAGCGTGAGCACAATGTTGCGCTCTTCCGCCTGCTCCGCGATCCACTGCATCATACGCATGTACGCCGTCTTATAGGTGTTGGTCATGTATTGCGTGTCCGGTAGAACAGCAAAAGTGAACGGTTCCCCAGGTTCCAATACGGCCGGTTTGTAATTGGTAAAATGCTGTATCGCGTTCCAAGTCAGCAGATCGATCTCCTGCTCAGAGCCGGCAGTATATGTGACCCGCCAGTACCCCGCGCGTTCGGGTAGGACTGTCTCTATGGACAAGGTTGTCTGCGCTTCATTCTCATCTACCACGTCCAGGATGCCGTTGAAAAGCACCTGTGTACCTGCCGGCTTTTCATCATAGTTCAGCGTTTGCGGATTCCAAATCAGCTCCGTAATTTCAGCCGCGATCTGCAAATTCACGTCTCGAATGGCGCCGTTGCTGCTTAACCGCACTTCGTTGCTGATTTTATTATTCACCCGATCGACCACAACTTCGCCGAACCTGGCGTCGATGGCTCCTACCCGCAGCGTGAGAGTATCGCTCAAGAGCAAGGAGTCGGCCTCCCTATACTCTAAACGCAGCGTGCTCCTGCCGATGGGTAAACGGGCCGCCTCTATGAGACTAACGACGGTGGCTCCCGCGGTATCTGCCTTTACCCGGTGCAGCACCTGCGTAGTCTGCTCCGTTTCGGACACAAAACTGAACTCTCCCGGGATGCCCGCATGCAGATGCCTTAGGCGTAAAGTGACTTGCTCATTGACATCGAAGCGGCTGAGGGGCAAGAACACGTTCTCGAGCGTGATCGAGCCGATGTCCCAACCGGTACCGATGGGTAGATACTGCGGATAAACCGCCAGTGAGACGAGATCAAACGCGAAGTTCTCGTCCGCGCCGCCTCTGTGCGTAGCGCCGAAGCCGGCATAGAGCTGAGCGGTTACGGGCTTGGCGCTAAAAACGCCCTGATACATGACTTGACCGTCGTGGAGGTCGGTAACACGTACCGATACGTCGCCTGTAACCTGGTTATAGCTGAAGTAGGTTTCATATACATGATCGGGCGCCGGGGTGAACTGTACTAAGCGCACAGCTTCGGCGCTGTCTCTTACCGAATCGATAGGCGTTAGTAAACCGACATCACTGCGCAACTGCAGTACCCAGGAAACGCCCCACCACGAAGGTTCGGGAACCCAGGCCAAACCTAGGGTACTAGGTAAACCTGTTGCCGTTTCGCTCACGCCCGCCAACCACAACGGTTCGCCGTCACTCATGGATAATCCCCAAGAAAGGACTGTTTCCGTGCGGATGGTGAAAGCGTCGTTCAGCGCTTGCGGCGCATACGCATATGGAGCGGCGTCAAGCTGCGTTTTCCCCAATGTCTGAACCGGCTGAGTGTGCACCTGCATTCCCGCTGATGCGACAGATGCGGCGACCGCCATAACGATAAGACTGATCAACAAGGTGATGATACCTTTAGGGAACTTCCTGTGCGGCACTAAGACAACCTCCTTTGTAGACTACTACCGTAATGTTAACCTAGCCTTGCCCACAAGACCAAAAATCCTCAGATGCACTCGTTCTGCACAAACTGCGGATTCACCTGCGTTATAAAACCAGACTGGAACTAAATTACATATAGCTCGTACTTAAGCCATTCTACCTGCGCGTTTTCCCCCAGGCAATCATATCTCTGGCCAGATCGCGATAAGCATCGGCGCCGGGCAACGCCTTGGCGTAGGTTAAAATGGGTTCGCCTTTTTCCGCAGCTTCGGCAAACCGGATACTGCGGTAGACTACATGCTCAATAACCGGAACGCGCGGATGGTACTTGGTCTTTAGCTCGCTGAGCGTTTCGTCCGCATGCTTGGTGCGGCGATCAAACATCGTGGGCAATAATCCGATGACGCGCAGTCTGCTGTTCACGCCCCCCTGGATCTTGCGCACAAAACGCATGAAACCGTCTACGGCGCGCAACGCCAGGTACTCACAGGCTACCGGGATGATGACTCCATCACAGACCGCCATCGCGTTGATCGTCAACATACCTAAGGAGGGCGAGCAGTCGATGATGATAAAATCGTAATCATCACGGTTAGGAGCGATGACCGCAGCTAGGCGCCGCTCACGCGCCACCGCGTTCACCAGCTCTATTTCCGCCAAAGCCAAATCGACATTCGCCGGCAACAAGTCGGCGCCATAGTGGGTGGTAACACATACGGCAGCCCCGCTCAGATCGCGTTTGATGCAATCATAGATAGTCATGTGCAGAGCATCCGGCTCCATGCCGCTGGACAACGTCAGGCTACCCTGAGGATCAAGATCGATCATCAATACTCTTTGTCCCATGGCTACCAAAGAGGCGGACAGATTCACCGACGTGGTGGTTTTACCCACGCCGCCTTTTTGTCCGGCAATAGCAATAATGACGCTCATACACACACCTCGCGGGCTATATTCGCTATATAAAGTATTCGGCGTCCGGTCAACGGCGGCCTGCCGGCAAGCGGAAGATCTCCGCACGGAATCCAAGGTGAAAACTGCCAAGTTCGTCTGTAAATAGGGACCTGACGTTGTGCCGGAAAAAGCAAAGCCCTGCTTAAGCAGGGCGACGGCCGATATGCCGGATGCATGCGGCAAGCAAAAAGGCCGCCTCGTATTTCGAGACAGCCCGATGTTGGTAGCGGTGGCTGGACTTGAACCAGCGACACTACGGGTATGAACCGTATGCTCTGACCACCTGAGCTACACCGCCGTATATCTTGCGCCGCGCTATGGTTGCGGGGGCCGGATTCGAACCGACAACCTTCGCGACGAGCTACCGGGCTGCTCCACCCCGCGTCGCTTGCATTGGTTATTATAACAGATGGATAGGCCGTGTCAAGATGCTACCCGCCTTGTACATGGTGAAAATAATGTTGTACTGATCGCCCGGCGATGCGCCGCCAAATGCTCGCCACCACAGTTTTGGCGGTTTTCGGCACCATAGACCCATCCGGCGCATGCGCCCTTCTAAGGTAAAAAGTTCTACCTGCGCCCCAAATGTCGGCTGCCGACCTGCGTACTGCGCGGTGCAATGTATTGATGCATAATATATAGAAAGGAAAATTTAACCTGATCAGATTGACACTGCCTGATCCGATTCCTATAATGATAACGAAAGGTCAAATAAGGTCAAACAGGGATAGTCGCTCTGCCTTTCCAGCAGACTAACCCTAAGCAGATAAAGGGGGAACCGCTATGGTCCTAATACCCACCGTAATCGAGAAATCCAGCCGAGGCGAGCGTGCCTACGACATTTACTCCCGCCTTTTGAAGGATCGCATCATTTTTCTTGGCGGCGTTATTGACGATCATGTCGCCAACTTAGTGGTAGCCCAGCTGCTATTCCTGCAAGCGCAAGATCCGGAGAAGGATATTTCGCTCTACATCAACAGCCCGGGAGGCAGCGTCACCGCCGGATTGGCCATTCACGACACCATGTTGCTCATTAAGCCTGATGTTAAAACCATATGCGTAGGTATGGCCGCCAGTATGGGCGCCTTCTTGTTGGCTGCCGGAAAGAAAGGCAAGCGCTATGCTCTGCCCAACGCAAAGGTGATGATTCACCAGCCTTGGGGCGGCGTACAAGGACAAGCTACCGATATCGAAATTCACGCCCGCGAATTGCTGCGTACGCGAGAGCGCTTGAATCAGATGCTGGCTGAGTACACAGGGAAGTCATTGGAAGTCATTGCCAACGATACCGATCGGGATTACTACATGAACGCCGAAGAAGCTAAGGAATACGGCATTATCGATGCCATTCTGCCGTAAGCTGCTGAAGCCCCGGAGAAAACCGGGGCTTCACTAACGTATGCCGCATATGGCCCGCCCGGCGCAAAGCGCTATGCATCATCCTGCTCTTGCTTGCTATCGGTGCCTTGGTCGTCGTCCGCAGCCTCCGCGATCTTGATTGCTTCTACCGCCGACTTGGCTGCGTGCGTTACCTTTGCTTTCTCTAAATCCGCATCAGTATAGCCCATGGCATAGCTGCAAGCTTCTGTAAGACGCTTATCGCCATAACAGAGTTCCAACCAGATTACTGCCGGTTTGTCAATGTTCTCCAGAAAACCTGTGGCTTCACTTCTCTTCAACTGTGAGTCCTCCCGTTTCCAACCATACCCCCGCCTAGGGCATCACGCTGAAATTATGTTAACATACACGAGAATGAATAGCCAACATTAGGCTGTCCCTCTACCCGGTACCATTTACGTTTTTCACACCTCCGCCGTCAAGAGCTCGCCTAGCCGAAGCCTTCTGCTCGCGTTTCTTGCAGTATAACGACATACTAGCAGCAGAGTAACAACAGCAAAGGCTGCCCCTACATCAGAAGGAGCAGCCTCTGGTTCCGATAAGACGTACGCCATTGGTTATACGCACCATATGATTAGGCCTTCACGCGCAGCTGTTGTCCTGCCCAAATGGCGTCGTCGGTCAGCTTGTTCCACTCCATCAGCTTCTCAATGGTGGTGTCATACTGCTTGGCGATGGTCCAGAGGCTTTCGCCCGTTTGCACCACGTGAATGCCGTCCTTAGCCACCGGTGCCGGCAGCAGAACCGCGCCCTTCACCTTGATCCGTTGACCGACATAGATTTCGTCCATCTTAATCTCCGGATTCAGCTTCAACAATGTCTCAATGGTGGTCTTGAACTTCTGCGCCAAAGCCCAGAGCGTGTCACCGGTTTTGACCGTGTACCATGCATCTTTAGCCACAGAAGGCTTCTGCGGCAGGGCGTTGCCGTCCTTTGCCGCGGTGTCCTTAACGGCGGCGTTAACCGTCGTCAACCGATCTCCGAGTACCTGACCGTTCTGATTCACCATCCGGTAGCGGATTTCCCCTGCAGGGATATCTGTGCGCGGCAAGGTAACGACGTCATAGGGATAGCTGCGTACCTGAGCTACAACGCCTTCCGCGGGCTGCCGCATGCCCACATCGATGAGCACGGTCTGATCCATTACGGCAATCTGCGCAATCTCCACCTGGTATCCGGCGGTCGGCATTTCACCCATGTAGGCGACAATAGCCACCTGCTTGTCAAAATCAACTTTCTCCAACCGAGCTTGCAGCTCTTCCTTCACGTCCGTATGAACACCCGCCAGAAACGACTCCGCGGTTTTCTCAGACCAAATCAAGCGATAATTGGCTCCGGGACCGCCGCCTTTGCCGTCCCATTCCCAATCCCATACGGATTCATTACTCGTACTGATAATCAGCGTACTTGCGCCGACCGAAGCCGGAGCTATCAGGCTGAATCCGATGAGTATGGTAAAAATGATAAAGACTGATGTCAGCCTTCTCATGCGTCAACCTCCTCCAAATGCTGTTCCTAGAGCATAGGCGTTCAATGCATGCCCCTATGCTCTGCGCCACATTATAACATGCGGCTGTTTTAAATAATTTAGGATTTAGCAGGGGTGAATGGCGCCTTTTGGCGCTTGAGTCAATTAATACACTGGGGTTTGTAGCCGGAATTGACGCGACGCCCTTACGTTTTCCATGTGCGACCCGGATCCATGGCAGATTGATGGTGCGGCAACCTCGCCCACCAAAGTTACAAAAAGCAACACACACTTTTACCATACCGCCCCCTTCGCCTCGCATTATGCTAATAGTACGAAGGGCGTCGACACCCGTGTAAATGAGGCAAGGAGGAATTAGGATGAAGACGTTCAGGGAACTGGCCGTCAACAACCCTGCTGCGCTTGTGTTTGGTACAGCGCCTCGTCCGGTAACCACCAGAAGCGGCCTGGTGATCGGCGGCGGGCTGGTCTATCCGGAACTGAACTTTACCCTGCCGCCGCTCAACATCAATGCCGACACTATGCCGACCGTGCGGGAGGAGTATTCCTCCATGATTGAGGCGGCTTGTCGCCGCGCCGTGGAATTGCAGGTTCCCGGCTTGGTCGTGGAATTCGAGCTGTTGCCGCCTATGACGATGATCCCGGAATGGGGAGCGGAAATCACCACCATCCTGCGCGACACTCTCGACCGCTATGCTGAGAGTGACGGGCTGAAATCGGCTTTACGCGTCACCCCCAACGACATTCGAGAGCATGAACGCCCACCAATGCTGCGAGAAGGCCACCTCTGGGAAAAAATGATCCGCAGCTTCGAATTGAATGCCCAAGCCGGCGCCGACTTCCTCTCCATTGAGTCCACCGGCGGCAAAGAAGTGCACGACGACGCCATCATCATGTGCGACCTGCCGGCGGTACTCTTTTCGCTGGGGGTGCTGGGTTGCCGTGATATGGCGTGGCTGTGGCAAATGATCACTGCCGCCGGAGACAAATCAGGAGCCATCGCGGCAGGCGACTCCGCCTGCGGTTTCGGCAACACCGCCATGGTACTGGCCGAGAAACGTTACATTCCTCGCGTTTGGGCGGCCGTCATTCGCGTTATGACGGTGGTCCGCTCACTGGTGGCGCACGAACAAGGCGCCATAGGTCCGGGTAAAGACTGCGCTTACGAGAACGCTTACCTTAAGGCCATTACAGGTTATCCCATGTCCGGCGAAGGTGCGGAAGCCGCCTGCGCGCACTTGTCTCCAGTCGGCAACATCGCCAAGACAGCCGCCGACCTGTGGAGCAACGAGTCGGTGCAGAATGTCAAACTGCTGG
This sequence comes from Bacillota bacterium, assembly GCA_012838035.1. Classification (GTDB taxonomy): domain Bacteria; phylum Bacillota; class Limnochordia; order DTU080; family DTU080; genus DUQB01. The sequence continues at coordinate 7,589 of DUQB01000067.1, read as the reverse complement.
GCGATATGGCCCCCACCGTCTGTCTGGAGCAACTGGTCTACGCGACCCGGCTGATGAATACTGCTGTGGCTAAAGGAGAAGAAGCCGCCCTGACGCTGCGGGATTGGCTGACCGAGAGCGACGCCCGCTTCGATCCGCAAGCCTACGTACTCCGACCGGATGTGGTAATACGGCTGGCGAAGGAAATCGTGGCCGAGCCGACCCACTACCTACGGACGCGGCGAGCAGCATTGGCTACTCTGGCCTGCCTACGCCAAGCCGCTGCTGCCGGCAGCCTGGATATGAGCGACCAAGAGCTCGATTGGCTGGATCGCCTCTCGGAGCAGGCCGATGCCTTGCCGGAAGATGAGGATACCCTCATCAGGGAGATATCCCCCACCCTGGATGCGGATAAGGTACGACTGGACCAATACGGTTTGTACGCCTAAAACAGCATCTACCCTGTAGGAACGCAGACTTGCGCGGTAACGGGCGGCCGACGTGACAACGCCCCTTTTAGCAGCTTGTTGTCCGGCGCCGCCTGTTACGGCTGGAGATAGCCGATAGCAAATCTATTTGAATCAACCTTAATTTCAACCTAACCGGGTTTCGCATTTGACAGCTTTCGCAGATAGCAACTGCAAAACGGCAGGGCAAGCATTCCCACAGGGTATTTATTCTCACTTTTCTACTCTAATTTACAATCCCTATAAGGCGCTTTAAACTTATTTTAACAACTTATTGCATATCCATATGCTAGAATAAAAGTAACATATACGCCGGGAGGGTATAACAATGAAACGGAACGAGAAGTTTGAGTCGGGCCGGACCTCGGCGCAAGAACGGACTCGCAGACGAGCACTAAACGAATCACGATATGACGAGCTTTTGGACCGTGCTCTTCGCCGCAGGCAGTATGAGAAACGCTACGGACGTAGCGTGTACTAATACCTAGTATTCGTTGCTACTGGAAAACAACAGGTGTTATTAAGTAGATAGCAAAGCAGACAGCCTATGCGACTGTCTGCTTTGCTATTTTTTATCTATCTGCGCCCAGCGGCGCGACGGGATGCCGAATCACCGTCTTTAGTTTGGCAGGATCAGTTTTCCGAGGGTCGGTTAAATAGATTTCATGGTGCCATCTATGCTCGGAGAAATCGGGGCCATAACCATTTTCCAGCATAAACCGCTCCAGAGCGGCCACTGTTGCCGGCTCATCCTCATACGGACCTAAGTGCATACACTGTACGCATAATCCCTCATGATACGGAAAGAACTCTACGCTGGAAAAATCCCCTTTCTTCTTACGGGCGGCTTCCGTCGTCGCCCAGGCGAAGTCGGCCTCTTTGATAAAATCGGGCAGCCTAATGAGACTAATCCACTGAAAGCGTTCCTTATGGGCATAGTCTACTCCCTTAACGCCTTCTTGCCGCCATAGGCCTTCCAACGGCGGTACCACATATTCATAGAAGCCTTCTATACGGTAATCGCTTTTGTAACTCATTCTCAAGGTGTACGCCACGGCATACAGCAGAGTAACCGCGTGAGCATACTCGCCATCTTCCTGGTTAGGATCGCCTTGGCCTCGCACAGCAAGGAAGTTCATCCGAGGCACGTCGATGATACTTGGTCGACGCCCCGGTTGATATAACTCACGGTACTCTTTTTTAAAATCAAACGCCATGTACCCTAGCCCTTTCCGCACTTAGGCGCGTGTAACGCCTACGTCATGATATCGTACTGTTTTATAGTCACCGGATACAGCAGCGGTTCGTTATTGAGGAAGCGCCGGATGTTTTCGAGCGTCAATCGTCCCATATCGATATAGCGATCCAAAGTGGGACCGGCCTGATGCGGGAAGAGCAGTATCCGCTCCGAACCTCGCAAGGGAGAATCCTGCGGCAGCGGTTCGCGCTCATACACATCCAATGCGACCCATAACCTACCGGCTTTTACTTCTGCAGCCAAGTCGTCTTCATTGATCAGAGAGCCGCGGGAGGTGTTGACCAACACGCCGTTTTCCGGCATCAATTGCAGCAGCTCTTTGTTTACAATGTGATAGGTTTCTGCCGTTTTAGCCGCATGAACGGAGATAATATCCGATGTGGAGAACAGCGTTTTTAAATCGGCGACTCGCTCCACGCCAAGTTGCGCGAAGATGTCGTCGGGTACATACGGATCATAGCCTTTAATCTGTACGTGAAAGGGCTGGAGCAGCTTCACCAGCTCTCTGGCGATCGCGCCTAAACCAAATAGACCAACCTTGCGTTCAAACAAGCTGTCCGGATACGGTACCCCGCGGTATCCGCCGCGGTTATGCAATTCTTCCTGAATAGTACGTATACGGCGCAGAGAGCCCAGCATCATGGCCAAAGACGCTTCTGCAATAGTACGGCTGATTGATGCTCCCCAGTTGGTTGCCGGTATGCCGTGTTCGAAGAACCGGCGGTGCACCATACTACGCATGGCTCCGGTTACATGGCATATGTACTGCAAACGCCCTTTTTCGATTAAATCCAATGGTAGCTGCGGCGTTCCCCAACCGGTTATGAGGATTTCGGCGTCATACAACTCGTTAAGCTGCGCCAAATCTGCCGGAAACGGACGAGGCGGGATGGTTAAATCCACCATCTCCTGCAGTTCGGCTAGTAACTCGGGCGGAAAAGTCAGGTTGAACTTCATTTCGCCGGGATTGTATAGCATTAGCGCTTTTTTCTTCAATACGCTCTCTCCCTTATGCAAATTGCAACCGTATACGAGACGCTAGGTTGGTCGGATACTGCATCTCCCTGTTATTCTAGCGCCTTACCATACCTGTATCAACCGCGCGGATTCCTACAGGTCGTCCATGTATTGCTCATACTCTTGCATGCGCCGCAAGCGGGCTGCACGCCGCGCGGCTCGGACGGCTTTGCGCCTTTTCTTCTTATTGATGTAGCGACGGAACCGATTGACGATACGTACCATGTAGGCAAAAGCGCAAAGACTCAAGGTACCGGTGGCGCTCCACTTGATGTAACGCCCCGCTTTCATGAGCATAGGCATAGGTTCAACCGGATGCGCCGCCTTTAGCGGAATGGCCGCAAGCTGATCGCCATCCGCCATATATCGTAACACGCCCAGTTGCTCCTCGCCGGTCAGCGGCGCGTTGACTTGCGGTTCCAATTCAAGTTCCGTGGTGATGACGACTCCGAGCTTGGTAGGCGCCCAAACCTGCGCCGCCTGAGCGGTAACTACGGAAACCTCGCTCTCTTTACCGCCGATGACCGTGACTTGCCCGACACTTTCTCCCGGCTCTACGACCGCCACCTGTTCGTAGAGAGAGAAGCCGTACTCAAACATCGCCTCCTGGTCCGCCAGGATGATATCGCGGTTCTCTGCGCCCAGCACCGCCGTGATCAGCCGTACGCCGTCTTTGGCGGCCGAGCCCACCCAAGTGTGTTTCGCCGCCTTGGTGTACCCGTTCTTCACTCCGTCGGCTTGGGCATAAGTCCACAACAGGCGATTGTGATTGATGGCGGGTTCATCAATCCAACTCAAGCGACACGTCTTTGTGGCGCTGATTTCAGCCAAGCGGGGATTCTGCATGGCGGCTCGCCCAATCAAGGCCATGTCGTACGCCGTCGTATACTGTTCTTTGTCGGGTAATCCGGACGGATTTACAAAATGGGAATGCTTCGCTCCCGCCGCTCGCGCTCTCGCGTTCATTAACTCAGCAAATGTCTCTACGCTGCCGGAAATGTGTTCAGCTAAGGCTACGGCGGCATCGTTGCCGGAGAGCAACAACATGCCCTGGAGCAACTCGCTTAGAGGTATTTCCATACCTGTCTCTATAAGAGCAGTAGAACCAGGGGTACCGGCGGCATGAGCGGAAACGGTAACCACGGCCTCCGGATCCGCCGCGGTTTCCAGAGCGACCAGTGCGGTTAATATCTTCGTTATGCTGGCAGGTTCGCGCCGTTCGTCCGCGTTCTTGGCGAATAATACTCGCCCTGTCTGTGCGTCGAGCAGTACGACGGCGGGAGATTGTACATTAAGGCCATAGGCCACGTTCGTGAGAATAAGCAGACACAAGATTACCGGACCAAACGCCCTGAACATGCTGAAACCCTCTCTAAGCGTCAACGTGGGGATCCCAGGTGAGACCGTCCTCAATTCCTCAGCTTTACGTAGGAGAGGTCGGCTATGCCGGTTAAGAACAAGGGACTTCCGCTCACGTAGGTACCCAAACCTTTGGTTTGATATAAGCATATTAAATAGGCTTTGGCCAAAACGGCTCTCTTTCCTGCTTAAGACAACGTCATTTCCATTCTGGAGAGGAACTTCTCCACTTCAGGCTGAGTAGGAGACTCACGGCAACGCACTGCGGGCATACTTTTACAAATCGAGCTCGATTTTCCGCAAGGAACTCCGCCATTGTCGGCGAATAGCGTATTATTGGCGCAACACGCCGCCGCAGAAATCACGGAACGGAAAACGATATGTCGCATAGAGTAGCATGGAGGTGATTCGTGATGAAACGACTGGTTACCGTACATGAATTCGTCGATCAGTGTGACCGTAAATGCCTTACGGAAAAGGAACGCTGTGTTCGTTATACCTCTGTGAAAACCTACATCTCACATATGGAAACCCGCCACGAACAGCGGAGAGACTGCGTGCCTTGTGACGCGACCAACCGGCGACCCATTCGGCTGTGAGCGACCCAGATTTATCCGACCATTCTTTTGATACAAGCAGTTGATGCAGCGTTTATTCGCACGTTCGCCTCACTAGGCAGACGTATCGTCAATCTTAGGCGCTCGCTCTCTTCTGTGCGCAGGCCGAGCGCTGTGTCACAGTTTTCTTGTTACCGCGATAATATGGGTACCGCAGTCGATCGCTCCGGGCTGGCTGCAATAGAACAACTCCCACTGCAACAGCTTCTCCCAGAGGTCCAAGTTGTTTTCCGCTATCTGATTCGCGTCAGGATCTTGCAGTACCAGAAAGCCGGACGCGGAAGCAGCGATTATTTCACAAGGTTGCTGTGTTAACAGTTGTCTGAGTTCTGCCCACCGGAACATATGGCAATGATGATTCTGCGCTACGGCACCGATCAAATCGCCCGTGCGAGTGACGCGATCGACCTGGTCCAAGCCATACTGAAAGGCGAGTTCCACGATGCTGGGCATATAACGCCGTGTGGTACCCAACAACGACATGACGCTAAGCAATACCGGACCGTCGGCCCGCACCACCCGGAACATCTCGGTTAAGGCCTTGGGTGCCGCCGCACCGACATAACTGAGCGGACCGCCATAGCACACAACGGCGTCAAATTCGGCGGCGGAAAAGGCGCTTAAGTCGGTCACATCCCCCTCAACCCACTGCTCCACGGCATGTAATTGCGCTTCCTGCTCCATCTTCCGCTTGTTTAGGCGCAACTGCTCAGGGGAAATATCCAAAACTACGATCTTGGCACCCAACGCGGCCAATTCCAACGTAAAGCGACCTGGTCCGGCGCCAATTTCCAGCACCCTATAGCCGCGTTGAATGTGTTGCAGCAAATAGTGCTGATGCAGAAAGAAGCTTACCTTGGCTTCGGCGTTTCGCTCCAGCCGGTACCACTCCTTCATCCCATAAGCATCGTAGTACCGTTTCAGATACTCGGCGTCGTATTGCACTTCCATATCACACTTTCCGCATCGGCGCCGCATGTACGGCATACGCCCAGGCGATGAAGTAGGCCTGAACGACTCAGCCCGACGCCGCAGATCTCTTTATTCTATCCTACTATAATTCCTCACAACTTAGGTGATTTCTATGCGCTCGGCACTGACGCGTTCGCCATCGACGCCAAGCCTGTCCTTGGAGGAAAGATCATTGATCGTGCAGACTTAAGTATAAAAGCACCGCAACAAACGCCAAGGCCGCTCTCGCAAATGTGAGGCGGCCTTGTCTTCGATTTTCTACGACGGTTTCTTTACCTGTTACCTTCATACGGTGCGACTCCGAACCCCATCAAGAATGAATGACGGCAAAATAGCGTTGGAATGGAACTTCCGATGGCTCTGGGTGAGTTTGGCACCGCACTGTACGCAATACTCGTTGAAAGATCTGTTAATTGTCTTACAATCTTTACATCTTGTCATTTTCGCATCCTCCTTCAGATTTGCAGGGCGTAATTTTCTTCTTAGGACCTGGTCCCAATTCCCCGCAATTAAAGAATACCACATCTGTAGAAGAATGGCGGTTAACATTGGGTTACACTTTGCCCCGGCGGGACGCGCCTATGTATTACAGGGCGCGATACGTGGTCGTGCGCTCTCGGCCGTAGCGCCAGCGCTCCACAAACAAGCTCTGCCACAGCCACATCAAGACGATTAGGACCAGAGCCCAGGCAAATACTTCATCCGTGGCCAGATTATGGTAAGAGCGGCTCAACTGGTAGCCCAACCCGGAGTTGCTGCCGATGAATTCGGCTATGACGACGGAGCGCCAGGCGAACGAGAAACCCAAGGTTGCGGCTGAGAGTAGAAACGGGCGGAGAGAAGGCCAAGCCACGTTGACTGCGTAGCTGACAAAACTCATCGGCTCAAGCGCGGCTAAGTCGACCAATTCCTGGGGAATGGCCATAAGGCCTTCGCGAATTTGGACCAGTACGACGGGCAAACACACGATAAACACGACGAAGATGGGTGTTTTCTCGCGAGCGATACCGAACCACAACACGGCAAAGATCAGCCAGATGACCGTGGGCACCATCTGCACGGCCATCAGCCACGGTTGCAGGAGTAGCCTGACGAAACGCTGACGATGCATGCTCAAGCCCAACAGCAAGGCGGTGAAATAGGCTAACGCAAAGCCGACGACGGTCCGCCGCAACGAGATCCACAGTTGCCTGGCCACTTCACCTGAAGTGATTAAGCGCATCAAGCGAGCCCAGGTAGCGCCCGGGCCCGGCAGAATGAGAGGAGAAAGCTCCTTTGCAGCCATATGCCATGCTGCCAAGAGCACTACGGCGCTGCACACGAAAACGGCGCCGGATACAAGACGGTTCCTATGAGCTTGCATCGACCAACATCCTTGGGTGCGGCACGGCGGTAACGCCGCGTGCTTTTTTGATCTGGCAATAGTTAAGCAAGGCCCCTCGCGCTACAAGGCCTTGCTCACTCTTAAACGGCGCTATGGACGATAGAACCCCGCGTCGGGAACCGTGTCTCCCACCAGTTCGTCGTTGAACTGCCACATCTCCGTGAGATGCTCGTCTACCAGCGCTTTGGTTTTCGCATAGTCGTAGACTGCCAAACGCGCCCGCTCCGCGCTTTGCAGCAGCACCTGTTCCGGCATGCCTAAAGCACGGCTCCCTAAAGCGGCTGCCGCCTGCGGATCGTCATTCATCCACTTGACGCCCTGAACATAGGCTTGAGCGATTTGTTCGGCCAATGCCGGATTAGCATCCGCCCAAGTTTTGTTGATAAAAAGACCCACATAGGGGATATCGGCCGCGCCGCGATGCCACTTGGCCCACTCCTTCTGGATGTCTATGGCGATACGAGCATGCGGATCGGCGTTGAGCACCATCGTCACCTGTGGTTCAGGCAGAACCGCGGCATCAATTTGTCCCAACT
>DUQB01000066.1 GCA_012838035.1 Bacillota bacterium | reverse complement strand
TGCTTTGTCGGATAGCCATACTCCCAGCAATCCAGAATGTCGCCCAATTGGTAGAAGAAAAACGTGGACGCAACTCGTATATCCCAAGGATCTGTAGCAGATGCATGCCTATGTAGCCGGTAATTAGTCCTTGACACCAGCATCGCGCCCGCTACCGGAAAGGGGAAATCTCGATCGGCGAGCTTATCTTCATGTACAAACAGCAGTATACACAGCTCCTCCGCAGTTGACTGCGCCATGTAGTAGTCAACCACCTGCTGTAGGTCCTCAAGTGCGTGCAGATAAACATCTGCGTCTGACATCACATCGTTTAGGAGTAGCGAAACACCTAGCATCTCCGGTGTAGTCTCCTCAATAAAACTGGTAGCCCTGGCTAGCTGAACCGGATCACGGTCCCACGCCCCTAACTGCTCATTGAGTGACTTGTCCAGGTCGGTCGAGAAGCGGAACGTCACATCACCGTAATATCCCGTGTCATCTGCGAAGACGGCAAGCACGGACTGTAGAAGTTCTTGACCTGTGTATTCCAATGCCTGCGCACCGACAGCCGTGATGAGTACGAGAATAAACACAACAACACAGACCTGCCTTTTCATATAAACATCAACTCCTGTGTGAGGTTCCGTTTATAGACAGGCAATAAATACGGTTTTGTTCATCCGATGTTCTCTCTAACCTACCAACCGTCCCTGTGCGTCCAACCACCGGGTGATGATCTCGGCGACGCCTGCGCCACATGGTTGCGTCGCGATCAGACCGCCGTTGCGCCTAATACAATCAGCGACAACGTCTTGAGCATTGGCTACAGTAGCTGCCTGAAAACCGTAGTGACCATCAAGCATGCTTAAGTCGTTTTCTCCGTCACCAATAGCCAATATTCGGTCAGGCGAGAATCGCAGCAAGCGACCCAGTTTCTCCAGCGCCATACCTTTTCCCACAGCCTGACTGCGAATCTTGATACCATAGATATTGCGCATCACCTGCAGCCCGACAGGCAGCCCGTCTTGCAACGCCCGTGCGACTTGTCTGCACTTGCTTGACGTGCTACACACAATCTCCACGTAACCCCGGTCATCTTCATTCTCTATTTGGTGACGCGTCAAGCGAGGATCCAGATGCTGCAGTTCCTGCCAACGATGAGCTACATACCGTTGGGCAATGCTTAAAGCCTCCAATTCGATCTGCAGCATCTGATCATTCCACTCAGATAACGGCTCTAAGCTGCCTTGCCGAGTAGTATAGACGAAACGCTCTTCCGTCACCGCACCTGATAGGCATTGTTCCAGCACCGGATACCGAGCCAGCAGCCTTACCACGTAGTCTAGGTTTCGCCCGGTCACCAAAGCAAATGCTAGCCCCTGTTGATGGGCTAGAGCGATCACAGACAACAGCTCCGTCTGAATATCACCAGACGCCGTCCCGACGCCTCCCAGTAAGGTACCGTCTAAATCTACAGCCATCAAACGAACCGTTGCCAAGTTCAAGTACGCTCATCCTTTAAGTTATTCATATTAGAAAGACAACATAGACAATCGCAGACACCATAAGTGATGTAGTCAAAAATCATGGGAACATCTGTTGCGACAGGCCAAGCCAGGCGGGTTTGCTTGCAGTCATCTCGGCAGAGGCCGGTTGCCACCGTCTTTAGCCCAGGCAGCACCGTCACCGCACTAACCTCCGACTACCCTAACTGGAGAGAAGTGCTCTCGGAGCAGGGAGTTGATGAATGCATCGAGCAGGTACATCTGTGCGGTCTGCATGGTTGTTCGTTGTTCTTCGACATAAAGATCGATCGGTGCGCTCACTAGACATATCTCTGCCATTTTTGCCAGAGGCGAACCCGGGTCGCCTGTAATGGCGATTACCGGACAATCAGACTGCTTACGCAGGTAGCGTAGGGGTTCGATGACTGTCGGAGTACGTCCGGAACGGCTGACGACAATCAACGCATCGTTCCTGGTCAATATCTTGGCCATCGACGTCAGGCCTTGCGGATCCTTTACACAACGGCTATTGATGCCGTTGATCATCATGCGATGGTCTCCGCTGGCTACCAGATTGCCGGAATCTCCCGCTCCAACCCAAACCAACGTACGTGCTTGCCCCGCCAACAGCACCGCCGACCGAAATGCTTTGTCATCAATTAACTGACGTGTCCTTCTGATAGATGCTACCAGTTGCTCGAACATATCGGCTGAACCCGACGATGCGGTCTTTGAACCGATCTCTGATTGCAGAGCGCCTGCATCCGTATAAATAAGCTCCGCGATGAGCGCATCCTTAAACGCGACAAATCCATCGTACCCTAAGGCCTGACAGAAACGGACCACCGTTGCTTTACTTACATCACAAGCTTTACGGATCTCATCAATCGACAACGTCTGTAGCTGGGTGTGAGCTAAGATATAATCAGCGATTCTAAGCTGTGACACGGATAGATCAGGCTTAAGCCGCTCCACGAGTGATAGAATTCCGGATTCACGAGGCTGTATAGAGAGCATGAAGATCAACTCCTGAGGTATGATAGGCGACCTGGTCGCGCACCGTGTTGATCGCAGTCACTATGTTACATGCAGTGGCGCCTCTCATTCCAGTTGATGATGAACAGGGCCGCGGACAGTTTCGGCGACCCTGTTCATGATTCCTAGTCTTGAGTGAACCTAACCGCGATAGTTACCAGTTATCTGCCATGGAATTCAGTTGAAGTCGTGAGCATAAGCCGCCTTTACATCATCCAGGAGAGCATAAAACCACTACAAGCGCTCGGCTCTCACCCGCTGTTCCTCGATGGCCGCCTGGTGATGCAAGTTCTCTAAGGCTGCCTGCAACGAGGTCTGAGAACGGGCAACGCTATTCCATGCCTGGTTGACTAAGCGGTCGATAATCGCGTCATTCAACCAAGGTATGCCGACGCCTCTCGTAAGCGAATACATGATACTCTGCGTATCCGGATCACGTTGGTATTTGGGATCGCGAATGACGTCCCAACGCGTGGGCAATTCACCTGTTTTCTCCAACCACCGTGCTTGGGCGTCGCTGGACTGCAGGAACAGCAACCATTCGGTGGCAATTTCAGACTTATTCGGGTTGCTGACGGCAAGCGCCCAGTTGGTCAAGAGACTGACTTGACTGCCCCCGGTTTCCGGAGCCGGGATCTCACGGATGCCGAAGTGTAGGTCCGGATTAGTACTCAAGAACGAACCCTTCATAGCCGGATGAGCAAGCACCATGCCGAGCTTCTCGTTGCGGAAGGCAGTCCACCTACTGCCAAAACTCTGGTCTTCAACACCGTACTCCGTCACCATATCGGTAGC
>DUQB01000065.1 GCA_012838035.1 Bacillota bacterium | reverse complement strand
GCGTGCAGATCCGCACGCCGACTTGGCGTCCGTTGATCCACAACTCCGCCGGGCTGCTCAACCGCGATGACGGCGCGGTAGCGCACACCGCCGGAATAGGCGGCCGGCCTTTGTTCGCACCAGTCTCCCAACTGCATTTGGCCAAGCCCAATTTGGTAGATAACCGGTCTGGTTGAAACATGCACGTGCTTACACTAAGGTTCAATTCCGCGTCATAATCACGTCGAATTTGGAGTTCGGCCGTTGGAACGAGGTATTCGGCAACTATGGACTAACGACGGCGTTGATTGACCGACTGATCCATCGCTCCTATATTCTGGGCTTTAAAGGACCGAGCTACCGATACAGACAAGCGTTGCAGTCACAGAGAGGTGATGAGGAACCTACGGATACCACCTAGCCCTTCGTCCAGACGTTGAACAGTGGATGGCGTGAATCATAACCTGCTCAAAGGGTCAGCCAGCTTCCTCTACGGCTATACGAAAACCGTTATAGCGCCCTATGGCTGCTAGAAAGCGAGCCTGCCTTTCTAACGGAGTTCCCAGCAGCAGCAACCGTGTCTCTCTCATATGCATTGAAAACAGAACGTGGGCTAATATCAGCCCCGTTCTGTTTTGTACTATACAAAAGCCGGTGTTAAAAAGGATCTAGAGTCTTTTCCTATGCGCCTACTGCTCCAGTGCGGCTTGCATCTTGGGCGCAATAGTCTCAATCGCATCCCTGACACTCTTCTCGCCCGACCGGATATAATTGAAAGCCTCAGTCATCAGGTTGAGGATCTCAGACCCGCCTCTGCCGCTGATTACCCGCCAGTCCCACAAATAGGGGATCGCGTCGACCAGCACCTGCGTATTCCCCGACGGGAACTCGGCGTTCCAACGCTGGATGTAGTCTCTGCCGGTTTCCGGCAATACCGGTACACGGTTTTCCGCACGTGTGAACAGTATGGCGCCTTCGCGATCGTAAGCGAGGTACCGAATCAGCTCAAAGGCGGCGGACGGGTTTTTACTGTCTACAGATAAGCCTAAGGAGTGGAAGCCCGTTTGAGCAGCGCGTACATCACCTTTCGGCAAGATGCCCAGGCTCCAATTGAACAGGTCACCGGCCTTTGCACGGGTAAGCAGGTTGTTAAGCTGCACGGGCTGAGCAGGAAAAATAGCCGCGGTGCCGCTATAGAAAGCGCCGCCCACTACTCCGTGTTCCGTCCATAGTTTGGTTGTGAACTCCAATGCCCGTATGACGCTCGGATCGGTACCAAGATACTTGGTGCGATCCGGGGTGACATCCGTCGCATTCCACATGCCGATCATGTTGAATCCGCCCTGGTGTCCAAAACCGCCAAGTCCGTATTGATCCGTTACGCCGTCGCCGTTGACATCGACGGTCAGCTTCTTCGCCAAAGAAACCCATTCATCCCAGTTTAAGCTGTTTGAAGCCCAATTCGTAGGCAAGGGATTAACGCCGGCTTTATCAAACAGATCGACGTTATAGAACGACGCATAGATGCTCACCGCCGTAGGCAGCGAGTACAACCGGCCGCCTATCCGTAACCCGTCCAGCACTACCTGGGGATAAACGGTCAGGTTGACGCCATTGTCGGCCGCAACTTGCTCAAGAGGCGCCAGCAAACCCAGTTCAGCCAGTTCCATGATACGCAGGTTATCACCGTAGACGACATCCGGTGGAATACCACCTGCCGCCATCGTTTTGACTTTTTGCATCATATCGGGCCAATTTGTTCCCTGTAAGAGCTCAACCTCTATGCCGGTCTTAGCGGTGAAGTTGGCCAAAGCCTGTTCCAGTTCGGGCCCCCAGTTGACAAAAACGCCCATGAACGTGATCTTTTCAGCTGCCACAACGCTGGATGAAACAGTCAATACGAGTAACAAACACATCAATACGGTCCATTTACCTATTGCGCGTCTTCCCACGTGATTGATCATGCGGCACCTCCTAAAATGAAATGTGTCGGCTCAAGCGTTAGGCTTTCCTTCGACTGACTGCAGTATGAAAAAGTCTCTATCTGCGACTGAACAGCCTTGCGCTTGAATAGTAACATTTATAATTAAACAAGCGTCGAGCTATCTCCTTTGTAACTTGCTTTCACAACAGAAAAATAATGAAGGTCACAGGACAGAACGACGTCGCTCCATATATTATCGCGTCGGTCGTGCCGCTTTTCATCACCGCGATTTCCGGTCTTTAGATTAACGGATCCCGCTACTTGTGAAGGCAGCGGGATCATCTTAAGCGGCGAGAAAGCGATTAGGGCGCCATGTTTTCTTTTAAATACATATTGGCCGCTCTGGCGGAAAGCTCCAATGCAGCCTGCGGGGTCTCCTGGAGGGCTACAGCCCGCTGTACGGCCGGAGCCAGATACTTATACACTTCACGTACCAGCGGATGAGTAATGTCATGGCGGGTATATACGGCTCCTTCCATGAACTTGACGAACCATCCCGCATCTTCGCCATATACGCTTGGCCGAATACTGCGCCTTGGTCCTAGGTATCCCCACTCGCCCACCAAACGTCCCATTATTTCACTACTGGTAAAGAAACGCATCACCCGGGCCGCCGCATCCTTATTCTTACAGGTGTTAAACATGGCGTAGCCCGCTATGGTGCCGTAGGTCACCCGCTCTTTATGCCCAATAACTACGCCCGGACTCCAGTCAAACGAAACGCCGGACGTCTTGAGAATTTTGCCTAGGGAAGCGTCGTTAGCCAGCTGAATGCCCACATTGCCGGAGGCGAAGGCGCCGCCGACAAGTCCTTGGCGATGTAGGTCGGTCAGATAGTCGAGCGCCTCAATGCCCGGCGGTTGATCCCAAATGACGCTTCTGCCGTCCGGCGCGAAAACGTCGCCGCCGGCGCTCCAAAGGAACGGATTAAACGTCGCGTTGGTCGTGGTGGCGTTCTGCGCCCAACCGATACCATACTGATTACACTGTTAATCAACCTGTTCGCCGGGATGGCGCTCTTTCAGTAGCTCTACGGCAGCATGCGCGCGACCAGTCGCTCGTAGAAAACGGGCATAAGCACGTAGATGCCCACGGGCATGAAGCGGTCCACCTTCTCGCATTACCGTCCATAGCGGATCGATTGCGTCAGGCATGCTACTCATCATGTCGTCATGCCACTCGGTAAGCTTGTAAACAGCAGCCTGGCATATATCTTTACGGTCCGACGCCAGGTTCACCTGTTCGTGCGGATCATTTTCCAGATCAAACAGCATTTCGTTCGGGAACAGATGATAGCCGTCGTGATACGTACGCGTGTATATCCAGTTATCAAATCGCACGGCTCTTTGGCATACATGCGCGCACTGACTAAGCACCAGATAGTCTCTACCGCAGTCTGCTCCCTCTAACAGCGTTTTGGCATAGCTTTGGCCATCCCACTTGGCTGAAGGTCGTATGCCTAACAACTCTGCCAGCGTTGGTGCCAAATCAAGATTATAGTGCATACCGGAATCCTCTTGATTGCCTTTCACCACTTAATGATCATTGGAATATGGGGCGTGATACCATCAGCCGTACCATGTTCTCCATATATGCCCAGTTCACCCAGGTTCTCACCATGATCGGAGCTAATGATTACGGCAAGGTCGTCGTATACGCCTTGCTCCTTCAAAGCCTGCATAATCAGGCCGATATGCGTGTCCATATAACGGATGCCGCAGTCATATCCGTCAATGAAAGCATGCAAATCTTCCATGGTCTTCAACTCACCAAGGTAACGAGGATACCTGGGATTGGTTTTATTGTCGTACATATTCAACTGACGTGCCCCGTGTGGACCGATTGTATCTTGATGTTGTTCCAATACTTCCGGTGTCAACCAAGCTGGTAACGGTTCATCTTTAAAGGGATTACCGAATTCTGCCGGCGCCCGATACGGCGTATGAGCGTCCCAATAGTTAACATGTAGAAACCCATTTTCCGTTATAGGCACATCGCAATCATAACACTTTAAAAATATTTTTGGAGGCAGCAGGAATTCCTGATCTTACCGCGAAGTTTTCTGAAAACTACGCGATTGGACTGGTGTTC
>DUQB01000064.1 GCA_012838035.1 Bacillota bacterium | reverse complement strand
GTGGATACTCGCCCGCCGCAACATGTTCTAGCTTCCCGTACCCAACAAGCAAAACGGCCTTAGGACGCCGGCATAACCATGTCCTAAGGCCTTTGTCGTCTATTGCTCTAGATTACTTCAGCGCGCAGTTGGTCCGGATTCTCGTGCCGCAGTACGGCTTGCGCATGGCGAGCAAAGTGGCCCCTCAAATCTCGACTGTAGGTTTCCAGAATGCGTTTACCCAAACCATGTTTGTCGCCGCACAAATACAAGCCGCGCCCCAAAAGCAACTCCTTGAGGGCCGCATTGCGAGCCTCCGTCTCGTTCGGATCTTCATTAGCCGCAGCTACCACTTGACCCGATTTCACCTGAGCATGTCCCTGCATTCCCGGTTTCTGCAGCAACTCGTACAAGGCATCGGCTAACTCGGCGCCGCCTAAGGCACCGGCAGCTACCGATACCGCACGACAATGTGAGAAACAGCTGTGTTCATCCAAGGCGGCGATTTTTTCCAGCAACGGGTCTTTCCCCAGAGGACTGCGGGTTTTGCCCAAGGCGATTACGAGGGCATCGAGCCGACTCATGCTCATCCCATACTGGCCCATACCGGTGTAATTCCAACCCTTATCCCATTCGCGAGATCGCACAATTTCCGCCAAGACCGGAGCCGCTTCGGCTTGACTACAGATACCCAGCACCAGAGCGGCTTCTTCGCGCTTCACAGGATCGGTGGTGGTGCGTAGCTGCTGTAAGAATAATGGAATGCTGATCTCGGGATGACTAAAGATCACCGCCACGGTATAGACATCAATCAACCCGCGTGCTACCGCTGCTTCCACATCCTTTGCATTCACCGGCGGCATGTCTCTATGCGTTAGTACTTCAGGTGCCAGTATTTCCACCGCTACAAGGTGTTCTTGAATGCGCCGGATATCCAATGCCCGTAGGTCATTACCTGTTTTGGCTGCTTCCGCAGCGATTAGGCCTGCGGCATAACCTTGGTTCTGCACATCAGGTTGCATACGTATAACCGGAATGGCGTCGCGGTGCGCGCTCATGCCCAAACCGGTGACCTGTACGCCTTCTATCCCTTTGGGCAACATGCAGCGGAAAGGTACATGCGCCAGTAACGAGGTTTTATCGGGAGGATAGACCAAGAACACCGGGTGTACGGTAAAGCCGTGCGTATCGAAGTTACTCTTCGCCGTAAACACGGTATCAGCGAACGTGCGCTGCGCTAGAAAATCCAATGGCGACAGCTCTATCTCCCCGCGAATTTGTCGCCGTTCTCTGGAACCGACGATAGGCGCCACGTCAAAGTCATTTTGGAATTTGGCCCGCGCATTGGCAAAGGAGTGCGTCACGCCGACGACGTCATTTTCGTCAATGAAGGTGTGATCGGTGTTCACATAGTATTGGCCCAAGCGACGCGGTGACAAGCCTGTGCCCTGTACGGCGACATGCTTATGTCCGATTTCCCGGCACGGCGCGCCGGCTGCTGCCGCCAGATCGGCATTGCCGCTGGCATCGATGATGCTGCGGGCGTTTACCAAACCGGCGCCAAACGGCGTGGATACCAACACGCCGGTCATACGCGATCCGTCCATTCGTACGCCGAAAGCGAAGCTGTTGAACCAAACCGTACCGCCGGCTTTGGCCAACTCGTTATTGTACCAGCTCATTTTGTCTTCCGGATTCCAGCGACGCGACTCGTGCTCCGGCGGATAATGGCTATACTCGGCTAACCGCTTATCAATATAGGTTGAAAAGCCTACTCGATTGCCGTGGTAATACACTGCAATCAAACCAAGAGTGCCTACGCCGCCCAAGCCGTGGAGTCGTTCCACCACAAGCGTCTTTGCCCCGGCTTGCGCCGCGCTGATTCCGGCGGGAGCGCCGGCAGTACCGCCGCCGGCGACGAGAACGTCGACTTCATCCAACAGAGGAATCCCTGCGAGGTCTATCTCCAGCATATGACCATCGGCGTTAGGCCTGATAAACGACGATGCGAAGCGGAAATCGCCGGTAGCTGCGGCGCTGTCGGCAGTACACCTCAAGCGACCCTTGGCTTGTTGTTGAGCGGCGGCCATACGGGCTGCCAAAAGGCCGATGTGGCGCCCCACCTCAACCTGGCCGGGCATCGTGCTTAGCTGCCGTGCGCCGGCGGCCGTGAGCGGAAGCAATTCATTCATCATGATTAAGCCGGGAGCAGCCCCGGTGAATACATCATCCGACAGAGCTCTAGGATCATCGACGCATGATGCGCCTGTTGAGGCCAACCGGTCAGGCTGTACCTCCATCCAGGTATCCGCCGAAATCTGGATGTCCGGGTACAGCACCTGCACCTGGCTGCGGAAATCCGCTTCCGCCTTAGCTTTAAAGGTTTCTTGATCCACGCCTTCCGGCAGATGCAGGTGATACATATTCTGTATTTCGACGCCTTCACGTTTGCGAATTTCAAACGATAGCGGCGTTTTTTCCCAGTGGATGATCTCTTCAGGTGGTTGCGCGCCGATCACCGCCAAGGTGCGGTGTTGCTCTACGTCCACCCGCTTCTCCAATTTCAACCCGGCTAGGCGAGCCAATAAGCCGGTGCGACTGACATCGACGACCACCTTGCCTAATATGGCATAGAGCGAGGTGCGGGCTGCTATAACCAAGCCGACGATCGCGTCGCTTTCGTCACGGATAAGGAATACGGGTCGGCATGTATACAAAAAGGGAATGCCCGCATCATATAGGGCTGATTCCAACGTGTGTTTGATACGTCCGGGAGCCACCCAACCACCATCGGCAACTTGGGCGAAAGCGGCAGAGACCAGTTTATCTTGCGCCCCGCCAGGAGGCACAATCTGCAAAGTCCCCGCCGTCTCTTCTCCGAAGTAGGTGCGGTCGGAAACAGCTACCACGCTACACCCTGCTTTACGGGCGGTTAATGCGGCGGCAACCGCCCCGCTGCGTGCACCAAACACTACGACATCGACGGAATGAATTACAGGAATCTGCAACATAATGTCTCCTTTGTGAGTAATCACGACCTGCGCCATCATGCCGGGCGCCTCTAAGGGCGGCTGCCACCCGGTGGCCACGGACTTGCGGTGATGTGACCATACGCGTGCGCTATGAGTGGATTACTGCCATATAATCTCATGTTAAGCGACTACAAGCCGATGCGCAAGCTGCAAGGCCGAGCAGAGACATTGCTCCGCCAACCTCCGATGGGCAAGTTATCTGTACCTGCCGTTTACTCGCTGGGGAACGCAATCGCATGAGATATAAGCTCATTAAACTCTGTGACTCGGCGCAAAGGCATCTTCTTGCTAAAGAAGGCAAACACAGCCGCGTATTACTCCCTATCCGGTAGCCGGAACGCCCTGCTCTGCGCCGACCTCAGTACGCTTACCTTCAGTCTCCTCATCAACTGCCGCATCAAGTTCGGGGCGAGCTACAAGCCCCATCAAAATGGGGATGTGAGCGATAAACAGATCGTCGAACAGCACATGCGACCAGAAGGTGAGCATCATAGTAAACACTATGCACCGCCAGGGTGAGAATTTGCGCCACAGCGGTACCACCACGGTAAGGAAAATCCAGCCGAAAAAGATCGTAAAGCCTAACAAACCCCAACCTGTAAGTACGTAAAAATAGATGTTGTGCGGCGTCGTAGCCCACACTTCCTGCTCGGGTAATTGATACTGCGGGAAAACGGTGGTGAAATTACCGGGCCCTACGCCAAGCAGCGGATGATCCGCGACCATGGACACGATCCCGCGATATATCTGCAGCCGTACTTTGTGGTGTTCAGGCTGGGCTATCGATACGATTCGTCTGTCGAGATTCGGCCATGTCGCCACCACCACGCCCACAAGTAAAACCACTGCCACCGCATAGGGGAGAAAGCGTTTCCAGACCTTCCAGCTTAGAGCCAACAACAAAGCTGCGGATACGGCGATCGCGACCATACCGCCGCGTGAGACGGTGCAGAAAACGCCGATTAGACTCAGAAAGCTTGCCGCAATGTTGTGCAGGCGATATTCCGCCCGGTAGATGGCCAGCCCAATACCACCGACTACGCCTGCTTCCATGAGCGCAGCCAAGCCGTTGGCCGCCATGCCTAATACGTTGCCTCGACGCAAGCCGACCAGAATGGGTATGGAACCGATGTGAATGTTCAAACGCATCGTATAGGCGATAAACACCACGATTCCTAAAAAACCGGAGCCGAATACCAGCGCTTGGACGAACGCTTTCGGCTTTTCTACGCCCCAGCGTCCTAATGCGTACATGCCGATGAATATCACCAAAACCCACATCACAATAAAACCGTCTCTGGGGTCCGGCGCCCGTGAAGCGCTCAACACACCTGATATAATCATACCGATAAATGCGTATAAAGTGGCTTTATCATGCAAAAAACTTTCAGCAATCAACTTGAACCGACGGGCGAGCCAGGCGAAGTACGCGAGAACAAACAACGGACTGATGGGCGCTAAAAACCCCCAGACCGCATCCCTGTGCGGTTTCTGCATCCGACCACACCTCCTGCGCCGTCTAAACGTATCCGAACGACAGCGCATATGACTGGAGCAGACTTCGACCAGCTCTTGGCGTAATCCTGCCGTCTTCCTGCCGGGATTGGGCGATATGCGGCGATTCCGCCGTCTCACAGCAAGTTTGTCCGCCGTTACCGAAACCATTGGCTTACCGCCCGGCTGTGATCGGCTAAATACGCCGGTACTTAGACATCTTTACATTATGGCAGGAGTACGTGGCGCGGCTGCCAATATAACAGATAGCGTCCTTATACGAGCAACGTGCCAAATTACATACAAAGGTGGCTACACCAATGACTAAAGTGTTGGCGATCGGCAACAGTTTCACCGAAAATGCTACTGTGTATATGCCGGATCTAATTGCTATGGGCAAAGCGGATCTCACCATCTGTAAGATGACGCTGGGCGGTTGTTCTTTGCAGAAGCATTGGAATCTCGTCAGGCAGTGCGATCTACTGCCTGACGTAAAGCCTTATCCGCGACGCCTCATCGACTCGGGACTTGTACAAGAACCCGTACCTTCCACGCTGCGAGAAGCACTTGTTCTGGATAAGTGGGATTACATAGTCTTACAACAGGTGAGTCATGATAGCTGGAGAAAAGAGACGTACCAGCCCTACTTCGATAATTTGATCAATCTCGCCAAGGAACTCGCACCGCAAGCCCAACCCGTCATCCACCAAACCTGGGCATATCGTATTGATGCACCCTTGCTCAAGGAATGGGACATTACGCAGGAGACTATGTACGCCAAGCTCAAAGAGAACTACGCCGAGCTTGCGCAGCAATACGGACTTCCCATTTTGCCCAGTGGGTATGCTATGCAGCAGGCTAGAGCCATATTCAAATACCAACCGGACCCCAACTACAACTTTGCCGATCCGAAACCGCTTGAGTTACCCGATCAGTCCAAATCCCTGATAGTCGGTTATCGGTGGCGCATAGGCAACACACCTTCAGGCAATGCCGAACTGGCGATGGATGAGCGACATGCCAATGCGAAAGGCTGCTACCTCACCAATGCCGTTTGGTATGAGATGTTTACCGGCCGACTAATTGCGGATAATCCCTTCCGTCCCGAAGGGGTAACAGAAGAAGAAGCGGCCATCTTGCGGCAAACGGCCCATGAAGCGGTAAAAACCTACGGCGGGCCGATAACGAAATAACCTTTACCAACATAGCGTGTAAACAGGTGCGCCTCCATAGCGAAGCGCACCTGTTCGTACTGCTAATCCAAATCGCGATGCGGCCTGCCGCAGCCGTTATTTCACGACGGATTTCTCTACGATGTAACCCATCTTGGTGATCGCCTGAGTAATATCATCAAGTGCAATCGTGTCCGCATCGAAATTGAGTTTTACTTTACTGGAGTTAAACAGCACCTTAATGGACCCTTGATCTACTCCGTTCAAACTCTTGAGCGCACCCTCAATTTTAGCGGCGCAAGATGGGCAAGTCAGTGTTTCCAATTGCAGTGTCGCGGCCTTCATCATCCAGACTCCTCTCCAACTCATTTTATTGTATGTCTCTTTTAAGGATGTCTTTTGTTTCCGCTCTTAAGTTCATTCTATTCCACTCTATCGATGCAACGCCTTGATCCGCATCAATTCCGTGGATCTTTTAGGCCTTTTGCCGATAACTCAGGAGCCTCATCCCGTTGAGGATGACCGCCAATATGCTTCCTTCGTGCACCAGCATACCAATGGACATGTTCATCCAGTCGCTGAATATGAGGGCGCTGATGAGTACCAGAACAACGCCGACGGCAATGAGGATGTTCTGCTTCATGTTTCGG
Organism: Bacillota bacterium; assembly: GCA_012838035.1. Taxonomy (GTDB): domain Bacteria; phylum Bacillota; class Limnochordia; order DTU080; family DTU080; genus DUQB01. The sequence continues at coordinate 27,517 of DUQB01000064.1, read as the reverse complement.
GCCGTAGCTTTGGCCAAGCCTAAGGCATGGGGCAGATGGCCGAGGTTGGAGTTCATGAGCACCACGTCTGATGTCTCTATAGCTACATCCGTGCCCCCGCCCATGGCTATACCGATGTTAGCCAAGGCTAACGACGGGCTGTCGTTGACGCCATCGCCGACGAATGCGACTATGCGACCTTCTTGTTCAATCAGTCGCTTGATGAAAGCCGATTTATCTTCAGGCAGCATATTCCCATGCGCTTCCGTTAGGCCGAGTTCCCGGCCCACTATGTCCACAGTGCCCTGGTTATCGCCGGAAAGCATCACCAGATGCTTGACGCCAAGTTTCTTAAGCTCTTGCAAGTGCTCCTTCGCTCCAGGCCGGGTTTGATCACGCACGCCCATGAGGATTTTCAGCTCCCCATCAACAGCGGATAACACCAAGGAGTTGCCCTGTCGCTCCAGACGAGCTATGTCCGCCTGTGCTTTTTCGTTTAGTACCACATTCTCTTTTACCATAAGGGCTACGTTGCCGACTGCCACGCGATGCCCATTCACTGTGGCTACAATGCCGCCGCCTTTTACTACCTCGGTGTTCTCCACGACAGAGTACTCCGTCTCACCGATTTCGTCCAGTACGGCTTTAGCCAAGGGATGATCCGATTCACGCTCAATACTGGCCAGGTAGCCTAAGGCTTCGGGGATGTTTTCGCCGTAGTATTCAACAGCTGAAACCGCAGGTGCGCCCATGGTGAGCGTCCCTGTTTTGTCAAAAACCATGGTGTCGACTCTGCTGAAATCGCCAATGACTTCGCTGCCTTTTAGGAGGATGCCGCGGCGTGCTCCATTGCCGATACCAGCAACGTTCGATACGGGCACGCCGATGACCAAAGCCCCGGGGCAACCGAGCACCAGAATAGTGACAGCCGACGCAATATCACGGGAGAACAACCAGACGATAAAGGCAATGAGCAATACCGCCGGCGTATAGTACCGCGAGAAACGGTCAATAAAGCGTTCGGCTTCGGACTTGGAGTCTTGCGCTTCCTCCACCAGTTCAATGATCTTGCCGAAGGTGGTGTCTTCTCCCACCCGGTCGGCGACGATTTGCAGAGTACCATTGTCCAGAATGGTACCGGCATAAACCTTTGACTCTTTTTCCTTACCGACTGGAATGGACTCGCCGGTAATGCCGGCTTCGTTGATGCTCCCTTCACCGGACAAAACAGTACCGTCCACAGGTACTTTGGCGCCTGTTTTCACCAGTAACACATCGCCAACCTCTACTTCGTCCACCTCGACCTCGACATACTCCCCGTCGTCCATCAGCTTCAAAGCGCTCTCAGGAGCCATCTCCGTAAGCTCTTTAATTGCCGAACGGGTTTTGTTGAGCGTCCGCTGTTCCAGATAAGCGCCGAACAAAAAGAGGAAGGTGACGATGGCCGATTCTTCGAAGTTCCGAAGCAAGAACGCGCCGGTAACTGCGAGCGTGACGAGGACGTCGATACTGACGACTTTTACCTTGAGAGCCTGATATGCTTGAATAGCAATAGGCGCTGCGCCGAGAATAGAAGCGATGATTAGAGCCCACTCAAATACAAGCTCATTGCCGACGGTCCATAGGCTCAAAAAACCCAAGGCAATGAGAACGCCACTGATGACGGTGATCTTATTCTTATTGCGCAATATCTGGTGTTGCATCTTCTCATCTCCTCTATCTCAATGTCGCCGCCACTTAGCGCTACCTAGCCGTAGTATGCCTGATCCAGTTCGGCCAACATCCGGTATACGGCTTCATAGCTTTCGCAGACATCCTCCGGCACGGTGTAGTCATTGGTGATCCGTCGCAGCTCTTGGAACTCGTCCTGCAGGTCCGGCTTTCCCGCTCCTGCCGCCTCCACTTTGCTCCGCAACCGATCAAAGAGCCTTTTCACTTCCAGGAACTCCGGATGGCTGCCGCCGTGCACCCGTGCCACAACCGGTACATACAGGTTGAGCTTCTCCCAGTTCTGCTCTTTTACTACGTTGAAAATCGTCATGTCGTCCGCTCCTTCGCAAATGGTCGGTATCGTATACGCTGCGCCGTCTAGCGCAGGTTCATTCGTTCCTTGCGTCTATAGGGTACCATGATTCAGTTATTGAGAAATTGACCTGGATCAAGACGGTGGATAGATGACTGTTAACATCGGGTTACCGAATCAGTTCCGGAATGGAGTTCCAAGCTTTAGTCGCGGGGATGCATCCTGCTGGGGTTGTAACTATAAAGGAGAGAAGGGCGCGAACCGAGCTGGGGAGTCGTTATGATACCGATTAGATACCCAAAGCCGCAACAAACCCGGAAACCCTACCAAACGGTAGGGTTTCCGGCTGGTGCGCCCGACAGGACTCGAACCTGTGGCCTTCTGATTCGAAGTCAGACACTCTATCCAGCTGAGCTACGGACGCGCAACTCTAATGAAAGCATATCACCCAACACCTGAAGGCGCAAGCCATCCATATGCCATTTCATGTCGTTTACCCCTTAACTATGATGGACATTTTTGCAACAGAGCTGTATACTTAATGCGACGGCAACATGGGTCAAGGGGTGCCTTTTAGGCTGAGATCATACCCTTATTACCTGATCTGGATAATACCAGCGTAGGGACGGACCAAATAGCTTAACAGTTGTTCCCTTATGTTATCCCCTACTGCAGTTCAGGTATCTCTTGACCCCCATCCGCTGTAACGGAATAGGGGGATTTTTATGCATAAAGCGCTCACAATTGCAGCATCCGACTCTGGCGGCGCATGTGGTATTCAGGCAGATATTAAGACATTCTCCGCGCTTGGGGTGTATGCCGCCTCGGTCATTACGGCAGTCACCGCGCAAAACTCCGTAGGCATGTCTGCCGCTTTAGACATACCCACCGATTTAGTCCTGGAGCAGACACGGCAGGTGCTCAAGGACATCCAACCTACGGCAATCAAAATGGGTATGATCGGCGCAGCGGACAACTACCGCATTTTGGCCGAGCTCTTCCAGACCCAAAAAACCGGCCTGTTGGTGCTCGACCCCGTTGTTTGCTGCTATCGCAACTGTCCCTGGGTACTGAACGATGCGGCTATTACCACGTTGAAACAACACATGCTGCCGCTGGTAGATATCCTAGCGCTCAGTATTCCGGATGCTGAAGTGATGCTGAAGCAACCGATCACCACCGTCGCTCAAATGTCGGACGCTACCAAAAAACTGCATGCGTTTGGACCGCGGTTCGTGTTGCTCAAAGGCGGTCATCTCGACGATGAGCCGGTGGATATTCTCTACGACGGCCAAAATTTGCATGAGTATACGTCCAAACGCATCAATACGACGCACGATAACGGCAGCGGCTGCGTTTTCTCGTCGGCTATCGCCGCTTATTTAGCACAAGGCGCAGCCATCCCGGAAGCCGTTAAAAACGCCAGAGCTTTTATGACCAGCGTGTTGCCCCATGGCAAGCCTGTCGGCAAAGGTCACGGCCCCGTCCAGGTGTTTTATCACCTATGGCGCAAGTGGAAGTGAGTCGATTATCAGTATGGTAACGGCATGAAGTCTCTCCAAATACGCCGAGACGTCAGTAAAGGCATTTCATTAAGAAAGAGGTCGCTTCACGATGAAGATGGCGCAACGCATTTGGCCCATATTTGGGATTATCGCCGTAGTGACGCTAATTGTGATCGGTCGTTCCATGATCGTTAAGGATGAGCATACACTAGTGGTTGCCATTAGTGAAGAACACGGCAACCTCGACCCCTTATTCGGCGGCTCGCCGCGCACCACGGAAATTGTGTCTGCGGTCTATGAGCAACCCGTGACTTTCACCATACAAGAGAAAGACGGACACATGGTCCAGACTGTCGACGACATCAATGGGTGGGAACCGCTGCTGGCGGAAAAGGTGGAGACTAGCCCGGATGGCCGTACCTACACGTTTTACCTGCGGAAAGGGGTGCGCTTCTACCCCAGCGGCAACGAAATGACCGCAGCCGATTGGTACTATAGCTGGCAGAGACAGCTCTCCGACCCGCCCATCGGTTGGGGCCAGTTCGAGAACAAGGAAGCCGGCATCACGTCGATTGATGCCATCAAAGTGATCGACGACTATACGGTGCAGATTACCACGGACGAGATTAATCCCAGATCGCTACCCTTCATACGGTTCCAAATGTTCTCCATTCTAGATAGCGAGACCGTAAAGCAGCACGCTACCCCTGATGATCCGTGGGCAACCCAGTGGCTGGCAGAGAACACGGCCGGTACCGGTCCGTATTACATCAGTTCCCGCATACCCGGCAGCGAGTTGGTGCTTACAGCCAATCCCTACTATTGGGGCGAAAAGCCGGCTTACCAGAAGATCGTTATCAAAACCATCAAGGACACGTCGACTCGCCTGGCGCTGATTACCAAGGGGGATGTCGATGTAGCCACTGACATTCCGACGCGCCTGGTGGAAAACATACCGACTAATTCCGGCGTTAAAGTATGGAGCGTACCGTCGGGTAATCGCGTCTATTTAGCCTTTAACGTAACCCTCGCCCCTTATGACAACCTGACGCTGCGACAAGCCATTGCTTATGCCGTTCCTTATAATGCCGTCATCGAGAACGTCTATCACGGCGCCGCACGGCGTTACGACAGTTTCGTTCTCCCGGAAATCCCTGGTTATAGCGGTGTGGGATTCGACTATGAGCAGGATCTGGCCAAAGCGAAGGAGCTGCTGAGTAAGTCCGGCTTCGATCCGCAAAAACCGCTCACTTTGTACATCAACGGCTCTTCGTATGAGCATGAGGAGATAGCGGTGCTGATACAAGACTACCTGAACAGAATCGGCTTGAAGCTGGAGATTGTGAAGGTGCCGGCGGCCGACTTTACTACCCGGGTTTTTAGTAAAGAACTGCCGTTCTTTATCCATGAAGGCATCTCCTGGATCGACGACGCATCTACCATCGTCGGACTATGGATGGTCACTAACGCCCAAGGCAACTTTACCAAGTTCTCCAACACCAGAGTTGACGAGCTGCAAAAGCAGTGGCAGTTCCAACCAATCAGCGCGGAGCGCAATGCGGCTTATGCAGAAGCGCAACGTATTTACAATGAGCAACTTAATGCCATTTACCTGGCGTTGACCAACCATGTGCTTCTCACCCGGGATACCGTGGCCGGTTATGTGTTGTACAAAGACACGGGCATTCGTTATCAGGGTTTATACCCCACAAAGAAGTAAAGGGTGGGCAGTTGCATGCATCCGCTACTACGGCGATTGATAAGCAGGTTATTTCAGCTGTTGCTGGTGCTGTGGGGAACCGTCACCATCGTGTTCCTGGTAGGGAGAGTCTTACCCGCAGACCCCGCGGTGGTACTCAGTGGTCCTAATGCTACGTCGGAAATTGTGGAGGCGACCCGTGCCGCACTCGGCCTCGACAAGCCGTTGCCGGTGCAATACGGGGCGTATTTGGTCAGTCTGCTGCAGGGAGATTTGGGGCGGTCGCTCATTTCCGGCCGCCCTGTGCTCACCGATCTGGCGGCACGTGTTCCAGCCTCTTTGGAGTTGGTTACGGCAGCCTTGGTTTTGGCCGTCAGCGCCGCCTTCGTCTGCGGCTTACAAGCGGCGCTTAAGCCGGACAGTCTTTGGCCAAAGGTAAACAAAGCCCTGGTAACCGGCGGTACTGCCGTACCTACTTTCCTATTAGGCATTTTGCTGCTCTATGCATTCTACATAAAGCTGCCGATCGCCCCGGCGCCATTAGGTCGCATGGGCATCGGACCGGCCTCTATCGAGAACGGCACGGGCTTCCTCGTGTGGGATGCGCTGCTTCGGGGCCGTTGGGATGTGCTGTTCTCCGCCCTGCATCATCTGCTGTTGCCGAGCATTACGCTGGCCTTCACCGTATTCCCCCAGCTTGTGCAGGTGTTTCACAGCAATGTGGCAACGGTTCTCAGCTCGGATGCTTATAAGGCCGTCAAATTGGCCAAGCTGCCGTTTAGAATGGTTTTGTGGCGCTATCTAATCCCGCCGGCCGTAGCTCCCGCCCTAAACCTGCTGGCTGCTTCTTTCGGTTATATGATCGGCGGTACGGTTTTGGTCGAGCACATCTTTGGTTGGAACGGCCTCGGCGCCTATGTTCTAAATGGGATCAATGCCGGTGATCATGCGGTGGTACAGGGTGTTGTATTGGTCTCTGCGCTTTGTTACAGCCTGGCGTTCTTTATCGTTGATGTGGCCATGTACTTCATCGACCCTCGCCTGAGGGAGGTTTAGTGCGATGGCGCTTATAAAATCGGTCTCCCGTTTTATTGCATCTGTTCCCATTTATATGTGGCTGCTCTTCATCCTCTTGTGCGCCTCATTCGTCCTTAATCCGTTGTTAGGACGCGATCCTAATCGCACCGATACCAGTGAGGTATACACACCGCCGTCCTTGGCTCATCCCTTCGGCACCGACAGCAGCGGCCGAGATGTGTTCGCCCGGGTTATCGCCGCCGTCAAGTTGGATATGGGCATCGCGGTAGGTTCAGGCATCCTCGCCTTTCTTGTAGGCACACTGTTAGGCGCCGTAGCTGGTTACATAGGCAGCCTTCCGGATACCATCGTTATGCGCCTGTTCGATGTTTGGCAATCCATCCCCGGCTTGCTTTTAGGACTGTTGGTGCTCAGTGTCGCGGGTAAAGGCATCGCTCCGTTGGTAGGTGTCATCGCTCTGATCAATATACCTGTATACGGCCGAATGACCCGTGCCGAACTGGCTGTTCAGCGCAACGCCGCCGTGGTGGATTCAGCTCGTTTATCCGGTGTGCCGGAATGGCGCATCCTACTTGTATATTTGCTGCCGCAGGGATTTTCGAGCGCTTTGGCTTACTTCCCGGTACAAGCAGGTTTTGCCATATCTGTAGCTGCAGGTTTCGGTTTTATCGGTCTCGGGGTTTCTCCCCCTACGGCTGAATGGGGCGCGATGATCGCCGCGGGAATAAGCGATTTGTTATTCTTAAACGTCTGGTGGACCACCCTGTTTCCTGGGGCGTTCCTGGCCTTGACGATTCTTCTCCTTTATAGAATGGGAGATTGGTTGATGCGCCATGACTAAGTGGTGGAATCCTAACCAATTCGATTATTATGTTACGGATTTGACCGTGACGTATAGACGCCGGACTCATACCTCAGCTGCATCCGAACTGATTCTCTGCTCAGTCTCCCTCGGTCTGAACAGAGGGCAGGTTACAGCTGTAATCGGAGAAAGCGGCAGCGGTAAAACCACGCTGGCGCAAGCTTTCTTAGGCGCCTTGCCGACTTTTGCCGTAGCGACGTATGCGCAGCGTCGGCTACCGGAACGTTTGGGCTTTATCCAGCAGGAAGCTCACGCTTCACTGCATCCGACGGTTAAGGTGGGCGAACAGGTGAACGATGTGTTGGCTACAGCGCAAGGCTTATCGCCTACAGCAGCACGAACACTGACTCTATCGCTCTTCAACGAACTAGGTTTGACGCCTGCGGAACAACTCTATGATCGTTACGCGCATCAAATCAGCGGCGGTCAGGCGCAACGCATCGCTTTAGCCCGAGCGTTGGCCATGAACGCTGAGTTGCTGATAGCGGACGAGCCCACATCGCAACTGGATATGGTCGCCCAGGCTGAAGCGGTCAAGGCCATCGATAAAATTACACGAGAGCGCGGCCTCAGCACTTTGTTTGTTACGCATAATTTAGCCCTAGTTGCAGAACTAGCCGATTGGGTGTTAGTGTTAAAGGAAGGTCAAGCTGTTGAATGGGGCGCGGTGCTTGATGTATGGCATAAACCCCAACACCCTTATACCAAGCAACTGATAGGTGGAACCGGTCTGTGAGCTTTATCGCGGAGCAGCTTAGTTACACATATCCGGGGACGACCAAACCGGTGCTGGATGCGGTGTCACTTACTGTCCATGTCGGGGATACACTAGGGATTGTCGGTGAATCCGGCTCGGGGAAATCGACGCTTGCGCGTTGCTTATGTGGGTTGCTGCAACCCGACGCCGGTCGCATCTCGCTCCATGGGGCTCCTCTTTCGCTGCGCACCGCAGCCGACCGAAAGGCTTACTATCGTGCCGTGCAAATGGTGTTTCAGGATCCGGACTTGTCGTTACCTAGGCACTTAGCGATAGGGATACCGTTGCTTGATGCGGCTAGGTTGCGTTGGACAGCGGCGGATGAGCGTCGAAGGCAGGTAGACGCCTTGTTGAAGGAGTTGGCACTACCTGCGGATGTACTCAAACGCCGCCCCCGAGAGCTCAGTGGCGGTCAACGCCAACGCGTGGCGGTAGCTCGAGCGCTTTTAGTTTCACCAGCCGTATTGATTCTGGATGAACCTACATCCGCCCTCGATATGGTGCTACGACAAGATCTACTCGCCCTGTTGCGGTCAGTACGACGTAGTAGAGGCATGGCGCAAATCTACATCTCGCATGATCTTGATCTCATTGCGCAAGTGGCTGATGCCGTATGTGTGTTGCACGAAGGTCGCATCATAGAAGCCGGTAGCAAGGATGCCGTGCTCAACCACCCTAAACATGACTATACAAAGCGCCTTTTAGCAACAGTGCCGACGCATGATCCTGCTAAACCAAAGATCCTGGCCCATCGCAACTTGCGCTAGTCAACACGAACGGAGTGATGTAAATGCGTTATATAAAGCTGGTACTCGATTTCTATCATCCATGGGCTAATAACTGTGGTTTCTATTACGGCCGCGACTTAGGCTTCTATAAGGCGGAAGGCATTGATCTGGACATCGTGTCCTACGACCCTTACCGCGGTGATTCGCTCGGACGTTTGTTAGCCGATGAAGCCGATTTCGCCTACAATTACCCGAATCGACTGATGCTGAGGAACGAAGCCGGCGATAACCTACTCTCCATTGCCGCTTGCAACAACCGCTCTTTTGAAGCGCTCATCTACGACAAACGGCACCCTATTACCAGTTTCGCCGAACTGGAAGATAAAGTCGTAGGCGTGCCTCGGTCACCTAGGGTTAGAGCCGTGTTGAAGTATATGATGGCCAAGGCGGGCAAGGACCCGGCGCGTGTGTCATTTAAGGAGTACTACCCCAACGAACCCGATCCTTTAGATATTCACAAAGGCGTCGTCGATTGCATTTACGGCACGTTCTGGGGTTGGGAAGGCGTTTTAGCTTGTCTTCAGGATGAAAACATCGCTTGGAAGGAAGTCTCCGAACTCAATGCGCCGTACTGTCATACACAGATTATTGCGGTGAAGAAGAGTTTTGCCCATCAGGATCCGCAGTTGGTACGCGGTTTCCTGCGTGCGACTTACAAAGGGTTCGCCGCTGCCGCCGAGCAACCTACGCAGGCCGCGGAGTCCATGGTTCTAGTGGCACCCTATTATTCCAAATCGCAGTTTACCGCCTCTATCACGGCAATTGCTGAAACTTGGCATCTTGATGCTTGGGGACGTCACAACATGCCTTTGATTGCCGCCTATGCGCATTGGTTGGCGGCGCATGGCTTCCTGGAAGCAGAGAAAGGTCATGACAAATATTTCACCGATGAATATCTACCGGAATAGGGGATAACCTGTGGCAGATAAGAAGCGGGAAAAGTTATCTAAGTCACAGAGTTTGGCTGTAGTGAAGCCGCATTTGGCACCTATGACGGTCGATGAAATCACAGCGCTGCTGCGTTTATATCCGGAGGCCGGCTCTTTGCAAGAAATCTTGGCGGTCAGCGAACGGCCTTATAGCGCAGCATCGCTGGTACGCACCAATCAGCAAGATCTGTTCGTAAAAAAACGTTCGACACGCTGGCGTACCGTTGCTGATTTGCAACGGGAGCATAAACTCATAGACCATTTGGTGCGTAAAGGTTTTCCCACGCCGGCTGTGCTCCGAACGGCAGATGGTGAAACCGTGGTCTGTACCGATGAATGGTTATATGAGGCGCACTACCGTGCTGAAGGCGAAGACACGTACAGAGAAAGCCATTCGTGGCAACCCTTTGCCTCTGTAGCGCATGCTCGCAGCGCCGGAGCAACCTTGGCCCGATTTCATGCTGCGGTAGGCGACTGCCCCATCCGGACCGCTCGCCCTGTAGCGCCTATGCTGGCGCAGTTTGCGCTCGCCTTTAACGCTGATCTGATCGAGGCCGTCGAGAAGCTGGCCGCCCAGCTGCCTGCGTTGCAGCGCTTTTTGCAAGAGCGATCGTGGCGCGCAGAAATTGAGCAGGTATATGCGCCGTTTTACAGCCGTGTGCACCAGCAGTTGGCGTGTCTCCCCCGCTGTTGCACGCATGGCGATTGGCATGCCAATAACTTGTTCTTTGCGGATAATGAGGTCTCCGCCGTCATCGACTTCCATCTTTCCGACTATGGGTGTCGAATCTACGATTTAGCCGTTGCTATCGATCGCAATGCCGTGCTTTGGCTGGACATTCTGGCGGGCGGCTCAAACGGCGTGCGTTACGACATCCTCGCCGCCCTGCTCGACGGTTACCTTGAGGCCGGCTCCCTCACCAAAATGGAAAGAGAGATCCTCCCCGATCTGCTCGCCATACATCAGTTGGACTTGGCCTTGACCAATATTGCCTACTATGAAGGGGTGGAAGGTGACCGATCTCGGGCCGTGTGGGCCTATGAAGCGTACCTTCTGGAGCATACTCGCCGTTATGCCGCCTCTTGGGGCGACAAGCTGCGAAAGTGGTTACGGCAGTACCTGACATAATACAGGTCGGCAGATTGGATGCGCATACGTTTTATCATGTGGAACCCTCCGTGAAACCGGAGGGTTGCTCATTTGCGGTATGAAGCGCTATGACCGTTACTTCTGCGCCGTTCGCCGCCAGAGTCGATAGCACTGCAGCTATGCGACTCTGCGAGCAGTCGCTTGTAGCAAGTCCGGGCTCACAACAGCGTTCATAAAGGGCTAAAAAAGAAGTATTCCATAGAGGATTTAGCATGTACAATGCCAAAACCTATTCTGTGTACCGACTATCCATAGCGAGGTGAATAGAGCACGCAGCATGTATAAGGAGCAGTCATGCTCATACTACATAAGAGGAGCGTTATCATGAGGAAAAACAAGCCAACACTGTTAGTGAGCCTTATCATTCTTTTATTCAGTGCCGCAGCCGTCTCCGCAGCTCAAAATTTGCTTGACAATGGGGACTTTATGTCCACGTTGCCGCCGCGGGAAGGATATCAAGGGTGGGCGGACGAGTACATTTATGGTTGGAAACCCTTCACCACGGCTTGGATCGCCGGTGGACATATTACGGTGATACCGCACCCGGAAAAGCCGGATACCAGTCTACTTAGGATGACGGGCATCGAGAGTGGTTACGTAGCTCTGAGAAGCCATCACATCCCGGTAACTGAAGGCAGTATGTATATGCTTAACGCCAGAGCGTTAGTCAAAGAGCTCGCCGAACCAAGCCGCTTCCAATTGTTTATCGAGTTCTGGCCGGCTGATCTCGAAAGTGAAACATCAGCCTTTAGAATGAGCTTGACCAAGGCTGTGGCCAGGGAGAAGGGCGTTTGGCTCGACCTCGAGGTTGCAGAAACAGCGCCCGAAGGTGCCGCGACCGCAACCATCATGGTGCTCATCCATTCACAAGCCAAACTGGATCCTCTTCCGGCTGAGGTATTAGTGGAAAACATCAGCTTTGTAGAAGTGCAGTATCCGTAAGGGAGAGCGACCGGATCATTGCGGCAGGCCCGTATCCCGGGCTCGTCAAGTCTAGTGTTGTTCTTTATCGGTTCTCGCGTTTACCAGTCTTATATGAAGGGAGAAGTGACATGAAACGTTTTGCTCAGGTACTTATCATTAGTCTTGTCGTTCTCATGTTGGGCAGCATCGCAGTCTCAGCCGCAGTGGCGCTCGATAACGGCGACTTTGAATCGCAATTGCCGCCTCGGGAACGCTACCAAGGCTGGGAAAATGAGTACATCTATGGTTGGAAGCCTTTCGCCGGCACCGCATGGGTAGGTAAAGGCGACCACGTAATGGTCATCGAGCATCCGCAAAAGCCGGGACAGCACGTACTTAAATTGAGCGGCAGGGATGACGGCTACGTCGGACTCAGAAGTCATCACGTACCGGTAACTCCCGGTAGCATCTACGCTATCACCGCCAACGTTTTTGTCGAAGAGTTGGCAGAGCCCAGCCGTATGCAAGTGTGGCTTGAGTTCTGGCCGGCCGATACCCCATCGGAAACATCCGGTGACCGCATGCACCACACTAGGGCTACAGCCAAAAATGTAGGAGTCTGGCAAGAGTTGGCGGTTGCCGACATTGCCCCTGAAGGCGCCGCGACGGCTACCGTACTCGTAATCATTCACCGTTCCGGCCAACTGGCGCTTGTCCCCGCAGAAGTTATGGTGGACGATATCACGATAACAGAACTTAAATAGCGCAACTTAGCGCACACGTGAGAAGTGTTCAGAGGGTGTCTTGAAGAAAGACACCCTCTGCATATTGCTCTACAAAATGCGCCGAACGGGTGCGACGCATCGTAGGTCGGTACCCATTCTCCGCACCATCAGCAGGTCTTTGTCATGCGAGCATCCGGTTCTATGGATGGCTCACCATGTAATCATCCAGCAACCTTTGCCGGCATGTTACCAAGTCGTGCGGCGTAAACGGTCCAGCCTTCTTCTGCGATACTTCATAGAGGAAAGGTCCGGTGTAGCCGCAATTGGACAACTCCCTGATTATCGCCGTCCAGTTATTCACACCTTGGCCGGGCATCCAGTGGCGCTCGTCGACATTGTCGTAGTCGGACATATGCACGGTGACAATTTTGCCGCCTACCTTGCCGACGAATGCTTCGGTGGATTCTTTAAGCGAGTGATTAGCATCCAGACATACTCTCAAGTCGGCTGAACCGTCCAGCAACCTAAGCATCTCATCACTGACGTTCGGTATGCAGGTACGAGGCAGATTTTCCGCAGCCAAGACAACCCCGCTTGCTTTTGCCACTGCCGCCAGATAGGACAATCCGTCTTTGCTACGTTTGAAGGTATCCTCCCGGTCCGCATCGGCTATAGGTTCGGCGCCGGGATGAATGACCGCTACCGTAACGCCTAAATCACCTAGCTTTTGCATAAGCGTCGTAAACACCTGCAATACGTATTGACGTCGCTCGGCATCGGACGAAGCGATGTTCCAGTCACGACCAAACGGCAGGTGCGCCGACCATAGGGTTAATCCGGCATGCTTGATGGCTTCCGCCCGCTTATGCAGCTCGGCGCTACCGGCTTCATCTTCCAGCCATGCACCGTTGATGATCAGTTCTATATGCGAAACACCGGCCTCCTTGCATGCCTGCAGGTTATCTGTAAACTCAGGATAAGGAAACGTGCAGGTTGAAGCTCCTACAGGCCACTTCCTCGGATCGCTCGCGCTTAACGCCACTATGTATCATCACCTTTTTTGCTGATAAATGCTCTCCCATGTGTTCGCCATATTAACAAGGGAGCCCTGCACCTAAACCCTAATCCATATACGCCATAGGTGCAAAAAAAGACTCCCAACCGCCAGGGCGGCCGGGAGTCTCGCTGTAAGGGACAACTTATTAGAGTTCCTTGAATGCCGCGTCAGCCTCTTCAGGGGTAACTAGACGAATTTCCACATTGCCGTCGGGATCTTGGTGAATGCCCCATCCCTCGAGGGATGCGAAGTTCTCAGTTAGTACCGTCTTACCATCAACCGTGACGATGAGGTTATCGACATACGACACGCCGGTGGGAGCAACGGCGGCGGTGCTGTTGTCCAAGTGCGGATTCGGATAGACCTCCGTATTGTTACTAAATCCCTTTCCGATGATGATCTCCTTAGGCATGCCGACAAAACCTTCCGTACGGGCGGATTGGTAGATCAATATCCAATCGCCGCCCTGCGGTCGGGACATTACTTGAATTAACTGGGGGGTAACCACAATCTGAACATCAGTCCAGTCATAGGCACGGAACAACGGCTGGGCAGTCGCACCTGCTATCAGTCCGAACTGATTGACGCGTATACGCATATCGGGCTGCTGACCGATGCCGACAAAAGCTTCAGGCCCCCAGTAGAACCATAGCGAAGGCGCCCAAGAGCTACCGGAGTTATCACCAACCTTAATGCTCAGCTCTGCCGTGACAACGCTACCGGGTACATCAGGAAAGGGCTTATACAAATGAGCATAGGAATTTGCCGCAGCCGTAATCTCCAATACCTGATCCGCGGCAAGTCCGCTTGCAGGGGCAAACACCAGAGTAAACAAAATGATTACCGCTACAACCACTGCCGGCCGCATAGCATTGATCCTCATTCTATCCCCACCTCATCATAGAATTACATAACTATTTTCCATGAATAAGCAAATCCCTTTAGGATCACACGCAAAGTAGTAATGGAATTATTAAAGCGGGCTTACTTATCCTCCTCACCAAAAAGGTACTCATACGTTGGGATACGTTCCCGCAGACACCATAACGCTAGAATGGGAATTAGGTTGATACCCAAAAAAACCGGCCCGGACTCCAACAACCCGAATTGGCCGGTGTGCGTAAAACCAAAACTGAACTGTACGCCTTGTCCGATGATGATCGTAGAGTACATGCCGCTGATAAACTGATAAGTAACCAGCGGTGTTCTCAACAGAGGTATCTGTATAGCCTGCAGTATTCTGGACCAGTGATAACCCCGGTCTTCATTCGCCCAAAGCCACATACCCGCACAAAGCAACATGAGGTTCACGATGAGCGCTAGGAAGTTGACGACTAAGTTGGACAGCATCAGGTTTCTTATCAGGTATCGTAGGAACACGTAGATGTTGATGCTGATGCCCCAAACACCGGCGGCAACCTCCAACACGGCGATAATCTTGATGTACGTCAACTTTGCGTGTGACACCACGTAGCCTCCCCATGGCCTGATGAACCGCTGAATGACAGAGCCGTCTCCTCCACTGTCAACATCCCCGGTTCTTGGCGCTCTTACTTCACCTACCGCCGGTTCCGTACTTTAGGATAGCGGAATTCTTCTCGTTTCCCGTTATGATCAAGAGATGCACGTGCTGATACGACTTCGCCTATTGGTTGTTACTGCTCAACACGGCAGCGGCTTCATTGATGCGTTTTTCCAGCGCGCCGACCCGCTGCTCGAGATGGGCCAAATCCGCGTTACCGCTTGGTTGTCCGGCATACTGCACCACAGGAGCTCGCTGTTTGCGAACAAAACGAATGTAACCTAAAGCGATGGTGATGGCTAAACCTATGGCAATGACGATGAAACGCCCAATCGTACTCTCCGCGACAAGGGACCAACCGACGCCGTAAAGCATGGTAAAGACGCCGCCTAACAGCAGGCCGTTACTGATGAGAGACAACTTTTCGGCTGAAATAAGTGAAATTGCCATAATCACCGTAGCCAACATCACCAATAAGATGCTGCTGTTTCGCAGCCAAGCCTGCTGCGCCTTGTAGTAAGCCGCATATAGCTCGGATCGCTGCTCGGAAAGAGTGTCGTACCGCTCTTTCTCAGCCTCGGTTAATTCCGAAACGGCTCTGGAGCCGCGTATCTCGTCCATCTGGTCGATCAGCTCATTTAACAGCTCGGACTCCCTTTCAGGCGGAGGGTAAAACGTATACACCCCCACGCCTACGAATGCGGTTACCATCAGGCCCAGGAAGAAGGCGAAAATAATCCCCAATCCCTCTTTGCGTCTTAACTCGTTCATGCTATCCGATCCCCCAATCTAACGTATTTGCTCGGGACGGCAGTCTTTTTTGAGCCGGTAACTCCGCGACGCCCCATCCGCTTGTGGTATTGATCTATGTCTAAGCGCTATCACCTCAGAACCGTGGTAGGGCAGTCGAAATCGCCATTGATCGGTCATCAGCGCTGACGACCGTCATCCCGCACGGCATGGAGAAAGCGGACGTATCCCACTTCCGCCGCATTCTTCATCAACTCGATATTCACCCAGGCGACAACATCGCCAAAGGGCTTATCTGCAAGCGGCCATCGGCTGTTCTCTCCGCTCTGCAAATCGGCATCAGTAAGACTCTCCAACCTAGTTCGCCACTGCAATTCCAGCTCCTTTAGCTTCAGACGGACCGCATCGGCGCTCCCCGGCCAAAGAACCTGCTCTCGTGTTAGACTACCGGAGCCCCAGGTCGCATCGAGCACCATTGACCACCAAAAGATCACATGCCATGTCAACCACGCAATGCTGGGCGGTCCTAAATCGTAACCCTCATGCTCAGGCCAATCCGCCTGCCAATTTCCCGCATTTGTCTGACGAACATGCAAACCTGCCTTTGCCGGACGCCATAGGCACTCTGCAGTGCTTAGACCTTCCAGATGATACTGCATGAGCGCCCAGCTCATGTTAAATTGACGCAGGAGAAAACCCCGTGTCGTTGTCGTATGCATGACGACCTCCTATATGTTGAAGAACCTAGTAAATCCTCATCATGGCTGTGAAAAGCACCTTCCGCTCCACCATTTTCTCTACGCAATTGACGATACCTCCGCCTTATGAGTATGTATACGCATCTCGATCTTGCAGGTGATCAAAAGCAGCTGACGAATTATTGTTGGTCATGTACCTCCGGACTGTGCTACCATTAGCACGTGCCGATGGATCAAAGGCTGCGATTCAGCTTTCATGCATGACATTTATACCTGCTCATATGTAGGGATTGGTGGTAACTGATGGACTCAAGATACTATAGTCTCGCAGATTTTCACGATGTAAAAGACGCAGACATCATGGAAAGGGCTCGGCTGTTCAAGGAGTTTTGTGATGACCTGTTCCAAAAAAGGCACTCACAGTATAGGCGAGTCTCGTTAGACGGATCAGAGCCGGTAATGCGAGTTTTTGACCGCTACACCGGAAAGGTCAAAGAGATGATCTATCTGGCCTCTAATGATTATCTCAACCTCACTAAACATCCAAAAACGATCGCAGCCGGCAAAGCGGCGCTGGAAAAGTACGGTTCAGGCGCAGGCAGCGTCCCCTTACTGGGAGGAACCTTAGATATCCATGTGGAGCTCGAACAGCGAACAGCGCGTTTTAAAGGTTGTCAGGATGCGATCATATACACATCCGGTTTCGGCTCCAACTGCGGTACGCTGTTATCCATGTTAGGAGAGCAGGACGTGGCGGTTTTGGATATGCTCGTGCATGCCAGCATCATCGACGGCTGCAAAGGAACCAAAGTGAAGTTCTTTAAGCATAACGATATGAACTCGCTGGAACACGTTTTGTCTCGCGTCAAGGATTCTCACCGTACAAAACTGGTTGTAGTCGACGGCGTTTACTCCATGGACGGCGATATCGCCCACTTAGACAGGATAGTTGAACTGGCCAAGGCTTACGGCGCCTACGTGATGGTAGATGAAGCCCACGCTACAGGGGTCATAGGCGAAACAGGCCGAGGTACGCCGCAACACTTTGGTATTGAAGGTAAAGTTGATATCGTAGCCGGTACGTTTTCTAAAGCCCTCGGCGTCGTAGGCGGATTTATTGCCACCAACAAGGAGTTGGTAGAGCTACTGCACTTCTACTCTCGCACGTATATGTTCTCTACCGCCATGACGCCGCAAGCCGCCGGATCGCTGATTGCCGCCATGGATGTGATTGAAGAGGAGCCACACTTGCGCGAGCAGCTTTGGGAAAATATTCGCTACTTCAGAAAAAACCTCCTCGAACTAGGCTTCAATTTGGGCAACTCGCAAACGGCGATTTTTCCGGTGATCATAGGCGACGACTGGAAGGTCAAGGAAATCAGCCGTAAATTACACGAGATGGATATCTACGTTAATCCGGTAGTGTATCCGGCCGTACCCAAAAAGCTCTCGCGCATTCGCATGAGCCTGATGGCGACGCATACAAAGGAGCACCTGGACAAAGCATTGAACGCACTAGAGATTACCGGCAAAGAATTCGATGTAATTTAACGGAGTGACGGCCATGCGCAGACTTTATGGTGATGTCATATTGGTGATCGGCGCATCTTCGGGGATGGGAAAGGCTATTGCACAAGAGTTGTCACAGGAAGGTTACAAAGTCTATGGCACGAGCCGAAAAGCTGTATTCCCGCATGCTGCGCCGGAACGCAACCTAGCGGGCGGCTTCATCCAAATGATCCCCCTGGATGTATGCTCTGAGGACTCTGTTAGGGCAGGCTTCGACTATGTCGTTGGCATAGAGGGCCACATCGACATCCTGATTAATTGTGCCGGTTACGCCATCGCCGGCGCTATTGAAGATACTACGCCGGAAGAAGCCTACCGGGAGTTCAACACCAACTTCTTCGGCGCACATCGCGTATGCCGAAACATCGCGCCCATCATGCGGAAACAAGGGCGCGGACTCATCATCAATATCAGCTCGGTGGCCGGTTTGGTTTCCATTCCGTTCCAGTCTTTTTACAGCGCCAGCAAATACGCTCTGGATGCGCTGACGGAAGCTCTGCGCTTGGAGCTCAAACCCTTCGGCGTCAAAGTGTCGCTCATTTCTCCCGGCGACACCAAAACTGAGTTTACCAAGAACCGGGTCTTTGCCGAAGGAGCTGCTGCGGAATCGGCTTATGCCGGCGCATTTAAGCGTTCTGTCGATCGGATGATAAAGGATGAGCAAAACGGTCCGCCTCCGGACGGCATCGTGCGGGCCGTGCGACGCATCATCAACAGCAAGAACCCGCCGGTACGCATCGTAGTCGGGCCCGTCAACAAGCTGTTTGCCTTTTTGCTCCGCATTTTACCTTCCCGTCTGATCTCCTACATTGTGGGCAAAATGTACGCCTAAAAGCAACAGCAGCGGACCACCCGTTGCGATTAGCGAATCCACGCCCGCCATCTTTTGCAACTGCCGCCATGCCACCCGGAGCGAGCTGTGCCGCACTCGCGACAGGCGGCGTGTTCCGCTTCGTCATACTCGATGACGCCGGGCATGCCGTATCGCACTTGGCGCTTGGCGCTCAACCAGTGAATACAGGTGCTACACTGCCTGGTAGTTTTGTGAACCACTTTAGTCGACACAAGACGTCCCTCCCCGGATACTTATGCGGATATGGCAGCTTCCTCCAATTCCCTTTGCTGTTGCCGCTCCGGTTTATGCCGCATAAATACGTAACGGTGGACCAATGATGCGAGCGGTTGCTGCATCAGCACCGATAAGATGACCGGAGCAGCCGTGACGGGACCAAAGAAAGTGACGCCGATGGCGATCCCGGCTGAATTGTTGCGCATGCCTACCGCGTAAGTTAAGGCAATGACATCCTCGTAAGTCGCACCCGGCAAACGTCGTCCCACCAAGTAAGCGCCGCTATAGGCGATCACAGCTTGTAACACCACCAGAACCACCACTTTAATAGCGGCCCAACCCCAGGTAAGCAATTGAGGTTGAATAATAGAGGCATTGATGAACAGAACCGCGGCGATCAACACTTTACTCGCTAGGCGTAAAAACGGGCGGTAGCGCTGCAAATGGCTCCCGACGCCTTCATGTACGAGCACGCCGGCTAAGGTCGGCAGCATCACGCTGATAAGAAAACCGCCAAACAGATCCTGCGTATCTAAGTGCACCAGCGCGCCGACCCAGGTTTTTAAGACCAACGGCGTCATCACTCCGCTTAAGAGCGATGCCGCGCCGATGATAGACAACGTCAGCGGTAGATTGCCGTAACTCAACCCGGTCCAGATACTGCTTGTTACCGCAGCCGGAATAGCGGTGGTAAGCACTAAACCTGTGACAAATTCAGGCGTGTCGGCAAGAAAAAGCCTACCTAACATAAAACTGACGGCCGGCAGAACACCCCAAGCCAGGCCGGCCCATACCAGAAGATACTTGGGCTGTCGAAACGCATTAATCAGGGTTTGCAACCTGACATTCAACGCCATAAAAAATATCTGCGCCGCCAGAATAGGCACTACCCAGGCTGCATAGGCGCTTCCGAACCTGTGAAACGCCAGCCCTAAACCGATCACGCTTAATACATAGAACGGGAAATACCGCTCCAGCAACTCATTCACACGATCCAATATGCTCGCCTCATGTCGCATCAACCAGCTGCGTACTCGCTTTTCGCACTGAGTATGCCAAGCATTACTTAATCGGGATTATATCCTATTTGCAACTACCTGCGCGGCCATCATGATGGTTTTATCTGCAAACGGCAAGACATCTCCTGAGGACGCGCCGGTTTTTAACTGTGGATAAAGGTGTTGTTTCCAGCAACCAGAATAAACGAGAATAACGTATGCGCTGAGTGCCGGTTCTTAAAAAGCGAGGTGGATAAACCGCATGAACAAACGCCCCAACATTGTGATCATCATGGTTGACGAGATAAACGTAGCCGCTACATCCGTTTACGGCCACCCGTTCGTACTAACGCCCAATATGCAACGTTTGGCTGATGGCGGGGTTACGGTAGAAAGAGCTTATTGCAACTCGCCCTTATGCGTACCTTCACGAGCTTCATTTGTAACCGGTAGGTACGCGTCGCAAATAAGGGTATACGATTTGAACTCGTCACTTGCATCCGGTGAGCCGACGTTTGCGCACGCATTTAATGCATCCGGATATGAAACGGTGTTGGCTGGAAAAATGCACTTTGTCGGGCAAGACCAACGACATGGCTTTCAAAAACGGTTAGTGGAAGATTGTCATGGCGACGGAACTCACCACGGCATACCCGATTGGGATGCACCTCCCAGAAAAGCGACCAAGTTGAGCGAAAGGCTGGTAAATGGCGGCCGAGCAGGCGTCTCAAGATATGTCCAATACGACTACAAGGTTGCCGAAGCGACCGTCCGCTACCTCGAAGAGTATGCGCAATCGGACCGCTCAAATCCCTTTCTCTTATGCACCGGCTTTATATCACCTCACTTCCCGCTTGTAGTGGAAGAGCCTTACTTCAACCTGTATTATCCGGATCTCGCTGATCTGCCAATGCACCCGGAGTTGCCCAATCATCCCAAGTACCGGCGCATACAGCAGCACTTCAATCTAGCAGGTCCGTTTCCGGAGGATCGCATCCGCCGTGCTCGTGCCGCTTACTATGGTTTAATCACTTTTGTAGACCGTTTAATCGGCCGCATCATTGACGTACTCGATGCCGCCGGTTTAGGTGATAATACGTTGATTCTTCTTACATCAGACCATGGCGAAATGATGGGCGAACACGGACTGTGGTGGAAAAGCTGTTTCTTAGAAGAGGCAGCACGAGTCCCTATGATTTGTAGATGGCCGAACCGACTTCCTCCCGGAGAGCGGCGTAAAAACGTCCTCTCGCTCGTCGACGTCTTCCCAACCATCCTGCAGGCGGCTGATATTTCCATTCCGGATTTTATTGTCGGCCACAGCTTTTTACCATTACTGGAAAACGGTGATCTCGATTGGAAGGACGAGGCCTTTATTGAATGCTTGGCACACACGGCGGTACACCCGGAAGCCGCTGTCATCAAGGGGCGTTACAAATACATCTATTTCGTAGATGAACCTGACCAGCTCTTTGATTTAGACACAGACCCGCACGAGTTGGTAGACCTGGCCGGACGCCCGGAATTCCAGCCGTATATTGAGGAGATAAAAAAGGATTTGCTTTCCAAATGGCCTGTTAGGGAGATTGATGAACAAGTGCGACTGAGTCAGCGACTACGCAGGTATGTTAAGGCAGGTACCCCGTAAAAGGCATGACGGCGTGTCGACATTGGTTCAGATTAGGCGATAGGCGGCTGCCGCACCTTCTTCATGCGCACCGGCCGATCTGCTTCAAGTGGATCTGCCGTCATATCGTGCAGACGCTTCTTTCGAGTAACCTTGCACCGCTTCCGTACCCTATAAGAAATGAGGCTGTAGTGCAACAACTAACCGTACGCAATGGGACTCCGGCTGAATCGGGAGCCGAGACTTAACTCCTCGCCGTTGCGCTCAGACGCGGTTGCTCCTAAGACTGATGCGGGAGACAGATGCCATGAAGAACGCAAAAGTATACCATATCCTTTTCACTGTATTGCTTCTCGTTTGTTGCAGCGTTTCCGGAATAACTGTAAATGGCGCGGACACGACACGCCTTGTGCAAAGCAATACGGCTTTCGCTTTTGATTTGTTGCATGAGGTGGCCGGAACCCCGGGCAATGTGTTTTTCTCACCGTATAGTATCTCATCGGCATTGGCGCTAACTTATGCGGGCGCGGCGGGACAAACGGCCGAAGAGTTAGCCCAAACGCTGCATTTTAACATGGCGCAGCCGCATTTGCATGCCGCGCTCGCTCATTTGAACAGCATATTAAATGCGCCTACCCAAGATTATCAGCTTACCGTAGCCAATGCCCTTTGGGGTCAAGTGGGCTTAACACTCACCCCCGCATTCCTGGCCACAGCCGGCAGTTATTACGCTGCCGCGCTACATGAAGTAGACTTTATATCTCAACCTGAAACCTCGCGCCTCAGCATCAACCAATGGGTGGAGCAAAAGACCAATGGTAAGATAAAAGATCTTATCAAACCAGGGGTGATCACTCCGCTTACCCGCCTTATCCTTACCAATGCCATCTATTTCAAAGGCGACTGGGAGCTTGCTTTTGATCATAAGAGAACGCAACCGGCTCCCTTTTATGTTAGCGACGGGCAACAGGTGTCTACGCCAATGATGCAGCGCAGTGGGCGATTCTTGTATACCGAGACAAGCCGCGCCCAAATACTGCAGCTCCCCTATAAGGGTGAAAACTTGGTCATGAACATCCTGTTGCCCAAGCCGAACCTTGCATGGGATCAGTTCATATCGGAGATGAAACCTGAGCATTTTGCCGCATGCATGGACCAGTTACGCTATACCACCGTACACGTCGCGCTCCCGCGGTTTAAGCTGGAAACCCAGCTCTCCTTGAAGGATACCCTGCAGCGTATGGGAATAGCAACTGCTTTCAACCCTCATATAGCGGATTTTTCCGGCATGGCTGAAGAACGACTCGGTATTACGGATGTCATTCACAAAGCCTATATCGACGTAAATGAAGAAGGTACGGAAGCCGCGGCCGCCACCGGTGTCGTAGTAGGCACCACCTCTTTGGGTCCGCCGCCGGTCGTATTTAGGGCAGATCGTCCGTTCTTGTTTCTCATTCGCGATACCCGCTCAGGCAGCATCCTTTTTCTCGGAGCGTTGCATAACCCCGATTAGAAGCGCTGTCTAAGGCTTGTTTCATGTACCCGGCGGTGAAGTGAATAAACCGAGGCTTAGCTGCATCCAGAAGCAGGAATGCGCCTTATCCACCCCTAATTAGTACAGGTGCTTTAGGAGATACGCCTGTCCGAAACGGACAGCCATTTGGCGCTGATACTCAGCCATGACCGGCGCTGAGATGGGCTACGTATGTTTCCTTGCCTTGTGTGACTTTTGGTGGAGGTGCATTTCATGATTCGTCTCTTTAGTCTGTATGCGATCATCGTACTCTGTTGTATATTGCTGACAACGCTCAGTCTGCCCGCTTGGGCAGCACATAGGGAGTTCTTTGTGGCTCCTTTTCCTAAAGGCGACCGCAGCGGTTCCGATTTCGCCAATGCTGCCAGTTACATCGACTATCGCTTATGGAGCGCTGTCCGCGAAGCACTCAATGACGGACCGGTAACCGTTACCTTTCAAGACGGCAAATACTCGTTCGCCAGCTTGGAAGTGAGGGAAATGGGCCATCCGGAGCATCGATTGGTCCTACAGTCGGAAACACCGGGAGGTGCTGTTTTTGTCGGCCCTTATATGATGAAACTGGCCGGCGTACAGAACGCGACCGTGCGTGGTTTCACCTTTAGTGGTCTGGCAAACCCGCGCTACTCGTACTTGCTGCAAGTCATCGATACCTTAGAAGGCGAAGGGCCCGGCGGAGTGCCGAGAGGTACCCTTTCTCATCACATCCTCATTGAGGGCAATTACTTCGTAGATGCGCCTACTATTTACGGAGCCGTCAGCATTCGCAACGCCGCGCACCACGTCACCGTATATAACAACACGTTCCGGAACATCGGCAGCGGTTCCGGCGCACACATGCTTTATATCTTCGCTGATGTACACCACGTTAAAATTATCGGCAACACTTTCACCGATTGCAGAGGCGACTATATACGCTTCCGACACAATGCCGATATCAGCGAGGTGCGTAACAACACCTTTACCAGCACGGCGCCGGAGTTCAACCTGATGTTCATCCGTATGAACGCCATCAACGATGTAAACCCTGGTAACGAATACCATGCGGATACGTTCCTCATCCGAGACAATTCGTTTACGTATTACGCCGTCGGCGCTCACGGCAACCAGGATCCCATCGGCTACACAAGCTCCGGGTTCAACCCCGTCGGGCTGGAATATATGCCGAACGCACAGAGCGGCAAGGCCCTTACCAGCGGCGACGCCGAGCAAATCCGCCGGGTTATGCTTGACACCATGAACATTGATTTAATGAAGACGCGCGTGTATAACAACACCTTTGTGAACGAGCGTTACCAAGTGCGCTATTATGCGACCGCCAGTTTTGGCGCTCAGTCGCAAGGTTGGACCGGTCTGGCCAATATAAGCAATGCGGTGAACTCAACCTACATCGGCGCAGGCGACGTTTACAGCGACGGCCTTTTGGATGATAAGGACATTGCTCTGTTCGTACTCGCTCTGGAAGCGGAGGATGAACTGGATTTTCTCCTTGACGAGCGTGTTTGGTTTGGTGATTACCAGGCAGCCGATATAAACCAGGACGGTAAGCTCGACGCCGAAGATGCGGCACTGTTTATCAAGCAGTTTGCGGACCTGGTGCCTGCCGCAGCCCTGGATCCGGTTAGGAAACTGCTGTAGCTGACACGCAGTCCGGCTCAGAGCGATGGATATCTCGGCAATCGCTGATCGTTTCGCTTTTAATAGGACTCCATTCAACTAGGAGGTAATGCAGTGTTGTGTGAACTCCACAAGCGCAAAACGGTGAACCTCACAACTGGAGACAGGCTCGCCGAAATGCATGGTGCCGGCATGACTAGGCGATTATTCTTACTGCTATGTTTACTCATACTCATAGCCCCCGTCGCTCTTGCCGACAACTTATTGAGTAATCCCGGTTTCGAGCAAGTGTATTCCAATGGTCATCCTCCCGATTGGACCATTTTCGCAGGTGGCTTTGAGCCTGGCCGGGGCATGTCGGTCGAAACAGGGAAGGCCTATAGCGGAGAGCGAGCCCTCCACTTCGGCATCATGAACACGCCCGCCGCCGTCGGCCTGCGCAGCAAACCAATCCCTGCAGTACCAGGAGCCATCTACACGGCTTCTGTAAAAGCCCTCACCGAAATCCAGGGCGCCAATGTCACCTTGTACTTGGATTTCTGGGATGCAGGTCAAAAGCGCATTGCCCACAAGTTTATCAGCACGCGACGCAGCAATGTCTGGGAAGACCTGCAAGTGGTCATGCAAGCCCCTGCCGATGCCGTGTGGGTATCGATCATTTTATACCGCACAGCGGCAAATCACGGCGTACAGCGTTTTGATGACGCCTCACTGACGATGGTAGAGGTAGATCCCAACGCGGATTTGTTTGCCGACGAGGGTACGTTGGACTATGCGCCGGCTGATGGAGCGGTAGTGACCACCAATCCGCCGTCTTTCATCTGGATTCCTACCGGCGGCCAAGGCACCAGTTACACTCTGGAGTACTCCACGGACAAAGATTTTGCTCCTGAGGCGACCGTGCAGGTGGCCGATATTGATATAAGCATTTACACGCCGTCTTCTCTGTTGGATGCCGAAAAGACCTGGTATTGGCGGGTACGGGCCATGGACGCTCAGGGAAATACGCTGTCTACGTCGTCGCCCCGGGCGTTCAACATAGCGGCCAATGCCGTCCCGCTGCCGTTAGAATCGCTGGACGTCATTAGGGCGCGCATTCCCCAGGAGCATCCCCGGCTGTTTGTGACTCCGGAGACCCTACCTATCTGGCGTGAGCGCTTAAACAGCGATATGACGCTGAAGATCCTCTGGCGCGACCTCAGTAATAAGGCTATCATCGCCTCACTTAACCCTCTGCCCAATGAACCGCCGAGCACGCGGCCCAACGGCATTTGGGACGTCAATTTGTATCGTCAATCCAATGCCGTCGCCAATGCCGTCGCCAATGATCTGGAAGTGCTCGCCATGGCCTATCTAATGGAAGGCAGGGAGAACATTCGTGAAGCGGTACGCAGGTTGATGCTGCATGTCGCCTCTTGGAATCCCCGCGGCGCCACCAGCGCTGCCGACAACGACGACGCTTCTCGTCCCATATTGATCAGTCTTGCCAGAGCATACACCTGGGCGAATGCGGCGCTGAGCCCGCTAGAGAGACAAACCGTACTGAACGTGCTGCGGATTCGCGGTACCGAAGCCTTTAACATCCTGAAATCGAAGCCTTTCGAAAGCAAACCGTATAACAGCCACGATGGCGGTACGATCCCCTGGATGGGCGAAGTAGCCCTCGCGTTGATGGGTGAAGTACCCGAAGCCGCCGAATGGTTCGATTACGTCGTACGCATCTTCTTCGCCGTTTATCCCCCGTGGGGCGGCGATCCCGGCGGCTGGGCGGAAGGTCCGCGCTATTGGGGCGCTTCCATGAATAAAGCGTTCGATTTTCTTGATGCGTTGAAACAAGCCACAGGTTTGGATCTGTACCAGAAGCCGTTCTTCCGCAATACGGGAACACATCGCATGATGACCCAGCCGCCTTACAGTAAAATGGGGCCCTTCGGCGATTTTGCCGATGAAGGGCCGACACCCGGTACGGGAGAAGCCATGTGGCATCTGGCCATGGTGTACCAAGATCCGTACTACAGGTGGTACGCCGATCAACGCGGTACTACGATTACCTTAGGCGTCACCGGGTTTATACGCACCAACCTGTACGATATACACAGCGTTAGGGGTACGCCGCCCGACAATTACCCCACCGGAGCCTACTATCCGGATGTCGGTTGGGCCGTATTCCACAATCGGCTTACGGCGCCGGAAAGCGAGAGGCTGCAATTCATGTTCAAGAGCAGTCCATACGGCTCCTACAGCCATAGTATGGCCGATCAGAACACGTTTACACTAGAGGCCTACGGCACACCTTTGGCTATCTCGTCGGGATACCGGCCTTGGTACGGCAGCGTACACCACATGGGCTGGACCAAAACGACGCAGGCTCACAACGGCGTTTTGGTGGACGGAGTCGGCCAACCGGTACAGTCGATGAATGCCAAAGGCGAAATCGTCAACTTCGTTAACGGCAAGTCGTTCGGATATACTGCCGGCGAAGCCAAAGCGGCTTACGCGCCGCGACTCAAGCAGTTCACGCGTCATGTGCTGTACATCAGGCCTAACCTGTACGTCTTATTTGACGACCTTAAGGCCGATCAAGCTAGAAGCTACAGTTGGTTGCTGCATAGTTATCACGCGTTCGACCTAACGCGGCCCGAAGAACGCATCTTCCTTAATGCGGGCACCGCAACCTTGGATGTGCGCCTTTGGAGCAGCAGCGCTCTGATGTTCAGT
>DUQB01000063.1 GCA_012838035.1 Bacillota bacterium | reverse complement strand
CGCGCGGTCTGCTCGGTATTGCCGGATGCAACCGGCGATGCCTTGGGAATGTAGATGATCTGCTGATGCCTTGCGTCGATTAACTCAAGTGAGCGCTCTATGCTCTTGGCCAAGGCATCATACTTGTGTTGGGCAATTTCAAGCAGCGACCGCATGCGATTTTTCGGCCGCCTGCTCGCTTTGACCGACCTGGCATCATGGTATAACGCAGGAGCGAGGTAGGCCAATTCCGGATGGGCGTCCAGATATTCCACAAGACTGTCGACTGCATACTGCTCATCGGTAGAGCTCCGTATGCACTTCTCCAGTTCTGCAACGAAGTCTTTTAGGACCTTCAGCTGGTCATTCGGTTTGATGTTTTCGACAAACCCATACTTGCGGTTTAGCTTAAGCCAGCGGCGTAGCGCCACTTTTTGGCGGAATCCGCCTGGCGATCGGGTATCCGTCATCTGCAGCTCCCCCCATACTGCCGACATATACCGCGTGATCAATGCGCGTGTACGCAATGATGAGTATACTTTGCTGTTTTCGCTGCCTAATGACGATTTCCTCCATAATGCGAGTATATATGTAAATAATTGCTGTTAATCGACTTGCTTACCTGTACTGTCTTTATCGACTGCTTTTACGATGGTGAATAGTTGCCTGCTAAACGGTGTGATGCAAAAATGTTGCGTGCTTAAATGCAGTATACGGGGTTGCCTAATTTTACAGCGCAGTTAAACCGAGGAACAATTATTGTGACGACATAAATAAATAGTGCGAATCGTTATTGTGGCATTTGCCAGGGAGTAAGGTTTACCTGACGGTCATTTCCGCCAATGGCGCTTTAGGTGGAGTAATATGCCGCCCTTGCTGTGCGAACTCCCACCGATCCGGTCATCTCGACCATGGATCTCCGAACACCGTAAGAAATGGTCGCATTGCCCCGTAATCAGTGATCAATTAGGGTCGGAATATGTATTAATGTATTCGCTAACATAAAAGTTGACCACTGGAGGGTAAATAAGCGTCAAAAAGTTGACCACCTTGAGTCTACATCCATTATGCTTGGTTTGAGGAAATCTAGCATATTGGAGGATGGAGATGCTCGCAGTGGTCGATATTGAGTATATCCGAAAAAAGCATTTCTTAGAAGGTTGGAGTATCCGGAAGATCTCAACGCAACTAGATGTCTCACGGCAGTCCGTTCGCAAAGCAATTGCCGATGCGGAAAGGAAGCCGTACACTCTCACCAAAGCAAAACCGTGCCCTGTTATGGATCCTTATCATGACATCATTGCGCAATGGCTCGAACAGGACAAATTAGCACCCAAAAAACAACGTCATACTGCAAAACGCATCTATGATCGGCTGTATACAGAACATCAATTCCTAGGTTCAGAATCTGCAGTCAGGCGATATGTAGCTCGGTTACGATCCGAAATTGATGGGCCTAACATTGAACCATTTTTCGTGCTTACAGCCGAACCAGGCGAAGTTGCCCAAGTGGATTGGGGACAAGCAGAGGTTAAAATCAAGGGTGTCACTACTACTGTACACATATTCTGCCTGCGTATGAAGGCAAGTAGTGTGCCATTTGTTTGGGCGTGTTTACATGAACGTATGGAAGCCTTTCTGGAAGGTCACGTCAGAGCTATCGTCTGGCTTGGCGGCGTGCCAGCCAAATTCATCTACGACAATCTCACCACAGCGGTGCGCAAGATACTTCATGGTCACGAACGCGATCTCCAAGAACGTTATATTACACTACGCTCTCACTATCTATTCGACAGCATTTTCTGCAACCCAGAATCTGGGAATGAGAAGGGAAGCGTAGAGGGATTGGTGAGGCTCGTACGGCGCAATGCACTTACGCCCGTGCCCAAAGTCGATTCGATAGAGGAACTAAATAGGTTGCTGCTGGCATGGTGTGAGCGTCAACGTGAGATTCATAGGCAAGCATGGGAGGCGGAGAAAGCTGCGTTAAGACCTTTGCCTGTCCAGGAGTTTCGCCCTTGTATTACTCACATGCTCCCGGTAAATAAACTGTCGTTAATCACCTACGATCGTAACCGATACTCCGTTCCAACCGAATTCATCAAACAGAATCTCAGGGTGGATGTGTATTCGGATCGGCTTGAGATGTGGCACCGAGACAAAAAGGTGGCCGAGCATGTTCGGCTACCTGGGCGGGGTCATGCTAGTCTCCAATTGATGCACTACCTAACAGCTTTAGCTCGCAAACCATTTGCTGTTAATCATGCTGCAGTGGTACGCGAACTACCCGAGCCCTATCAGGAAGCACGGCGTGTGTTGTGCGAGGGGAGTCCATCGGGTTATCGAGAACTCGTTCAGATCTTGCTTCTACATCGAGAGTTTCCTGCTGAGGCAGTGCGAGAGGCTGTAACTCAAGCACTAGCGAAGCGCCGACTAACAGCTGAAGAAATTCGTCAAGACTTGATCAATGCCACGTTACCCACACCTACAACGAGTCCGGTCACTGTTCCGCAGAGCCTTGCGGAGGTGAGTGTCTCGGTAGGCAATCCTAACGTATATAATACGCTGATAGAGAGGTGTACGCATGAATCGTGACACCAAGGCTCTCGAGGGTTTGGTCGATCTTCACTGTAAAGAATTGAAGTTATCAGGATTGCGCTCAGGATACCGAGAGTTGGCACGTGAGGCATTAGATAAAGGCATTACACCGATACAGTTCCTTCTCAGTTGCCTTGAACTGGAATACACCGTGCGCCAACAGAATCGATTGGGCAACCATATGAAAGCTGCCAAATTCCCTGTGGTAAAGACACTGGATGCTTTTGATTTCATGGTTATCCCTAACGTACCGAAGGCCAAAATACTACAATTGGCGGATGGAGATTTCATCCGCCAACGAGAGAATGTCATCTTTCTAGGTCCCAGCGGTACAGGAAAAACGCATTGCGGCATTGCTTTAGGCGTAGCTGCTCTTGAAGCCGGTTATCGAGTTCGCTTTATTCGAGCGGTCACCTTAGCACAGGAACTCCTTCTGGCTCAGCAGGAAGTAAGGCTTAACCGATACATGAAAAGTTGGCATAAATTCGATCTGGTCATCCTGGATGAACTGGGTTACTTGGGTTTAGGTCCAGGAGGCCCTCTTCTATTCCAGTTTGTTACAGAGCGTTACGAAACCACCGGCAGCATCCTGTTGACCACCAATCTGGAGTTCTCGAGATGGGAGGAGGTGTTTGGCGATGTAGCTCTTACGACAGCCCTGTTGGACAGGTTAACGCACCGTTCCCACATTGTGGCATTCCAGGGTGAATCCTACCGTTTTCGCGAAAGCCGGCAGCGTCAAAAGGAGAATCTGGTAACCAGCACCATCAAAGCAATAGAACCAGAATAGTGTGACAACACCCTCCCCTTAAGGGGAGGGACAAGAAGAAGCATGCACAAAACCCTTGCCAGGGTGGTCAACAATTACGCGCTCGCGGTGGTCAACTTTATGATTGACGAAAACAATGTATTAACCTCAAGGTCGGTATGGACGCAAGCAGATCTGGTAAAAATGCTGTAGAATTATTATCTACTTATATAGATGAGATGCTCAGTGCCCTTTACCGGTGTGAAGCAGGTAAGGAGATAAGCGGCGAGGGTTCGGTTGGTTGGGTTGCTGGAGAGCTTACCATGCGAGGCCGGATTCTGATCATCTCTGTCAACTAAGGGACGTGCCTAAGCCAAATGTAAAGCTGATTGCCCTCTATATCCATCAACGCTTATCATGTACTTCGCTGCTGCACGCTGCATCAATACTTGAGTTGAATCGAGGAGACTTATGCATCCGATTTTGCAGAAACTTGCCGGTGGCGATCGGCGTTCTATCGGCTGTGCCAATGAGGTTGCGGAAGAGATTCTTGCGGACAGCGACTTGTTCGCGATTGTTTTAGAAGGCATTTTACATGATGATCCCATCATCCGCATGCGAGCGGCAGATGCGGTTGAAAAAGCCTCAAGCAAGCGTCCTGGACTGTTGCAACCACACAAACGCATGTTGTTTGGTGAAATCGCCGCTATCCGCCAACAAGAAGTACGCTGGCATTTGTCACTATAGTTGCCGCGGCTCCATCTAGATGCCACCGAGCTCCAACAGGTCATGGAGATCCTGGATGCACATTTGCGTGACGCCGGCAAAATAGTCAGGGTTAACGCCATGCAGGCACTCGCTGATCTGGCTCTGCAGCACGAGGAATTGCGCCCGTCTGTATTACAACGGCTGGAGCGCCTGATCGAGACCGGTAGTCCGGCAATGGCCGCACGCGGGAGGAAACTGATTAAGGCCTTAATGCGTTGAAGGGCCCTGGAATCAGGTGTCTCGTAATGGCGCGGCAGTGATATGAGATTCGTCACAGCATATCCAGCCAAGGCAGGGGGAGTCTTTGTCTCTTAAGCAGCCGGCAGGCGGAACATAGCTCAACCGCTTGGCCGCTAGACAGAGATTCACCACTGTTTTGGATCAACAACACACTCAGTGAGCCGGTAGTTGAGTTGTGCATAACGATCGTCCGTGGGCTGATGGTAGCCGGGCATGGTGCGCAGGCGTATTTAGATCGTTTTCTTTTAATAAAAATAATTCTCTAGCTGAACTAGGTTCGTGTTACGGGTGATTGCCTTCCAGTGTACCAGTCCATGATGAGACAATGTACACACCGCATCCAGGTGAATCTCCGATGAAAGCCGTTGCAGTCGGCGCCTGATGGATGTCAGGACAAGTCAGTGCTATAGCTGAAGCATCACTTAAAAACAAAATTACATCCATTAGCGACTTTAGATAAGCCCAGCTTGAGTAATTCCCGGTATTGACAGATTGTCCTGATCATGTGGTACCATAAATGCATTGAGGGTAACCACCAGCCGTTTGTCCGTGTAGGTATCAACGGAGGATACCACATGGCAAAACAGATTAAGATTAAACACGAGATCACTACATATGACTTCTACAACATATCCACCTTTGCAACACTCCCGAAATTCATTCTCCTCGATATGTGGGACTCTTCTTGCCGCAGCATAATGGCGTGGCGTACAGGCAATAGGCTGGAAATCGCACTGCTTCGGTTCTTTGACGATGAACCATGGTGGCATCAGCACAGTCCGCAAGCGCTGGGCAATGCCATGCTCCAGGTCATATCCAACTTGGGTCCCCTGAATGTGTTCCGCAGCGAAGCCGATCTAACGGAGTCTGAGAACTGCTGGACGCTTGATTGGTTCATTCAGATTCCAGCAAAGGTCTCAGGTGAAATCGTTTTGAAAGAGTTAAGGTACGGCTACTGGAATGTGTGGCGGCTGGCGAATTGCAACCTGGGAAATATTGAGAATACGATCGTGCTTCTTAGCAATAATGATGCAGATGCTGCAGTGTGCCGCATAAAGAATGCTCTGGAAAATGAGGGGTACCATGTGTATCACTTCCCCAGACCAAAGTGCTTTGGAGAACTTAAAACGCAGGATCTGATTGAGTATTTACTGGCGGGACGCTACTTTGTGGTTGTAGATACCGGTTTATCCGACAGTCCGTGCAAATTTCCCCGCCACGGCGTTCACCTTCCCACGTGTTTTCTCCATGCTGAGGGAAGAGATACGGGTTGGGAGTATGACGACGATGTGAGAATACCACACCGACAGGACTTCTATTTCTCTCCAAATACCCTGGATGTTACAGTCAAAGAGGCGATTGATTGGGCTGTTGATAGACACAAGCAGATGGTGGCTAGGTTTACGATTGGGGGAACAACCGGTGATGATTAATACTCTATGCGTTTTTCAGCACCGGGCGGCCCCAAGTAACCGGTGTTGCAGGGAGCAGAGTGTTTCGAATGGTTACCTGCGGTCGCCGCCGGTGATGCGCAGCTCCGTTGTACATTATACGGGAGGATGTGAGCATACTTGCAGTATAACTGGCCTTTTCCACGCTTGACAATTCCTGACGATCAGATACTACTTCAGTTCCTTGTGGTCTTGTGCGAGACTGATCCCCTCATATGGCGACGTATCCAAGTTCCAAGCGGCTACTCCTTTTGGGACCTACACGTAGCGATACAAGATGCGATGGGCTGGAAGGACTATCACCTTCACGAGTTTCAGGTTGCCCGACCAGCAAAACTGCGGGGGAGGCGAATCGAGTTCGTGGGGATCCCGGTTGATGATCCGTACGAGGACGGACAGATGCGTCCCGGATGGAAAGTGTGGCTTGCAGACTACTTTGATGGCGACGCACAGCCTGTCATTTATACATATGACTTCGGAGACAACTGGAGGCATGTGATTCACTATGAGACCTTCGCCGTAGTGGATCCGTCAAGATCGTATCCGTGTTGCGTTGGTGGTGCTAGACGTTGCCCGCCCGAGGACTGTGGTGGGATACGCGGATACAGGGAATTTCTTGAGGCCATCGCTGATCCAACGCATCCAGAGCACGAAAGTTATCTCGAGTGGGTCGGTGGATCATACGACCCGGATGATTTTGACCCAGACGCAGTAACGTTTGATGATCCACATGATCGGTGGATGATAGCCTTTTCAGATTAAGGAGATGCCTGACCAATAAGGATGGAGAGGGGGGCACCGGCGGATGCAACAGCTTATAGGTCACTTTTTGCCTTACTCCATCCTTCATTCAAGATGCTCGGAACGGCTAAGCACTTACTCCGACAGAGGAGAAGACCGGCGATGTGATCGCTACAGCCGTAGGATGTACTCACGCCGACCTCTTCAGTCAGGTCTTTTATCGCTTCGAGGGCGTTTTGCCCACTAACATCTCGTAAGAGCTTAGCTGAGTACGAGGACGCCGCCGTACCGCATGAGCAGATTGGTGCTTCGAGACACCAGCAGAGGAATTATCTAAGAACTGCGAAAACACAGGAAAACGTGCCGTACGGTCAATAGGAAGCGACCTGATCACGCCGTGCATATACCGATCCAAACAGACCACTCATTACGATGCATGCATTATCGAAACGGCAATGCGGCAGCAGTGCATTTGCTGGCATTGGATCATGGACTCCGATATGCTGCAAAAAAGGCCGGAGTCGGTATTATGGAGGTTGTCATATGAGAATTTACACCTATTCGGAAGCTAGGCGACGCCTGGTCGCTATTCTGGAGGAAGCTCGCCGAGATGGCGAACTTGGATAGCGGGAAATTGCAGGAAATGTGGTTTATTGCTGGTAGTACGTTAAGGAGACGATGCGCGCGGGGCTCGCAGTCGACTTGGGTACCAGCAATCATGTGGTACGCAGCCATATTCAGTGGGGAAAGGTGGGATCATCAGCACCACTTAGGCAAACGGGCAATACGCACCTACCTTGCAGCCTCTCGTGATGTCGATGATGCGGTGTTGAACCGGCTATTGTTTCATACTCCGGCTTTATCAAGATCACAGGGGAGGGAGATGTAATGAGCAATACGACATTAGTCCACTATTTACGACGGTTAGTGATGGGCATCTTGGGGTTGCTCGTTTTCATGCATGGAATGGTAGCCCCCATGCACGCGGCAGAAGGGCCGAACCTCATCTCTAATGGTGACTTCCGGCTGGTACGAGAGGACGGCACGCCGGATCACTGGTATGTAAATGTGACCTTGGATTCCTATCAAGTTGCGACGGCGGATTCGCTACGTACACCTGGCGAAAGGGCTTTACGGTTGGTGGGGACAAATCCGACCGGCAGAGCGTTCGTGTACTACCGTATACCGGTTGAAGAGGGGCAGCGGTATGTACTGCGTTTTTGGCATCGCACCCAGGGAGCTGTTCAGCCGGGTACCGATCCCGTGCGACATGAAGCCCGTGTGGAGTTTATCAATGCTGAGCAAAACAAGCTGATCGCTCCGTCTTTGTTCTACCATCTGCCGATGCAAGTGGACGATTGGACCTTCTCAGAACACACCTTTGTCGTTCCTAAGAGCACCCAAGTCGATGCCGGCGGAGAGCGCATCCCGGTCAAATGGATTTGGGTCCACCTACGACTCGATAACGCCATAGGTGAAACCTGGTTTGCTGCCGTAGAACTGCGGGAGATTACCACTACCAGTTCCGCCGGCAGCAGTAGAAAAGGAGACGAAGCCGCAGTGCCGAGCACATACTACTTGAGTCCCTCAGGGGACGATATGCAAGTCGGATCCCGAGAAAAACCATGGCGCACATTAGAAAAAGCTTCTGTAGAAGCCGAAGCAGGCGATACCGTTATTCTGCTACCGGGCGTTTACAGCGGCATATTACAGCCCGTGAACAGCGGCACTCCGGAAGCGCCGATTACCTTTAAGGCAGAAGAGCCGCTTACCGCCATTCTGACGGGAATCTCCGGATCGCAGTCTCATGCCGTACGCTTGTATGGGATCGCATACATTCAATTGGAAGGCTTCCGGATCCAACCGGTACATAGCTCCGGGCGCTGGGTGAGCGTGGATGAGTGCCATGACATTCGCATAGACAAGTTTTTCATGTCCGGCGGCGCCGGTGATTCCGGCTTGGGGAATACCCCCTTTGTTATTCGTAACAGCGAACAGGTGCAGGTGCGCGACAGCGTGCTGCGCGAGTTTGCCAGTCACGATATGGCGCATGTTTACAATGCCAAACACATTCTATTCGAAGGGAATGCCATCAGTCGCGCAGGGCATTCGCCGTTGGCTTTTTCGCCTCGCATTGAGCTGTTCGGCTCAACGCAATACGTGGTATTGCGGGGCAACGTCTTTCATGCCAATTGGGGACGCAACTTCGAGATATTCGGTGAATCCGACGTCCTGTTTGAGGGGAACATCATCACCGGTGCATACGACGGCGGCCTTTCGGCGGATCCCCAAGCCAAGTTCTTGGTAGACGGCGGTATCGTGCGATTTAACCGCATCTTTCGCAATTGGGGCATCCCCATAAGCGGCTCGCCGTATCATGAAGGGCTGCACTTCCGCAATATCTACATGTATCATAACGTCTTTGCGCAGAACGCTACGTCGTCATTGCATG
>DUQB01000062.1 GCA_012838035.1 Bacillota bacterium | reverse complement strand
GAAGCCCAGGAAATCGAGTTGGCCAATGTGAAGGCATACTTCGATCAGTTGGCGCAAGCCTCTCAGTAGGCATCTAATACTAAGGGCAACCTGTATACGGGTTGCCCTTTTAATATTGATCTTATAATAATATTGATTCTGTTGGATTGATAACCTCACTCTTACTTCAGCAGCTTCCCGAGGAGATTCCTGATGAGGCTGCCCCAACCTCCCTGCATCTTTCGTTCTGTTATCTCAAGCCTAACAGCAGCGTGCCGGCCTGCCGTACCCAAGAACATCCTGAGCGCTTGCTACGTGTATTTCCCATCTGGTTACTGTCAAACAACTCTGTTGCGTATCTCAGTCAAAGGATTAAGAAGCGCAGGTACGTATTCTTGTAGAGTGCAAATCGAGTTCTGTGGTTCCCGGCACTCGTGGTGCAGGATACTCAGGGGGGAGCTGGTGCGTCCAACTCCTGGGTTTTCCTCCGATCATGACAATACGGGGATTGCACGAACGAGTCGGGAATAGGAAAGGTTACTTTACGCAAAGGGGGCTGCAGTTGATGAAGAGAATGTCCGTTTTATGCTGTGCCATCGTGTTCTTGTGCGCTTGGTCTAGTGTGGCTTTTGGGGAAACGGTGCTGACGTACCTGGTTTACTCCTCTTCCGGGCAGGCTTCTCTGGATTGGACCATGAGGCAAGTTGAGGAGTTTAACAAGACAAATGGAAAAGGCATCAGAGTAGATGTCATCGTTGGTAACCAAGAAAAAATGCGGACCATGATGGCGGCAGGGGTGCCGCCCGATATGCTTTCGATGTCTGACTTTGGGTACCTTGCCAGGCAAGGATGGTTCGTCGACATCAAACCTTTCTTACTGCGAGATAACCTCATGAAGCTGTTCAACCCCGCATTGCTGGCTCAGTTGGAGAAGGATGGCGGCATATACACCGTACCGTGGTTTATTAATGCGGGGGCAAGCTATTTCAATCGCGATCTTTTCGATAACGCCGGTGTTGCCACACCCATCCAGATGGGCGCAAACTGGACTTGGGAGGCGATGCTTACTGCAAGTAAGAAACTGACCATAGATGCTGACGGTAATGGCCTACCCGAGTCCTTCGGCATAGATCGAGTATACGCCTACTTTCCTACGGCGGTGGCTCAAGCCGGCGGCGCGTTTTACGAGTTTGACGAGAAGGAACAGCCGATACGCAGCCTTTGGAATACGCCTGAAGTAAGGATGGCTGCCGAATATGTATTGAATTTTTACACCTCGGGTACGGTACCGCATAAATACCACTTGGAAGGCAGGCTTAATCAGGCGGCCTACTACTTCTGGGAAGGCAAAACCGCCATTAACGTTACGGACCATCTGGGGATACTGGATTCTTATCTCAGGAATGCGGCCTTTGAGTGGGACTTCGCTCTACAGCCCATTGGACCGGCGGGACCGATTAATCACATGGACAACTCAATTGGAGGACCAAACATCCTTACTACATGCAAGGATGTAGAAGCAGCGTGGGAGTTTATGAAGTTCTACCTGATGGATCGAGATCGGATGATCGGGTTTGTCCGCGATGTAGGCGTACTGCCGGCTTTGCTGAGCGCTCAGCCCTCTTATCCGGTGCTGAAGAACCTCGGCAATAAGAACTTCGCAGCCGTTTTTGAGCAATCGAGCTTCCCGTCCAAGCGGCCGCTTTACACTGTCGAACGATTCCTGATCCCGCGGTTCGTCAGTTTGGATCAGGTGTGGTCGGGGCGTAAACCTGTAGAGACCATGTTGCTGGAGATTCACGAGCAGATGTCGGCCTTCATCAAAGAGCAGTTGGACAAATAAGCCGAATAGTTGGGGGACTTATGCGATGCTCAGGAGGCTTTCACCGGCTTCTTGGGCATTTTTTCATCTTAGGGCTGATGGTTGCCTTCCCTTAGTGAAGGCGTGATCTGTCAACGAGCATCCGGCGCCAACGCTTGCCGTAATGCCGGCCAGAGATTGGGGTGAGCCAGGCCGTGACGCCACACCGCTACTCCGCGCAGCCGGTACTGCTGCACTAAAGATATTTTACCAACGGCATTTTCGGTGCTCTCCCACCACACCTGTACGGTGTCGCTTGCTTGCTGCGTCGGCATGGCCTGTTGTTCCATATTATGGGTTGTCACAACACTGGTGCGCCAACGGTCACCTTGTTTTGTCCACCGATAACCGTACCCGGCCAAGCCTAAAACCACACGGTGGGGAGGGACTCGCCGTACGATATCCGCCACGTTGCACTCTACCCAATCATAGGCAGCGATTGGTCCCGGCCCAGTGTAAGGTGAGTGTTGATCATAGGTCATCAGAATGATTCCGTCAGCTATACCGCCAAGGGCGGTGACATCATGAAAACCACTTAAGGTGGGAGAGAAGTCCGCTTGGGGGAAGACAGCCGCCCAAAGCTGTCGCTGCTGCTGATGCATGGCTGCCGTGAGCTGCTCAGTGAGACGTACCAAGTCGTTTTTGGCATTGGCTGAAACGTTTTCAACATCCAGTACCAGGCCTTCCACGTTAAGAATTGTCGCCCATTGCGCAAGCTCCTCCACAAACCTGTCGCGTACGCTGCTTTCGCAAAGAACGGCCGGGCACCCGGCGCTGCTGCCATACGGTCCGGCATAAGAAACCAACGGCCAAACTTGCATATGCGCTTCATGCGCAGCAGCTATGAACACCATGCTGCCGTGTTTTGTAACGAACGTTCCATCGGCGTTAAAACGAACCCAGTGTGGCGATACTACGTTTACGTTACCGCCCAATTCGCCTAATACGGCGCTTAAGCCCCGCTCTAATTTTTCTCCCATAAAAGCCAGTACGATGGGCGCAGTTTTCAGCTCGGCCTGTATATCTCGCTCTCGCATAGATGCATCTCTCCCGGCTGGTCGTAACGCAAAGACAATCAGCGCCACGCCGATGGCGGATATCACTAGGGTAAGGATGCGCAGTAGCCGACTTCGTCGTTCTATCACCGGAAATGCCCCCCGACACGCCAACTGTTACGAAAGCGTGTCGTATTAGTATGCGTAAAGGGCGTACGCATGCCATAGGCCAGACAAAGTTCCACAGCCGGTAAGGCTTTAAAACCGCGACCTGGGGGATAAGCCTATTTCAGCGGTAGCATCTGTCCGCAGGGGAAGAGTCCGCCGGTTTGATAGGCTAGCCGTTATCGCACAACCAATCAGTTGGCAGGCGCGTGCAGCCACCTATCCTTTAGCGCTGCGCCGATGTGCAAGCTATTGGACCCAACGGACGCAATCGCCACCTTCTTGTTTGGCCAGATAGACTGCTTGGTCGGCTTGTCCGAGGAGAGTGGCTAGAGTGTCATTTGGTGATTGTAATTGGGCTACGCCGCAGCTCAAGGTGAGGTTGAGTGAAGTG
Source organism: Bacillota bacterium (assembly GCA_012838035.1). Taxonomy (GTDB): domain Bacteria; phylum Bacillota; class Limnochordia; order DTU080; family DTU080; genus DUQB01. Next base: position 3,258 of record DUQB01000062.1, on the reverse strand, counting down.
AAATGAACGTCTAGGGCGTGGCGCCTGACGACGGAACACAGTTGTTCCGCTATGTGACAAGCTTCCGTCAAATCCGTTTTGGGCAGCAACACCACGAATTCATCACCGCCGTACCGAACAAGCAGGGCGTCTTGAGGCAGGTGGGATTGCAGCAGGTCAACCGTATGTTGTAGTATCATATCGCCTGTCAGATGCCCTTGGCTGTCGTTGATCGCTTTGTAATGATCCAAATCGATCATTATGAGCGAGAAGGGTTCGTTGTTTTGTTTAGCGGCGGCTAAGTATGAAGCGCCCTTTTCGCTCAGGAAACGGCGAGTATAGGCTCCGGTAAGGTAATCCCGGCTCGCCTCCATTTCCATCTTCTGTCGCAATAGTTCCTCAGACGTATCATCGTACAGTACCAAACAGATCCCGAGCTGTTTTCCCTTCCTATGCAGTGGGTACTTGGTGCACCGGTAATGGTTGTTTCCATCGGCTCGACTGAGGCTTAAAGCCAGCTTATCGGCTTGTTTATCGGTGATAAAGCTGCTGAGATCGGGGTAATGCGCGATAACGACGGAGAGATCCTCGCCTTTGCAGCCGGCATTGAGCTCAGGCAGAATCAGAACGGCAGCGGGGTTATGCTCGATAATGCGATTCTCTTTGTCCAACAGAATGACGCCTAACTGTATCGATTCAAAGAGCATCTCCAGGCCCATTGTTTTGAGATCCAACAGGCGTTGGTTGAATATGGCCACAGTCCAAATGACGGCGGAAATGGAGAGAAAGAACGGCGTAATATCCAGTCCGGGCGGGGTTAAGCCGATGATATTGGCGATATAGGAGAGCCAAAGGGCGGCAGCGCCGATAAGCATAAGCCAACCTGGTTTTCGCGCAGGCTGAGCGGCTTTTTTTAAACCGCGCGACAAAACGACGCCGCCGATTATGAGGAAGAGGTTGGCGTATATGCTGTACAAAACGTATGCAATACCTGGTTCGGTAACAGGTAGAGTTAGTTCGCCGTAGCGGACAAGGCGGAAGTCGGCGTAGTGAAGCGGATGCTCAGTGAACACAAGGAAAAGGAATCCGGCCGAAATGCTCCAGAGGAAAGCTTCTAGTCGGCGATATTTGGAGTAGAAAGAGGTGTTGGTGTATCGCATGCATATGAGGAGCCATAATGGCGGTAGAGCTACGATCCCTACGTACTGTACCTTAATCCAAAAGCGGATGACGGTTGGTTCGACGGACATGATTTGCGCCGCATAACCGCCGGAGTATATGGCGAAGGCCAATAAGGCGAAGGTGACCGCTTTAGCAGCGGGCGCTTGCCGTCGGCTCCATGTATAAGTCAAGAGATGAATGACAAACAGAGTGTTCGCCCATAGTACCGCAGCCAAGAGCGTTTGCTGGTTCACAATATGCGCCTCCTGCTCACGAACTGGCTACTTAAGATGCGTTTGAGGTTTCTGCGCATGAGTTATTCATCCCTGCTCATCTGCTGCCGTTTTGGCAGCTCAAAGGCGACATTTAAAAGCGAGCCGGTCAGGGAAGCTGTTCGGATTCCAGGTGCGTTAGTAAGCAAAAGTAAGCCGTTTACTGAGCATGTGTAACTTGATGACCGCCGGAACCAAGCTTTCTGCCGGTAAGATTATGGTCGAGTCAATGGATCTACGGCTAGGATGGTCTTGGTATAGGCGGTTTAGTATCAGCATATCAGATATCTGCGCATTTGGGCATGTGGGCGGTGTGAGCAGGCAGGCCTTCCTTGCTTCAGTAAACCAGCCCTTTTGTAGATACCTTTGCCCATTGTGATCTTGTGGTATATATCTGAACTTGTACCCAATCCACTTCGACAACTTTGCCTGGTTCTACTGTGAGCACGAAGAATGGTTCAATGTTAGGCCCAGCGATTTCGGATCGTAACCGAGCTACTGCTCCTGCCGGCTTGCCGGTTTCTTTGTCGGTGTAGCAGGAGTTGGAAATTTCCGCGCGACTTGCGCATCAAATGCACAACGAGGTGGACGCGGTGAATAGGCTCTACAACATGGACCACAAGACACATGATATCTTTCGCAAGATAGCCAAACGCGGACGGAACGGCGTTGCGCGAACTCAGCTTAGGTGCTATCGCAAGGTAAGCGTCAAATAGCCCCCGACTTGATTCTACAAAGTGAATCATCAACGATTAACTGCTAATTGATAAAGGTCGAACACTTCTAGCAGGAAACAGACTGGCAAATCGCCAAAACAAAAAGAACCACAGGGATTTAGCAATATTCAAGGGGGCCAGAACATGGAGGAACCCTCTGTACACAGGAATTCTCCAAAACCAGCTAGATCGTCTCCAATACTGGTGACCAGTAAGGAAGACATGACCGATAACATTCGTCGCTTTTATTGGGAGTTCGACCGGAATGCAAAGAATGGCAACAGTGTATTGATCGATACCAGTCTATATTTCGTTTATGATCCTATTTCTGGTTGGTTTGCACCTGCGACTTATGCTATGGTTGCCAATGCTACATTGCTGTGTAATCAACCATACTCTACCAATGAAGCTCAGATCATTCTGGCAGGGTCCGAGCTTCGAACCAAACTTGAAACAGTATGTGGGCCGGCAATCAACGATTCAACTGTCCTGCAGAGTTTTCAAGACTGGTTAAGTACCTGGGGTATAAAGTATGTAGATCAAATACGTGTGTATCCGACAGGGGAGATTACCGACTCACCAGTGCTCAGTACTTTCTGTTTGGAGATTACCAATCTGAATGTTGCTCGTGAGCGTGGCACGGGTAAACCTTATAGGTACAAGCCGTTAATGCTTTTGGCGGCTATCCGGGCAATACTTGAGGATCAACCGCTCGTATACAGCAATCCGCTGCGTAAATATTACCAAGAATTTCAAAAAGCCATCGGAATCGATGTGGCTAATGCCAACCTGCCATTCTATCATTTGATGGGTGATGGTTTTTGGCAGGTCATGCATGGTAGTGAACCTATCCCCTATAGTGGGGCAAATTCTATAAGCAATCTGAATGGAACCTATGCGAGCATCGAAGAAAAACGCGGTTATTGTATCAAGAACCAATTTTTACGTCCCATCGTGATCGAAGCGATCAAAGAGAAGTGGTTCACAGCCGATGAATGGCAAAGTCTTTGTAATGTCTGGCCGGGGTTAGCAGAAGTGCCGGATATAAGCAGAGATGCCGATAACACCTCCCAAACCACCTCCGAAGCCCAGTCTGTCGTAGCCGAGAAGGAAGAGGAGTATGTGAGTCG
>DUQB01000008.1 GCA_012838035.1 Bacillota bacterium | reverse complement strand
CTTTCCGATGATGAAGCGCTTGCTTTTCTTATGCGTGTCGCCGCAGCCGCAGATCCGATAGGGATCGTCTTGTATAATCCGCCCCATGCCAAACGCGTTTTGGCGCCGGAATCCTATCAAAGACTGATCGATGCGATTCCAACATTGGTAGGCGTTAAGGTCGGTGTTGGTGATGTCGCCTGGTACGACGCCATGCGCCGGTATCAGGGCAGACTGTCGGTCTTTGTTCCTGGTCACCACCTGGCGACGGGTTATCAGCAAGGCGCGGCCGGATCATATTCTAATGTGGCCTGCTTGCACCCAACCGGAGCACGGAACTGGTTTGCGTTAATGCAGGAAGACATTGCCGCCGCGATCACCATGCAAACGCGCCTACAGCAATTCATGGATCAATGCATCATGCCTTTTGCGCACGCCGGCTACTCCAATCAGGCTCTGGATAAGTTATTAGCCGCCATTGGCGGTTGGGCGAACATCGGTACCCGCCTGCGTTGGCCATACCGGAGCATTTCGGAGGAGGAAGTACCGCGCTTGCGTACCGTCGCTTTGGACTACGTGCCTGAGTTATTCACATCGTGAGGTGTTGGAAATGCGGATTTGGGCAAATCACGCACATGTTTTTCCGCAGGAACTACGTGAAGAAGGTTCCCTAGACAATCTACTATTGTATATGGATAGCTGCGAAATTGAAGGATGCGTCGCTTTCGCGCCGTTGGCACGTCAAGTGCGTGAGCTGGGGCTTGATCCGACCGTTTGGCTGGCTAAAGCCGTAAAGCGGCGGCCTGATCGCATCATTGCGTTCGGCACCATCGATTTAGGTGGTTCCTCATTTAAATCCCAGGTAAAAAAGATTCATGATCTGGGGATGCGCGGGATCAAGATTCATCCTCCCGGACAGCGGACGGCCATTCTTGCCGACGCTCTTCTGGAAGTATACGCGGAAGCTGAAAAGAGAGAACTCTTCATTTCTTTCCACACAGGTCCGCATCGGAGTCGGCTGGCATCCTTAAGAGTATTGGATTTTGACGAAATCGCGTTGCGCTTCCCTCGCCTACGTTTCAGCCTGGAGCACGTCGGCGGTTATGCAGGTCTGCGCGAGGCGGTAGGTGTAATACAAAACAACGAGCATCGACCGCACACTCGGGGCGTAGGGACGGTTTTTGCCGGCTTAACTACCGTGTTCCATCCCCGGTGGCGGGAATACTACTTGTCCCCGATGATGCTGGAGGAACTTGTTTATCGTATCGGTGAAGATCACATCATTTTCGGTCTGGATTTTCCCTACAACGATGTCAATGAAACTAAAGAAGCAATCAAGATCATCAACCACCTCAACATCTCAACGGCAGCTAAAGAGAAGATCCTCGGGGAGGTGTTGCATGCGCAGATAGCCCTTTAGTCAAGGACGTGGTAGGCAGAGGAGTCGATCAGCAAAGAACAGGAGGGAGACGGAATGCAGCGATACGCAAAGGGCATGTTCTTCATAACGCTGATATTTGGATTGTGCTTAGGTGCAACGGCAAAGCAGATAGAGATCCGCCTTGCCGGTTGGAGCGTCGGTAGCGAGAGCGGCAAGCTGCTGGCTCAGTTGGTAGACGAGTACAACAGTATGCAAGACCGGGTGCGCATCGCACTAGAGGTATACGGCGGAGAGCAACCGTTACTCGTTTCGTATGTAGGAGGAGCCGCCCCCGACATCGCCATCACCTCCGGCGCCTCGCCGATGGTCTATGGCGGCCAAGACGGCATGTTTTTGGCGTTGGATACCTACATTGATGCGGAAGACGGGTTCGATCGAAGCCTATTTATCGACGATATGTGGAGTTTTACCGTCGTAGACGGAAAGGCTTACGGCATTGCGGTAGATACGAACGAACGGGCACTTTTTATCAATAAGAAACATGCGGAGAACGCCGGCCTTCCGCTGCAAAACACGGTCAAGAACTGGGATGATCTTCTCGCTTGGGCGAAAAAGATGACCATCAGACACGGGGAAGATACTCAGCAGTGGGGCTTCTTCACCCAATACGCTCGCGGCGGCGACTTCTGGCACACCATCTACCTAAACGACGGTGAGATCTTCTCCGCAGACGGCAAGACCTTTATCGGGGATCACCCCAACACGATAGAAGCCGTTCAGTTCCTTGCGGACATGGTCTTGGAGCATAAAGTCGCGCCGCCCACAGGTGGAGACTCCCGCAATGATTTTATTGCCGGCAAAGGCTCTATGCTCATTTGGCACTCCGGCTTGATGCAGTTTATTGCTACAAATCCCATGTTGGAGTACGTTACGGTTTCCGGTCCTCCGGGTAACAACAAACATGGCGGCAGATTCTCCGGCGCATCAACCAGCACATTCTGTATCTTAGATTCCACTCAGTATCCGCAAGAAGCCTTTGACTTCGTTAAGTGGATCTCACTGAACCACGGAAACACCATTGCGCAAACAAGAAATCTCGTGCCGTTGCTACGTGAAGGCTTGCGAGCGCGCCAGTTCCAAACGCAGCCTTGGGATGCCTTTGCTCATTCCATCCTCACATACAATCCCAGGACATATGTTCATGCGCGCATCGCTTCCTCAGAATGGTGGTCCGGTACGGACAACTTCGCCGGCGCCGTTGCTGCCATTATAACGGGACAAAAACCGGCAGCATCCACCCTGCAGGAAGTTGCCGTTAGAATTAACGCGAAGCTCAGGCAAGCGAACGCGACCCAATAACCGTTGATCCGGGCGGGATCCTCCTACTGCGAGGATCTCGCCCCTCGCTTGTACTACGCATGAATGTACAGGGAAGCAGAGGAAATGGGGGACAATACATGCGGAGTCGGCAACTGACTGTATTGGCGATCGTATTGGCATTGTCAGGAGCAGTATCTGCTCATCCCACCTTTGCGTCGGAGCACCTGTCCTACACGGCCGGCCTTACGACACAGGCGGTTTTCCGCATGAGGTCTGAATCGCAAATGCCGGACATAATGGTGCTGGGCGGCTTCATGTCTGCGGCTCAGAATGCCCCTGTTCTGACCGTACAGTGGAGAAAAGATACATCATCCTGGTTTGACGTCTGGCGTCTTGAGGTTGTTTATCAGGCACCGAGTCAGCAATCACAGACATCTTTATTGTCGGTGCTGACGTCGCCGCATCCCGACACGGATTATCTAGTGTCGTTAAGCTTGGCACGCGATGCCGGGTTATTGGCCATATCCATTTATGATGCCGCCGGCGACGCGTATGTGCTACGGCGAATGGTGCCTGTAGATGAGTTGAATGAGACTACAGTCGGCGAGCTTGTTCCCAGGGGAGGAGAAAGCCTGGAGATTGTGGCGCAAGAAGCGGTTTTCGTACCCCTGGCCATGGACTGGAGTCTACAGGCGTTAGAAGAGCACAACGGCCAAACAGCTTGGGTGGAAACAGCGAGATTCATGCGCCACAGCACCATCCGGTTGACCTGCGATATGTCTGCCGCGGCCTCGCCAGGTAGCTTAAAAGTAACTGCGCGTAACGAACAGGGCGAGACCGTTCTGTTCACAGCGACTCCTACTGCATGTGCGCACTTATATGATATGGCTTCTACAAGGTTAACCCCGGGAGTGTGGCGGATTGCGCTCAGTTACGAGACGAACAATGCTGTCTGGCCGATAGACCATACGACAGTACACGTTGTCGCGGGCATTGTAAACGCGGTATTCAGCGGTGCCGGTCGTACCGATCCGCTGGGGGAATCCGGCGAAGTGCGAGGGAAGCTCACCTTGTGGACCGAGGCATTGCCGGCATACGACTTGGCGTTTGATATCATCGTTCACATCAGTGCCGATGACCGGCAATATGCAGAGCAAGAGTCGCGCATTCCTTTCACCGCACGCGAAGTCGGTGTGGAGCCTTGTACTGTTGAGTTCGTCATTCCGGATGTTCCTGAGAGCAGCGCCTGGCTGACCTTTGCAGTTGAACCTATAGAAGACGCAGGATGGTTCCTGAAAACTGCGGGTGCGCAACGTTTTCACCTCCCGGCCGTCGGTTTTACCGAGTCTGTCGTCTTTAGGGCAGATCCCTCGTTCTTGCCAACTTATCGCAACCCGGCCATTGTGCAAGTTCCCAACGGAGACTTGCTGGCCTTTGCCGAGAAAAGACATACCGGAAAGCCCGATGTCGGCGATATCGACATCGTTATGAAACGCAGCGTTGACGGCGGTATGAGCTGGCTGGACGAAGAGGTGCTGTATGATCAGGGCTACTATAGTCACTCTGATCCGACGCCTTTGATTGATGCCATAACCGGCAGAACGTGGCTGTTCTTTTTGCGGGACAAACGCGAGTATTACGTCATGTATAGCGATGACTCCGGGTACACCTGGTCACGGCCGGAATCCATCCATCGAGAAGTGACCGGAAGCACCTGGAATCTCAGCTACGGCTGGGGTGTCGGACCGGGATCGGGAGCAGTGCAGTTACGAAAGGGGCCGCATACAGGACGGTTGGTGGTGCCGGCGCGTCATAGAGATCCGGCTTATGCTCCGGACATTACAAATCGGCCTCCGCCTGTTACTCATGTGTTTTTCAGCGACGATCACGGCGAGAGCTGGCAGGTCGGCGGCAATGCCGTCGTTTATGGCAGCGAAAACCAACTCGTGGAGCTCGAAAATGGCGACTTGCTAATGAGCGCGCGGGATCAGGGGCGAGACATGGTTCCCGCCATGCCGCAAGAAAACCTGCGGCAGATGATGGCAGTCAGTAAAGACGGTGGGGTAACGTGGCTCCCGGCTTATCGGCATCCGGCACTGATTACGCCTGAAGTACATGCAAGCATTGCGCGTTTCACCATGTGTCCCGAGACGGAATGTAGCTGCCTCATCTTCGTGAACCCCAAGAGCTCAAGGGAACGCGAGAATCTCACGGCGCGCATCAGCTACGATGAAGGCGTCACCTGGACAGAGGGCAGGACCATCTTTGCCGGGCCCGCCTCATATTCTGATATTGTTGCCTTTGACGACCACAGCGTCGGCGTGCTCTATGAGCGCGGCCAAGTTTATTGGGCGGAAGAGATTGCGTTCGCCAGGTTCACCGCGTCGTGGCTGACGCAAAGCAGGTGAGTGATCGGCAGCAGGGAGGGCGCCATGATCAGGAAGTTTACCATCAGCAGAGATGATACGGTCTATGAAGCCTGGCCGGATGTGGCGTTGACGCCTACCGGGAAACTAATCTGCGTGTTCTCTGAGTGCACGCACCATATCGACCGCTCGTATACCAGAATCGTCTATTGCGAGTCGCATGATCGAGGGCGAACCTGGGGGCCGAAGAAGCCTCTGACCGCAGGTTCTCACGGCTTGCCATATTGGAATTGCGCTCGCGTACAACTACTGAGAGACGGTCGGCTGGCGGCCATTGTTGATAAGATTCATGCCAAGGGAGAAGGCGGCGGCCGCGTTTGCCTTTTCTTTTCCACTGACGAAGGTGCGTCATGGAGCGCTCCTGTGGAGACAACCGTAAGGGGCATTGTCCCGGATCGGATCGTCGAACTGGAAAACGGACGTTGGCTCCTTTCGTGCCATGCGAAAGATGCCGCATCGGGTTATACGACGCAGCGGCTGTGGTACTCCGACAATCAGGGAGCTGATTGGGAGGGCCCTGTTCTAGTAGCACATCAGCCCGGCTACAACTTCTGCGAAGTCTCAATTCTGCCGGTAGAAGGCAGTACGTTGGTCGCCTTTCTGCGCGAGAATTCAGGGATGGGTTTACCCTGTTACAAATGCCTTTCACATGACAATGGACTGACCTGGAGCGAGCCCGTACAATTTCCCTTGCCGGGTTGTCATCGACCGGTTGCAGGATATTTGCAAGACGGGCGGATCTTTATTACCTACCGCTTCGCTCAGGGTGGCGCTCATCGACATCGCACCATCAATGGCCGGCGTCAACGTGTGCCTTGCGCTTGGCAGAACCTGTTCGCCGCATTCACCGATAAAGACTCCGTGTCGGCCTCAGACTACAAACAGGCCGTAACGAGAATTCTACCGATAGACTTCGATCGCTCACCGACCGACAATGACACGGTTACTCCGGGTGGGTGCAGTTCCCCAACGGCGAGATTTACATTGTCAACTACATTATGGACGACAGCCCCAAGTGTCAAATCCGGGGATATGCCTTGGATCTGGAGTAGCGATAATCAGGTCGGTTTGGGCTGAGTAAAGTGGTGGTGGGGTTCTTGCGCGGCAGTATG
>DUQB01000061.1 GCA_012838035.1 Bacillota bacterium | reverse complement strand
CGGCGGCGTTGTCATGCTTGTTTTAGGCCTGGTGATGATGTTTGATCCGGATATCATGACACGTTTGGTGGACTCCGTCTTCATTTTCGCCGGCGCTATCTTACTCGCCTGGATGATCAGTACGGCACACACCGCTTGGTCGGCCTACAGGAGTAAAGACCGGCAGGAAGAAGCGGCGGATGTGCGACCGCGAGCAAGCTTAGTATCTTTGTTGGCACAAACAGGGCTGCTCGGCTCCCTGTATATGGTTTGGGATTGGTCGATCAGTCGTACGAACGCCTGCGCCATCACGGTAGGTAAGTGCATTACAATTATCACCAGCATTTATGCGTACTTCATGAACATCCCGATTGTATATCTGAGTCTGGGGTTTTACCTCTTCGTAACGTTGGCTGTCACCGTGGGGCATAGGCAGTTGACTCGGTCAGATGCCGGCGGTAGTTGGTTACAGGGCATTCTGCTTGTGTTGCTGTTGGTAAAATTGCTATATACAACCTACCTAGTTTGGGTCTCCATAGCCGTTCTTGGTGTATTTAGCACAGCCGGCCTACTTTTTGCCGTATTGGCTTTGCTGCTCTTCATCTTGGTTTTGCAGCTCGGTAGAGCCCGCGAAACGACAGGATAAGTGGATTGAGGAGGTGTGCTCGAAAATCGATGACGGGCATGTTCAGTAAAGGCACGAACAAAAGGGGGTCAAATCGGTGGTGAGCAGACAACTGACTAAGCTGTTATATTGTGTGTTGCTGTTCGCATTGGCTACGGGAGCAGCCGGTGCGGCGACAGAGATCACGTATTTGACGTATAGTGGACATGGTGCCGAATGGCGCATATATCTGGAGGAGATGGCCGAGCGATTTGAAGCCCGGACAGGTATAAAGGTGAATGTGATGCAGGTTGCATCGGGCGAGTATACGCCGAAGGTAACCTCCATGATTGCCGGTGGAGTTCCGCCCGATGTCACGGACTATCATCCCGCCATAGCCGGGGCCTTGATCGGCAAAGGTCTATTTGAGGATCTACGTCCCTACATTGAGCGCGACAAGATACCGCTTGATCAGATTCCACCAAGCACCGTAGCAGGGTTGACTACGCCGGACGGCGCTATTTGGGGCTTGCCGTGGGACACCTACCCAATGGTTACATTCTTCAATGTCGATATGTTTGCCCAGCTGGGATTGGTTAATCCACAACAGTTAGGAGAAAACTGGACTTTAGATCAGTTGGCGACGCTTTCCAAACGTCTTACCGCCGATACCAACGGCGATGGCGTCAACGACCGCTTCGGCACGTATCATCTGGCATGGCGCTGGGAGATGCATGTGCATCAGAACGGCGGCGTAATATGGGATCAGCTGGTATATCCCACCAAAGGGATCTTTACTACGCCGGTCGTGCGGCAAACGGTGAACTTCTTAGCCGACCTCATGGCGGTAGAGAAAACGAACTCTGAGAGCGGTTCATATACCACGTGGAACGGCAGAGTGGGCATGACCTTGGCATATGGACCGGGCGTCATTGAGACCTATTTACGTAAAGTCTCCTTTAATTGGGGTATGGCCATGCAGCCGAAGGGTAGCCATTCGCGTGCCGCACGCGTAAACCCCGATAGCGTACAAATTCTGGCGGCAAGTAAGAATAAAGAGGCGGCGTGGCAGTGGATCACGTTCTTAGTCAATAACACGGAGCACCAGCTGGAGATGACCAAGATGACAGGTCGTCTGCCGGCATATAGAGAGGCGATGTTGCAGTACAATAAGGTAGTACCCGGTTTACCGTCGAATTGGACGGTTTTTGTGGAAACCGCTTTTGATCCGGCCTCATATTCGCCCTATGTAGTGCCGCAAGAAGGGGCCAACGACCTAGTGAGCAGCTACATGGGGAAAATCTGGAACGGTCAATTGGCACCGGAGGTAGCCTTGGAGCAGTTGCAGGCGGAGCTGGATGTGATTATGGCTGAGTCGTTTTAGTTTTTGACGGCACGCAAATGACGGATTTAGACGTGCTGCGGTTGTATGGCGTTAGGTAAGCCATTGCCGCCTGCACAGGTGTTCGAGGAACGGAAGTCTAGCGCTGTTTAAAGACGACAAGCTGGTCTGTCCATACAGGACAAACCGGCTTGTTTGGTTTTTTCGCCTAGTCTCTATTTCTGATAGAATGTCAAGGACTGCTTAAAGAACTCGCGATACTCATCTTCAGTAAACAAACCAACATGGTAATCGGGCAGAGGTTTGCCGTCTATATAAGTTATAACGGTAGGGATGTATTCCAGTCCTAATTGGGTGGCCAGACTCTCGGTCTCCTGCAGCGAAACGTCGATAAATGCCAGGTTGATGGATAACTCTGCCGCCAATTTCTCCAGAATCAGGTTGGCTCTAACACAAAACGAGCAGAATGGCGAGTAGAACTCGACAAAGGCAACCTGTTTCCCATTGAGCCAATCCGGCAGTTGTGCAGCAGTGAGATGCTGAATAGCTGTTGTTCCCGGCGTTGCTGCGTGGGCGGGCATACTGAACAGCATTAAAGAACCTAAGCCTAAATAAGATAGGCTAAGGCAAAATGCGACAACCAGACTCACATGGACCCCGTTGGCTTTCTGCATATCATCGCTCCTAAGCTTTTGTCCACCAGATAGGATTACGACGCTAAGCCGGCGATACCTGCATGCCGTGAGTGATGTCGCTGTCGCTTAACGCCCATGCCGCAAGAGCATGTGCATGAATCTCGGTCGTATCGTAAATGGGAAGTACGGAGTCGTCACGGCCGATGAGCAGCGAAATTTCGGTGCATCCCAGCAGGACGCCTTGTGCTCCGCGGTCGGCCAACTTGCGGATGATGCGCTGGAAATGCCGCTGCGATTCCGGGCGCCTTCGCCCCACGCAAAGTTCACCGAAGATGGTCTGGTGGACGATCTCTCGATCCGCTTCATCCGGGATGATCACATTAATGCCGAACTTCTCGCGCAATCGCTCGGCATAGAATGGCTGCTCCATCGTAAAATGGGTGCCTAACAGGCCTACTTTGGTCAGACCGTCTTCTTTGATTTTCTGCGCAGTCGGATCCGCTATATGGATAAAGGGGACCGAGAGGGCCTGGATGATCCGGTCCGCCACCAGATGCATAGTGTTGGTGCAGACGGCGACACATTCAGCGCCGGCCTTTTCCAAAGTCAGCGCGGCGTCCGCCAGAATTTTGCCGGCTTGCTCCCAATCGCCTATCTGCTGCAGATGGTGGATTTCTGCGAATTCTACGCTTAGAAGTATGATTTTGGCGGAATGTAGTCCCCCCAAGCGCTCCCTAACGTCTTTATTGATGATACAATAATACGGTACCGTGGACTCCCAACTCATGCCGCCGATTAAACCGATTGTCTTCATAATGCCCCTCCAAGGTATGCTATAATTAAGATTGGTTACTTAATTAATACACCATCCGGAGTAGAATGTAAAGCAGGTGAGGGAAGAAAATGGCTCCAACTGATTTGCGCAGCTTAATGATGACAAACCACAGACTACTGAGTCTGTTGATGATACATGGGCCGATGATGCGAGTAGACATGGCGAAGTGGTTGGGAATATCCACGCCTGCTGTGACGTATCGGACCAGCGATTTGATAAACGCCGGCATTCTAAATGAAATAGGGGAGGCTGACGGTCAGTTAGGTCCGGGCAGACGGTCACAGCTGATCGATTTGAACCCTGAAGGCGCTTATGTGCTGGGCATCTATCGCACTCGGGCGGAATTCGAGTTAGGTTTGGTCAATCTCAAAGGTGAGGTTGTCGCTTCCCGCAACCTGAATACCACGCTCGATTATAAAGAGAATTTGGATGAAATCATCGAGTTGATCGCGAAGGATTGTCGGAAGCTGATCAGCGAGGTAAACATACCCGCTGAGCGTCTTTTGGGCGTAGGCGTAGGGACCATCGGCGCCGCCGATTCGCAAAAGGGTGTAGAATACACATATCGCATGCAGGATGGTCGCATTACTCCGGTGCCCATCCCTACCGGCGATACGCTCAGTCGCTACTTCGGCATCCCGATAGAGATGGCCACCAAGGCGCGCGCTTTGGCTTCCGGAGAGCGTTGGTTCGGTTGTCGCCGGAACAGCTTCTTTTTAGTACATGTGCATCACGGCGTGAGCTCGGCCGTAGTACTTGGCGGCTATTTGTATAAAGGACAAGGACACGCCGGCGCTATGGGGCATGTTAAGGCAAGCATTGATGGTCCGCTATGCACCTGTGGCGAACGCGGGTGCCTGGAATCGATTGTGAGTCGAGATGCTCTCCTTAAGAAGATCAAACCGTATCGCCGGGTGACCGATCTTTATGAAGCGGTGGAACTGGCCAATAACGGTGATGAGCGAATTATGGAGACCCTTTGCGAAGCAGCTAAGGTAATCGCAACGGCTTGCACCAGCATTGTCGACGTATTGGAACCGGAAACGCTTGTCTTCGTCGGGCCGTTGTTTAACTCGCCAAAGGTGCTGGAGACCATCAAACAGGAGTTGGATGCGCACACTTTTGTCGGACGCCTTCACCAGATTGAGGTGTCGCCCAGCTCATTCGGCAAGGATGCAGGTATGATCGGCGCAGCCAGTTTGGTGTATAGCACCTTGGTGCAGGCTGGGCAGTCGCCCGATTGGCCGCCGACCAAGCTGAGCTGAGCCGAAATTCAGAGGAATGAGTCGAGCCAGATCAAAGAGCACGTCCGCTGCCGGACGTGCTCTCAAGTTGTCGACCGGTTCTATTCTGCTTGTAAAATGGCATCAATACGAGTGAGTTCATCGTCGCTAAACCGGATATGGCCGACAACAGCGACGTTCTCAATGACCTGTGCCGGTTTACTGACGCCTATCAGCGCTGACGTAATGCGGTTGTCTTTTAGGATCCAGGACAGCGCCATTTGAGCCAGTGTTTGGCCTCTTTCCTGCGCAACCGCGTTGAGAGCGTTTAGTTTTTGCACCAACTGAGGGGTAATGCGCTCAGCGCTGAGCGTAGGACTAGGCCCTGCCGCACGTGAATCCGCCGGGATATCATTGAGATAGCGGTTGGTCAACAAGCCCTGGGCTAACGGTACATACGGTATGCAACCGACTCCTTCTTCTTCCAGCGTAGGCAACAATTCAGGCTCGATCGTCCTATCGAGCATATTGTAGCGAGGCTGATGGATAAGACAGTGGATGCCCATGTTCGCCAGGATTTTTACGGCACGGCGAGTGGTCGGCGCATCGTAATTGGAAAGCCCGACGTATAACGCCTTGCCTTGTTGAATGGCGGACGCTAAGGCGCCCATAGACTCCTCAAGAGGCGTTTCCGGATCCATACGATGGTGGTAGAAGATGTCTACATATTCAAGACCCATGCGCATTAAGCTCTGGTCTAGGCTTGCTAATAGGTATTTGCGAGAACCTCTGTCGCCGTATGGACCCGGCCACATAAGGTAACCGGCTTTTGTGGAAATAATCAGCTCATCTCGCCATGGACGCAGGTCAGAGTTGAGGATCATGCCGAATGTCTCTTCAGCGGCTCCGGGTGGCGGTCCGTAGTTGTTGGCCAGATCAAAGTGGGTAATGCCCCGATCAAACGCGGTCATGATGATGTCCCGTGCATTTTCACGGCTCTGTTTCCAACCGAAGTTCTGCCACAATCCCAAAGAGATGATGGGCAGTTTTAAACCGCTGTTTCCGCATCTTCTATACTCCATGGTCTCATAACGCTGCTGTGCCGGGGTATAGACCATATTTAGATCCTCCTTATCACGGTTGCAGAATGGCTCAAGTTTATGTATACCTGGAGACTCACTGCGGACCAATTATACCGACCGATATGTTATTTGTGACGTATTAGGTTCCCGGGCGACCGGCGGCCTACCGTTCACAAGGCGTATGGATAGTTCTAGTTTAGATTAACCCGGTTATGATCCCTGCGCTGAATAGTGAACATTATGGAACATTATCAGCCTACAGGCCACCAGCGGTAGCGCCAGATGTTAACAAGAGGAATTAGGCTTTTAAACACGAACGCATCTCGTATAATCTCGATTGTTTTAGACCTTGGGTATGCAGAAGGCAGGAAGGAGTGGTTTTTGTGGAATGGAAAACGGAGATGAAATCAGCTGCCATCCTGGGTATTTTGTTGGCGCTCGGCCTGCTTTTAGGTGGTACGCAGGTAAAGCAAGCCGTAGGTGTCTGGAAGCAAGCGGACCGTATTGTAACGGTGAAAGGTCTCGCGGAACGGGAGGTACAGGCGGACCTGGTTCTTTGGCCTCTAAGTTATTCGGTTACGGGTACTACTTTGGAAAGCACGCATGCGGAGCTGGCCAAGGGAGAAGAGAAGATCCGCTCTTTTCTCGTGCGTCACGGTTTTGCTGCTGAAGACATTACCAGCACTGCCCCTCAAGTAACCGATTTGTGGACGTATGCAGGTGATAACAGACCTAAGGACCGCTACAAAGCGGACGGAGTGGTTTTACTGCGAACGGCGCAGGTAGATCGGGTAAAGCTGACCATGCCCAAAACGAGCGAACTGGTGGCGGACGGCGTTCTAATATCTACCAGCTGGGAACACAAGCCGCAGTATATCTTCACCAAGTTAAACGATATCAAGCCGGAAATGATTGCTGAAGCCACCCGCAATGCACGTGAGGCGGCGGAGCAGTTTGCCGACGATTCCGACAGCAAGATTGGTAAAATACGTTCAGCGCAACAGGGATACTTCTCCGTTGAGGATCTGGATTCATACACCCCGGAAATAAAGAAAATACGTGTCGTAACAACCGTCGAGTATCTCTTGGTGAACTAGAAGATAGCCGCACGTTTGCATTCTTGACACAAGCCGGCGAGGCGACCATGACACACCTTGCGTTGCAATTCAAGGTGTGTTTTCTTTTATACGGAAGCTGAGTTTTTGCAGGATAAGTATTGCAGGAGGCGTATGGGTTGTATATGCAGGTAACCTGGACGCGGACAATTCGTCGGCTGGTAAAAACAAGCCTATACCTCAACGGTCCGCTGACGAAGGAAGCTGAAATAGGAGGGTGCAAATGGGCTGCTTCAGGCAACGAATCGTACCTTTGCTGACTGTTTTGTTGATTTTTTCGGTAAGTATGGTGAGCCATGCGGCTACCACCACAATCACCTTAGCCACCTATGCTAGTGCGGCGGCGGTGGCAGGATGGGATAAGGTTCTCGCCGACTTTATGCGCGAAAACCCGGATATCGAGGTTGAGCTGCAGCTGTTTCCCCAAAATGAATATCCCACTAAGATGATGACGCTTATGGCCGCCGGTTCTCCGCCGGATCTGATCCTCACCTGGGCGCAATACAAACCGAGCTGGGTAGAGTTGAACCTGCTCACTGATCTTACGGAGAGATGGGAGAATAGCGCGGTGCTACAGAGCACTCGCTTTTATCCTTTTATTCCCGAATCGGCGAAAAGCAACGGACGCTATTACGGGGTCCCGCACGATTACAACGCGCAGATCTGGTTCACCAACTTGGATCACTTTGCCAAAAGCGGCATTCTCCCTCCCCAGACCGACTGGACTGTTGACGACATGCGAGAGATGGCCAGGAAACTGGTGGATCCGGTTGCAGGCGTATACGCCGTTCGTAACCCGGTAGCCGGCGCTTCAACCGAACTTCTGCAATGGACGATGAACTGGACGGGACACGGTTGGCTCAACGAGGATTACACCAAGGCTATGGTAGATAGCCCCGACGTCATCGCTATGATCGAATACTGGGCCGATATGCAATACAATATGCATGCTATGCCGGGCTGGCCCGGCGCCTATCCGGCTAAGGGAACTCATCTCACCGGTGGTTATGCGATGTGGCAGGGCTGGCTGTCCTATGCCCGTACCTATACCGCCAATAATCAGTTCTCCTACGACTGGGGAGTCGCTTTGATGCCGAAGGCGCCTAAAGGCCGGCTTAGTCTGGCGCAAGGGCACATGTTTTCCATACCGCACGGCGCCAACCGCCCGGAAGAGGCTTGGCGTTTAGCCGAATGGCTAGGCAGTTATGCCGGACAGCGGTCACTGGCTCTAAACCTCGATCGGCAACCTCTTGGTCCGTACACGGATCTCTGGAGTGAGCTCTATCAGGTGTTAGGCCCGAAAGCCAGGTATATCGAGAACTTCGTCAACACTGCGCTTTACGGACCCAATATGGTAAACACTATGTCCTATTGGATTACGTATCCTGAGGTCAACAGCATCATGGCCGCGGCAATGAGAAGCATATTTACCAGCCAAGCTCCTGTGGCCAATACGTTAATATCGGCGAACCAACAAATCCAGGCGCTGGTGAATCAATATCTGGATAACCGGTAAGCGTGCTGACTTGAGAAATGGGCTTGAAGAGGTTGAGCACGCCGGTCGTCGATTTATAAGCGTCCCTGACCTGCGGATTAACACATCTGAGGGTATCGCCCGGCAAGGTAGCTGGAGAGCTATACGCAATGCTTTCGCACCTACCTTCCGGGTGTTTTTTTACGGAATTCATGCAGGGACTTGCCTATCGATCTGTAATACTCAAATAGCAGGTACGTACGCTATCTTGCGGACAAAACCAGCCTGGTCGATCATTCGGCGCCGTAGAGCGCCTCGGTTGGTATATGGTCATGCCGCAACATAAATTTGGCAGTATCAACCACTAAGGAGGTTTAAGTCATGAAAAAGTCCGGCATCAGCCGTAGGACTCTACTTGCCGTTTTGCTCATGTTGCAGTTGTTGCTGGGGATCAGCGGGCTGATCTATGCGGCAAATCCCCAGTTCGACAAAGAGACGTTTCATATTTATGTATTCATCGGTCAGTCGAATATGGCCGGTCGAGGCGATGTTGAAGCACAGGACACGGCTCCTGTTCCGGGCGCATATCTGTTCAATAGTCAAGGGTCCTGGGAAGTAGCGACGGCGCCGATGAACCGATACACAAACTCCGAACTCGGCAGCAGAGCTAAACTGAATCCGGCTTATACCTTTGCTAAGGCAATGACGCAAGCCTACCCGGAAATTACGTTTGGCATCATCTCTAACGCACGAGGCGGGACAACCATCGATCAGTGGCAAAAGGACTACGACGGCCCGGTGGCCGGTAACGACAATGACGGTCGCCCGTGGACGGGGGTAGGCCAGAAAAACCTCTATACCCGTACTCTGGAGCGCATTAAGGAAGCTCAACAGTATGGCACGGTCAAGGGTATTCTGTGGCATCAGGGCGAAGGCAATCGCAGCGACGTCGCTTATCTTACCAAACTGGCTAAGCTCATTAATGATTTGCGCGCCGATTTAGGCGATCCCGACTTGGCCTTCGTTGCAGGTGAAGTCTACAATGGTCCCGGCGCATACACCGCTTCGGCGGGGTTTAACGCCAGGTTGGCGGCTTTACCTCAGCAGGTTGCCAATACCGGTGTCATTACCACTGCAGGCACCAGCGTTTGGGATACGACTACGCACTTCGATTCCGTCAGCCAGCGTATTCTCGGTTATCGTTACGCAGATAGAATCAAGCAACTGGTGTATGGCGCAGCGGTCGATACCACTCCGCCTTCCGTTCCCCAGGGTATTCATATGGTTGATCGGTCCATGACCCATGTAACATTTGCTTGGGAACCGTCATCAGATGATGAAGGTGTAATGGGTTACGAAATTTACCTTAACGGTAACGGAACACCCAGCTATAGCACCACGACTCCCAGCTGTACCGTCACTGGTTTGGGACCTGGCGCCTTGGTACTGGCCAACATTTTGGCTTTTGACGCAGCTGGTAACAGATCGGCGCTCAGCGAGATGTTCGTTGGTTCAGCAGAGCGATTCAGGCCGTAAAAAGAAGTCCCTGCGCGCGTCAATCCGACTTGATGTACTACCGTTTGCAGTATGTCACCGCGCCGTAAGCCGGCGCCGGAGGTGTTTTAAAAATGAGTGATGTACAACAACCTAATATCATTGTGATGTATGCGGATGATCTTGGCTATGGAGATATTGGTTGTTACGGCGCTACTCGCATTCCGACGCCGCATTTGGATCAGTTGGCCGGGCAAAGTCTCCTTTTCACGGATGGATACGCGACAGCAGCCACTTGTACGCCATCACGATATAGTCTGCTCACAGGAACATATCCCTGGCGGAACGATGAAGCCCATATCTTGCCGGGCGACGCACCTTGCATTATACCGGCCGGTTCGTACACGCTGCCTAAAATGCTCCAGCAGGCCGGTTACAAAACGGGAGTGGTCGGTAAGTGGCACTTAGGGCTTGGCAAAGGTGACCTCGATTGGAACACGGACATCAGCGTCACTCCTATTGATGTGGGCTTCGACTACTCATACATTATGGCCGCGACCAATGACCGGGTGCCTTGCGTTTACATTGAGGGGCGACGTGTCGTCGGTTTGTCTCCGGATGATCCGATTGAGGTAACGTACGGCAAAGAGAATCCGTATCCGGAAATACCTACCGGTAGAGATAATCCGGAACTGCTGCGGATGATGTATAGTCATGGTCATGACATGACTATTGTGAACGGGGTCAGTCGCATCGGCTTCATGCGCGGTGGCAAGGACGCTCTCTGGATAGATGAGGAGATGGCCGAACGCTTCTTAAACAAAGCGATCTCCTTTGTCACTGAACACAAAGAGGAGCCGTTCTTCCTGTATTATGCGTTCCATCAGCCGCATGTTCCTCGCTTGCCCGGCCCCCGCTTTGCCGGTTCAACCGGGTTGGGACCAAGAGGTGACGTCATAGCCGAGATGGATTGGTGCGTCGGGCAGATGATGCAGACGCTGGAGGACCTGGGTATACGAGAGAACACAATCGTGATCTTTACGAGCGACAATGGTCCGGTACTGGATGACGGATACGTGGATCAGGCCGTGGAGTTAAGCGTAGGCCACAGACCGGCGGGTATGCTGCG
>DUQB01000060.1 GCA_012838035.1 Bacillota bacterium | reverse complement strand
CGATCCCAGCGTATGGGCATCTGAAGACCGGGGCGCTCTATTACTCCGTCGGAGTTCGTATCCAATGCCGTCTTTCTCACGTAGTCGATCATATCCGTCCAAGTCCACTCCGTAGACGGTGCGTTAAGTCCGGCGTCTCCGAGAATGTTCTCATTGTAGGCGATGGCATACGTAAACAAGCTGACGGGCAAGGCGTTGATCGTACCTGCGTCTGCTCCTGCCGTGTAAAGGTTCCCGACAAAGCCGGGGGCAAAGGATTCTATCTTAACATTGTCTCGCTGAATGTACGGGGTCAGATCGATCATTACATCGCGAAACTGCGGCAGCCTTTCAGGGAGAAACCAGGATGTTTGCGGCGGGACGCCGCCTGCAAGGAGCACGGTGAGACGCGCCGCCACCTGGGAGCTTGGCACCAGTTCTATCTCGACTTTAATACCCGTCTCCACATAAAACAGATCTGCAGATTCCTGCAGCCAAGCTTCCATTTCCGGGCTTGCCCAGTCAATATGCCGGATGGTAACCGGTGCGGATACGGCGACAAGGCTACATACGAACAGCATGATGCCGCTGAGTAATCCCATTAGAAAAAGAGCCTGACTCATTCGTCTCAAAGTGGCTGCCTCCTTCGCAAGTATTCTGTGAAAACGCCTTAATAAACGACCCCCTGCAAGGTGCAGAGGGTCCCTGTTTCCGGTTACGGTTACTGGGATTTGGTTCGGGCCGCCTCTTCCAGTTTGGCGTTAAGCTGCGTAGCCACGTTCTCAAAGGCATTATCCGGTGATACGCCTCTGAGAGCCGTGTCGGAAACCAACCGGGAAATGAGGGTCCAGTTGGATAGACCGTATTGGAGGAAGGTGCTCGGGTGTACAGCGTGGTTCAGGCTTTCCATGAATCCGGTGTAGTACTGACGCGTTTCGGCAAAGTGCGATGAGGCGACGTCAACACGGGTAATCGGTAGTACGCCGACTTTAGCTGCGATTTGTCCGAGCGGAGTACCTTCGGTTCTGTTTTCACGTAAAGCGAGCCATTCCAAGAAGCGCCATGCTTCTTCCTTGTTCTCCGCAAATTTGGGAATGGCATAACCATGGCTATAGAAAGCGCTGCCGTATCCTGCGCTGCCTGCCGGAATCAGGGTGGTACGATACTCGGTGATGTTGGTTACATTATTAGGATTGAGCCACCAAGGCATACCTAAACCGAAGGCGATCTCGCCGGTGTTAAAACGACCGTGTCCGCCCCAGCCCAGCTCCATGAAAGGCTTTTCGGTAAGAGCGGATGTCAGGTTCTGTACGGCGCGGCGGGCTTCAGGAGTATTGAGCGTCAGTCTACCCTGTGAGTCCATGATCTGTGCGCCTTCGGCCTTGAACATACCAAGTACGATATAACACAGACTCCAATCCGGTCCGGGCTCTACCACTGCCGGAGTGAGGATTTTTCCTGAGGCATCATACTCAGTGATGCGGCGGCCGAGTTGAGCAAATTCCGCCCAGGTTTTGGGTACCTCGGCAATACCTTTCTCACCCAATACGCGCTGGTTTACAACCAAAGCCGAGGCGTTGCCTTCCATTGGTACGGCGATCAGTTGCCCGTCAAACGTGACCGAGTCCACTGCTACCGGGAAGAAGCTCTGCCGAATCTTATCGGCGATGGCGACGGGTACCGGATCCAAGATGCCTGCTTGATGCAAGGTGAGGATCATGGTCATGCCGCCCTTTACCATGTCGGGCACCGCACCGCCGGCTATGTGGGTCAGGATGACGTCCGCGTTATCCTGACGTCCGAGGTTGTTAATTTTGATGTGCGGATTAAGAGCTTCATATTCGGCGATAATTTCATCGACCATAGCGGCGGCTACGGCATTCGCCGAGTCATAACCCATGTACACGGTCAGCGTAATGGGTTCTGCCGCGTGTACAACCGTGAACATCATGCTCAGTGCTAAGACAAGAACAAATACCAACCCTCTTGCGCTCCTCATGAATGTAAACCCTCCTCATTTCGTGAACCGTTGAACGTTATGATGACAACACCCGGTTATTGCGGGCTAGTGCCCTGGTTATGCGCGCCCTAATTTCATCACCGTCCCTTTCATAGCTGAACGATCGGTTGCATATCCCGCTCAGTTGTCAGTTAATAATTAACTGAAGATATGGCCAATAATGCATTCAATCCTGCCCATAAAAATTCCTGCATTGGAGCTGTTCTTTCTTGGCCTCAGAGAAAAAATCTTGCCCAGAAGGTGAAAAAAGGCTTATATAGCAAGGGAAGGAACAGTTGATAGAGAAGTAAATGGGTTAAACGACGATACGACGAGTGGAGTTAAATATTCGTCAACAGAGCATGACGCTTTTAAACGCATTTGATTAAACGGCTCAACGTATGGTGCAGGTTCGGAAAAGAGAGGTTAGCTAGTATGACGGTACGGATGAAGGATATCGCCCAACAACTGGATGTTTCCGTCGCCACAGTATCTCTGGCTCTATCAGGAAATCCTCGCATTCCTGAGGCAACCAGGGTGCGCGTGGTGCAAACAGCCCGCAAAATGGGATACAAATTACCTCATGAAAGACGTATGGAGGCGGAATGTTTAGCCATTATCCTGGCGGATGCTTCCGGCCCTATGGGTAATCTATACTATGAAGCGATCAACGGTATCCTTGACGAAGCGATGACGGCAGGGGTGGTTCTGCAGATTACTCAGTCGATTCCGTCCAAGTCGACCGTACGCGGCAACTTATTGCATGCGCTGCGACTAAATGGAGCGCAAGGGGCCATTATTATCGGGGGTCACCTTGATACGACTACTACTAAGCGCTTTCTGGAGCAGGATTTTCCCTTCATTTGCGTGGGGAAGCGCGAACTGCCGGCGGCGAGAATCAGCTGGGTTGCCACTGATTACATGGCCGGTGCACGTCAAGCCGTCGCGCACTTAATCGGGCTGGGGCATCGCCGTATTGCCTTACTTGCGCCGCAGCATCAAGAACATGCCTGGTTTCAGGAGCGGGTGTTAGGTTATCGCTTGGCGCTGGATGAAGCGGGTTTGGCGCCGGGACCCTCTTTAAATTGGCGCGATGATGCCGACCTGCCCCTTTCGTGGCCGGGCGATTTGATCGATGCGGGCGTCACTGCCGTTTTGGCCATTGAGCATGTGTTGGCCGCCAGGTTCCTTACGGCATGCGCGGCGGTTAACGTGCAGGTACCTGAAAATCTGGCATTGGTAGGGTTTGACGATGTAGCCGGTTCAGCCAACCTGAATCCGCCGCTTACCACAGTGCGACAACCCATGCGCGAGTTAGGCAGCACAGCAGCGCGTACTTTGCTGTCGTGGTTGCGCGGCGCCCAGCAGACTCCCGTACAGATACGTCTACAGCCGGAGTTGGTGATAAGAGCATCTTGCGGAGCAAAAATGTCGCGCACAACGGCGGAAGTCGTCGTCGGTACCCAATAAAGCGGGCTTGCCCGAATATTGCGGGATACAAAAACTGCAAATCATACTCACCTAAGCAAGCTGCAGGTGAGGTATCCGGGCGTTTTTTCCTAAGCCGACGGCCGGGGCGCCCATACCAGTCTCCCCATGTATGCAGTCGGAGGTGCATGGCTGTCCGTTTATCTCGTAGTCTTTCGCCGGGCACATTCTTTATTTGCCAACGGCCCTCACACAGGACCTCTGGTTACATTGTGTAATATAACCCCTATTTAACAAAGGTGTTTATTGAGCTTGCCCCGATCCAGTGGACACCCTGAATGTGTAATAAGTAGAATAAGAGAGGGTGTCTCTACATGGCGGGACGGAAGTCATACTCACCTGAGTTTCGTGATGAGGCGGTTCGCCTGGTGCAACAAAGCGGCAAATCGATCCGTAGCATAGCTCAAGACTTGGGGATCGTAACCGAAACGTTGCGCCGCTGGGTACGCACAGCGGAACGAGATGCGGCAAGCGGCCTAACACCCAGTGAGCGTGAGGAGCTTGCCCGACTCCGGAAAGAAGTTAGGATTCTCCGTGAGGAAAGAGAGATCCTAAAAAAAGCAGCGGCCTTCTTCGCCAAGGAGACCAAATAGATCCGCAGGCTGCGTTCGAGTTTGTTGAGCGTGAGAAGGCCGGTCATAGCGTCGTCATGCTCTGCCGAGTACTGGGCGTCTCCACCAGCGGTTACTATGCGTGGCGCATGCACGAGCCCTCACATAGGAAGCTTGAGGATGAAAGGCTCAAGACTCACATTATAAAAATATATACTGAGAGTCGCAATACCTATGGGGCACCGCGTATTAGAGCCGCGTTGGCGAAAGAACGGCTATGTTGCTCGAAGAAACGAGTCGCTCGACTCATGAGAGAATTAGGTATTGCAGGAATCTCTCGTCGGAAAGCCGTCGGTTGCACCAAGCGCGATCCTGACGCAAGTCTTTATCCGGATCTTGTAAAACGCCGTTTCGTCGCCGACCGACCGGGCCGGCTGTTAGTCGCCGACATTACGCAGCACCAGACAGATGAAGGCTGGCTTTACATTGCAGCCGTGATCGATGTGTTCTCACGTCGGGTTGCCGGTTGGGCAATGGGAGAGCAGGCCACTGCGGAGTTGGTCACCAAAGCCCTTGTTATGGCTGCCGACAACTGTAAACTTGAACCTGATGCGATTCATCATTCCGATCATGGTAGTCAATACACATCTTATATGTTCGGCCGTGCTTTGCGGGAAGCCGGAATCCTGCCTTCCATGGGTACAACCGGCGATGCGTACGACAATGCTCTCGCGGAAAGCTTCTGGGCTTCATTACAGACGGAACTCCTTGACAGACGGAAATGGAAGACGCGAGCAGAGTTGCGTTCGGCTGTCTTCCACTATATCGAAGGGTTTTATAACCGTAAACGGCTCCACTCGGCATTGGATTACACCAGCCCACTGGAATTTGAGGAGGAGTGGCGGAAGAAACAACGTCAGGAAGGACCATGCGTTGCATAAATTCAACTGTCCACTAAACCGGGGCAACTCCATTATAACAAAAAGATTAAGACTAAGTGAGCAAAGAAAGGAAGTAGATAGGGTTGCATAGTTGGGACCATTGGGTAGACCAGAAAATAGTGGGTGTCTAATCGCCAAACAATTCGCGCGCCGAAATCATATTTAGACTTACAATTGGGCAGGAGGCTTACTATTCACTAATGGCGAAGTTGCCTGTGGTGATGTCGTCATGGTCGTACGGATGCGAGAAACATGGTTAGCGGATCGCATTACTTTCCTGCTCTGCCTATCTATAGTAGCTTATGTTTGTGCCGGATCGATGACGATGGTGGCAATGCCAGCCCCCGTACTCTATGAGCGTCCTGGCCGAACTCGGTATCGACAGCGCATTCGCATCTCCGATGTGCGGAGATGCATTGTGCAGAAGTTGCATACTCGAAGACAGGTGTTTCGCTTCGTACGCTGGATACTGTGGGGCGGAATTGCCGTATGGGCTCTTGAAAGCCTGATCACCCATAACGAGTTGTTTATTGTTGCCACCGCCGCTGTGGTACCTGGATGCACCAGGACGTTCGAGCGAATCGAGGTCAAAGAGACCAGAGAGCATCGTATCGTTACCTTTTTGGCACCCCTAACCATCGAAATCCCGCCAGACAATGTTGATCTACAAAAGGCTTTTGCCATTGTTCTAGCTCACGGAAGCATGCCTCCTGTTCCTCGTAAGGGACAGGACTTGAGCCAAACAGAGATAGCCCTAGCTACGGGTGCTTCGCAGACTATCGTTGCCAAGTGGATCAACCGTTTTCGGGAGAACGGTCTTGAAGGCCTAGTCAGAAAGGCACGTCGGAAGGTGCTGTGGCCGCATGCAGTGATCAAGCAAGTCAAAGTATGGCAAGCTGAGGATCCAATGGCCACTCCGGCCGTTTTAGCGGCCAAACTGAATGAGGCCAACTTATTACCGACACCCCCCACTGCTGACGAGGTGGCAGCAGTGCTTTCCCAAGTGGATTACAACCAAATGAGACCCATAGTGGCGCAACGCTTGTCCAGGGCGAGCCGTGATTTGCCTGCTGTCTACTGCTACTTGGTGGAGCGACTCTTTGCGCTCAACGACGACATCATGCGTTATGCGACACCGCCTAAAT
>DUQB01000059.1 GCA_012838035.1 Bacillota bacterium | reverse complement strand
TTAGCAATCCAAGCGCAAGGCCCCTCTTTATTCTTGCCCTGCATCCTGCCGGCTTTGCCTGCCGTTGAGCGGCCTTGCGCCTGCTCCTCCAAAAATCTGCTTAGCAATCCAAGCGCAAGGCCCCTCTTTATTCTTGCCCTGCATCCTGCCGGCTTTGCCTGCCGTTGAGCGGCCTTGGACGAATCACTAAAAAATGCGCTCGGTTAGAGCCGACTAAGCTTCGTGCGAAATGATTTTCTCGGCTATGGCTTTCGGTACTTCTTCATAGAACCCAAAGTGCATGGTGTAAACCGCCCGACCTTGCGTTGCCGATCTCAGATCGGTTGCATAACCGAACATGGATACCAGAGGTACCATTGCTCGCACGACCTGAGCGTTGCCTCTTGCCTCCATACCCTCAATACGACCTCGTCTGGCGTTTAGGTCGCCGATGACATCGCCGAGGAATTCCTCCGGCGTAACTACTTCCACCTTCATAATCGGCTCCAAAAGAATCGGGTCGGCTTTGCGCGCTCCTTCTTTAAACCCAATGGACGCGGCGATCTTGAAGGCCATCTCGCTTGAGTCGACTTCATGATATGACCCATCATATAATGTGACTTTAACATCGACCACGGGATAACCGGCAAGGACGCCTGTGCCCATAGCCTCTTTGATGCCCTCTTCAACCGGGGCGATGTACTCTTTGGGAACAGCTCCGCCCACAATCTCATTGACGAACTCGAAGCCGCCTCCAGGTTCGTTTGGCTCCAACCGCAACCAAACATGACCGTACTGGCCGCGGCCGCCGCTCTGCCGTACAAATTTACCTTCCGCATCAACCGTCTTCCGGATGGTCTCGCGATAAGCAACCTGTGGTTTACCAACGTTACCTTCGACTTTATACTCCCGCTTGAGTCGATCGATGATAATGTCGAGATGGAGTTCGCCCATTCCGGAGATGATGGTCTGACCGGTCTCCTCATCCGTACGTACCCGGAACGTCGGGTCCTCGTCCGCCATCTTTGCTAATGCCGCCTGCAACTTATCTTGATCGGCCTTGGTCTTAGGCTCCACAGCCTGGTCGATAACCGGCTCGGGGAAGTCCAAAGACTCGAGGATCACGATATTGTTTTCAGCGCACAACGTGTGCCCCGTGGAAGTATCTCTTAAGCCGACGGCGGCGGCGATGTCGCCGGAATAACACTCCGAGACCTCTTCGCGGTGGTTCGCATGCATCCTGAGTATGCGACCAATCCGTTCTTTACGTCTTGTAGTGGGATTGTACACATAACTGCCGGAGGTAAGCACTCCGGAATAGACACGGAAGAAGGTCAGCTTACCAACATACGGATCAGCCATGATTTTAAAAGCCAGCGCCGCGAAAGGTTCTTCATCGCTCAATGCGCGTTTGATCGGATTTCCGTCCGCATCGTGCCCGTTGACAAAGCCTACATCCGGCGGAGAAGGCAGATAGTCGACAATGGCGTCAAGCAACGGCTGAACGCCCTTGTTTTTAAACGACGACCCGCACAATACCGGGACGATCTTCACGGCTAAACAGGCTCTCCGCAGGGCTTGTTTGAGCTCCGCAACGCTGATCTCCTTGCCCTCGACGTAACTCTCCATCACCGTCTCATCGGCGTCAGCAATGGCCTCGATCATCTGAGTCCTATATAGCTCGACCTCTTCAATCATGTCGACTGGAATATCGGTCTCATCGGAATGCGTGCCTAAATCGTCCACATAGATATATGCCTTTTGCGTGATCAGATCAACAATACCCTTAAAGTGGTCTTCGCTTCCGATGGGGAGTTGGATTGCCACGGCATTTGCACCTAGACGATCATGCATCATCCGGATGGCTCCATGGAAATCGGCGCCTACACGATCCATCTTATTTACATACGCGATACGCGGTACGCCATATTTATCAGCCTGACGCCATACGGTTTCCGATTGCGGTTCAACACCGCCTACTGAACAGAAAACCGCTACTGCACCGTCGAGCACGCGCAGACTACGTTCCACCTCCATGGTGAAGTCCACGTGTCCGGGCGTGTCGATGATGTTAATGGCGCAATTACGCCATCTGCACGTCGTTGCCGCTGATGTGATGGTAATCCCGCGCTCTCTCTCCTGTACCATCCAGTCCATGGTGGCGGCGCCCTCATGGGTCTCGCCCAGTTTATGGACACGACCCGTGTAAAAGAGGATGCGCTCCGTGGTGGTGGTTTTCCCGGCGTCGATATGCGCCATAATTCCAATGTTACGTATATTTTCCAGAGGTATCGCCCTGGCCATCCAGTAAAATCCTCCTCAAAACCAACACCGGACCCATGCCGATGTGTGGCTAGGCGTAGCTCATACTACCAGCGATAGTGAGCGTATGCCTTATTGGCTTCCGCCATGCGATGGGTGTCTTCCCGTTTCTTCACAGCGTTGCCCTGATTGTTTGCGGCATCCAGCAATTCGGCGGCCAATCGCTCAGCCATAGTCTTTTCTCCGCGTTCGCGTGCATATTGTACCAACCAGCGCAAACCAAGCGCGGTCCGTCTGTCCGCCCGCACTTCCACAGGTACTTGATAGGTAGCACCACCAACACGTCTGGGCTTGACTTCAAGCACCGGCATCACATTCTTCATGGCAACTTCCAATATTTCAATGGGGTCTTTGCCGGACTTGGTCCGGATCGTCTCCATTGCCTCGTAAAAAATGCCTTCAGCCGTACTCTTCTTACCCTTCAACATCAGCTTACGCACGAATTGTGTGGCCAGCCGGCTGTTATAAATAGGGTCGGCGGGTATTTCTCGTTTGGCGATATAGCCCCTACGCGGCATTCGACGCCCTCCTTCTTACCTCAACACGTTCTACGTCACACATCTGCGCCATGATATGCGTGCCGCCGTCCGTGTCAAACTGCTGCTCCGCTTGGGATCACTGCATGGGTGCTTCTAAGCTCAGCAGTGATCTCAACAAGCGAGAGACACTCGAACACACTTCTACTTGGGACGTTTGGCTCCATACTTAGAGCGGCCCTGCTTGCGGTTGCTTACTCCGGCAGCATCAAGTGTGCCCCGAATGATGTGATATCTAACACCAGGCAGGTCCTTTACACGACCTCCGCGGATAAGGACTACGGAGTGCTCCTGCAAGTTGTGACCTTCTCCGGGAATATAGGATGTGACCTCGATCCCGTTGGAAAGCCGCACACGTGCGATCTTGCGCAAAGCCGAGTTCGGCTTTCTGGGAGTTGTCGTCGATACCTTGGTACATACCCCGCGCTTTTGAGGCGACCCCTCGCCTATCCAGGTGCGATTTTTCTTGCTGTTAAAGCGGACCAACAGAGCAGGTGAGTCGCTACGCTTCTCAACCTTCTGCCGACCCTTTCTAATCAACTGACTAATCGTTGGCATTGGTTGTCACCCCCTTCATGCGGCATTGGCTACTCGTAGGGCCGGTGCCGCGGTTATGCGCCGCGAGCATAGCTCTACGTTTATCCTCAATTACAACAGAACCATCTTATGGCAGTATACGCGGCAACTGTAGCGTCACTGCGGCTCTTCCTGCAAAATGGCGGCGCAGGCTGCACCTACGGCAATACGACACAACTGCCCCAACTCGGCCATAGAG
The DNA here is from genome assembly GCA_012838035.1 of Bacillota bacterium. Lineage (GTDB taxonomy): Bacteria > Bacillota > Limnochordia > DTU080 > DTU080 > DUQB01. Next base: position 3,054 of record DUQB01000059.1, on the reverse strand, counting down.
GGTATGAAAACAATTTCAACCTGTTCTTCCCTTGCCGTGTCGACAATCGGGCTTAATAAACGTTTATCCGCATCTTCAGCCATATACACAACAGCTACGGTCCCGCTCTGCAAAGCACGCTGGGTCTGTTTAGCTCCCACGACCCGCATACGTGCCTTCTTCAAGCGATTAGGCATAATCCTTTCCTCCCGAGAAGCAGGCACTCGTACATTTTACACTCCGCACTTCAGGCTGTCAACGCCCGTCTTATCGCTAGGACCTTGGTTGACTGCTTTACTTGGTGAGTCCCGGCAATTCCTGCCACACAGAAGTACCGGCGTCTGAGCAAACAGACGCCCGGCACTTCCGCTCGGAATACGGATCGTATCAAATTAGGTCATACGCTGGATAGCGATGGTATGCTACTCCGTCTCATCCGTAGCTATATCGCTGCCGACCGTCAATGGCTCCAACAGACTGATCGTCGGGGTATCCGGCTCACCGCCGTTTTCTCCCGCGGGCATATTCAGCCTAATGCTGTGGTACCGTTCCATCCCGGTCCCGGCAGGAACCAATTTACCGATGATGACGTTCTCCTTTAGACCTACCAACGGATCGGTCTTACCCTTGAGCGCCGCTTCGGTGAGCACTCTGGTCGTCTCCTGGAACGACGCTGCCGAAAGGAAGCTTTCAGTGGCCAACGACGCCTTAGTAATTCCCAACAACATCGGCGTACATGTGGCCGGCTCCCCGCCCATCTCAACGACACGTTTGTTTTCTTCTTCGAAATCGAAGACGTCGACCAAGCCGCCCGGCAGCAGCTCCGTGTCGCCGGGGCTCTCCACCTTCACTTTACGCAGCATCTGTCGTACGATTACTTCGATGTGCTTGTCGTTGATATCGACACCTTGAGAGCGGTAGACATCCTGTACTTCCTGTACCAGATACATTTGCACGGCTCGAGCGCCTTTCACTCGGAGGATGTCGTGCGGGTTCACCGCGCCTTCGGTAAGGCGATCGCCCATTTCCACAGTCTGCCCGTCCCGCACACGCAAGCGAGCGCCGTAGGGTATTTTGTAGACTTTCTCTTCGCCGTTAGATCCGGTTACAACGGCGTTGCGTACGCCTTTGTTTTCCACGAAGCGTACGACACCGTCTATTTCAGTCATAATAGCCTGACCCTTGGGTTTGCGCGCTTCGAACAGCTCTTCAACACGCGGTAGACCGGCAGTGATGTCGTCGACGCCGGCCACTCCGCCGGTGTGGAAGGTGCGCATGGTCAGCTGTGTGCCCGGTTCCCCGATCGATTGGGCTGCAATAATACCGACGGCTTCGCCGACTTCCACCAAGCGACCGGTAGCCAGGTTACGCCCATAACACCGTGCGCATACCCCGTGACGCGCCCGACATGTAAGTACGGAGCGAATCGTAACCCTTTCGATGCCCGCATCCTCTATAGCATGCGCCACATCCTCATTGATCATCTGGTTTGCTTCGGCAAGCGCCTCGCCGCTATCCGGATGAACCAACGATTCCGCTGCAACACGTCCGGCAATGCGGTCGCGCAGAGGTTCTATAACCTCTTCAACGCCACCTGTTACTTCTTTCAGCGCCTCTACCGTAATGCCCTGATCGGTACCGCAGTCTTCTTCACGGATGATGACGTCCTGTGATACATCCACTAGACGACGAGTGAGATAACCCGAGTCGGCGGTACGTAAAGCGGTATCGGCCAAGCCCTTGCGTGTACCGTGAGTGGAGATGAAGTACTCCAATACCGTCAGGCCTTCACGGAAATTGGCCTTAATGGGGATCTCAATGGTACGACCAGTAGGGTCCGCCACCAAACCGCGCATGCCTGCCAACTGCGACAACTGCGAACGGTTACCGCGAGCGCCGGAGTTCGCCATCATCCACACCGGGTTAAAGGGATCCAGGTTATCGATCATGGCCTGGGTCACGTCGTCTTTGGCTTTAGCCCAGATATCGCAAATACGCTGGTACCGTTCTTCACTGGTGAGCAAACCGCGCCGGTGCTGTTGCTCTACCTGCTCGACCTGCTTTTCGGCATCAGCCAAGATGCTTTGCTTCGTCGGAGGCACGGTGATATCGGATATGCCGACCGTAGTACCGGACCTGGTCGCATAGGTAAAACCAAGCTCCTTAATCTTATCGAGCACTTCCGCGGTACCACCGGTACCGAATTTGCGGTATAAGGTATCTATCAGCTTACCTAAAGATGGTCGATCAATGACTTCGTTAATGTACCCGAGTTCCTTCGGTATTACATCGTTGAAGATCACCCGACCTACCGTTGTCTCCAACCGTCGGCCCTCATGCCGAACGGTGATGGTTGCATGCAGATCGACCTCGCCATGGTAGTAGGCCATCTTCACTTCTTCGAAATCGGAGAAGACCTTACCTTCGCCCAATGAACCCGGGCGCTCCTTGGTGAGGTAGTAGCAACCGATGATCATATCCTGGTGCGGCGTCGTCACCGGTCGGCCGGATGAAGGCAACAGGATGTTATGCGCCGACAGCATCAACAACCGCGCCTCGGCTTGTGCTTCTACCGACAAAGGCACGTGTACGGCCATCTGGTCTCCGTCGAAGTCGGCGTTATAGGCCACGCATACCAACGGGTGGATCTGGATGGCACGGCCGTTGACCAACACGGGTTCAAAAGCCTGAATACCCAAGCGGTGCAGTGTGGGCGCACGGTTGAGTAATACAGGATGCTCTTTGATAACATCTTCCAGAACATCCCAAACCTCAGGCTTTACACGTTCGACCATTCGTTTGGCGCTCTTGATGTTGTGCGCATGTCCGCCGTCCACCAACCGTTTCATGACGAACGGTTTAAAGAGCTCAAGCGCCATTTCACGCGGCAAACCACACTGATGCAATTTCAATTCCGGACCTACCACGATAACCGAACGGCCGGAGTAGTCTACCCGCTTACCTAACAGGTTCTGACGGAAACGTCCTTGTTTACCCTTCAGCATATCGGAAAGGGACTTTAACGGTCTGTTGCCGGGCCCGGTAACCGGACGCCCGCGGCGACCGTTGTCGATG
>DUQB01000058.1 GCA_012838035.1 Bacillota bacterium | reverse complement strand
GGCGGGTATGGACAGGTACGGGCGTCGGTTATCTCGTTTGGGAAGCGCCTCAAGCACATAATGTAAAGGTAACGCTATATTCACGCCGGGAAAACCTGAGCAGCTTTTCCCTCAGCGTCTCAGTTGATGAGCAAACTTGGTTGGAGCAACCCTGGACGCAAAAAACGCTGGGCCGCTCAGCCGGCGGTTGGTACAAAATAGAGATAGAAAGCGATATTGAAATCACATCCGCCAACTATGTGCGTTTAGGTTTATCAGACGAGCTGAATGCCGCTAATGCGCAGCTGGGCGTCGTAGAGATCATTTCACTCATACCATAGCAGGTACAAATAGGCGTACGAATCCGAGCCGGTAGAGATGCCCTTTTGTCGATGTCTATCGCCGGCTCGGATCTCACCCATTCCCGTCCCCACTTACTTTTCGGCCTGCCGCCGATAGAACGATCGGGTATTCGGAGACGAATGCCTTTCCATACAGACTCGGCGCATTACGTTATCTTGTGTTTGCCGTCTACTGATACGTTTGCTACGCCATCTGCGTGTTTTCCGCCATCCCTTGCACCGCCGTTCAGCATGTTGGTTCTAGCTGCAGGCGGTATTACCGCATCATGCAACCGCCACTGCTCTTGCGGTGGAAAGAAAGCGTAATCAACCCCACATATCCAGGCTAAGTCGCGATCTAAAGAGACCAAGTCACTCCTATCCAGCTCAGATACGGAGCGCTTCCCCAAAGTCAAAACTACATGCTCAATATCCGTCATGGCTGAACGCAGATAGCCGGTCAAATTCCGCACTCCAGCCTCAATGTCAAATTTCTCTTTCAACTTGCCGCTGTAAAAGACCAGCTCGGTTGGTGGTTCAAAGGGTACCGTCTTGCTCATCTGCTCGGAAACAAGGGCCATTATGGCCGCCGTGCCGATGTATACGGCGTCGGCGCCCAGAGCCAGCGCCTTCAACATCTGTCCGGGCGTCCGCAACCCACCTGAGGCGATGATGCTCATGCGAGAACGTGCACCGACTTGTTCTAAATAGCGCACTGTTCTTGTCAAGGCGATGAGAGTCGGTAAGCCCACGTCGTCCTGTAAGGTGGTCGAACCGCCATGGGTCCCGCCTTCATGGCCATCCACCGTGATGAAGTCGACCTGGGCCTTAACCGCAATTTCCAGCTCTTTTTCCAGATGGTGCGTTGCGCAGAACTTGAGGCCGATCGGCATGCCGTCAGTCTCCCTGCGCAGCCGCTCAACCAAAGAGATGAAGTCTTGTGGTGAGTCCACCCCGGGCAGGCGGGTATGGATGACGGCATCCTGCCCTTCTGCGAGTTCAAACACATAGCGATAATCAGGTCCGATTTGGTCAGCCTGCGTCCGTTGCGGCGTCGCAGCCTGCGCTCCCTGCCCTAACTGAATCTCCACGGCATCCAATTGCCGCAGCTTTTCCGGGGTATTCAGCCAACCGCCGCGGTTATATTGACCGATAAAGTATTTTGCCGCAGCACGCTCGGAGGCCAACAATCCGGCCTCTCCGGAGTTCGTGGCCGTACCCATAAGGCTTGCTGCCCGCGCCAAAGCGATCTTTACTTGTTCGCTAACCGCGCCGCCAAACGACATGCCGGCGATCAGGATGGGAATATCCAGCTTGAGAGGTTTTGCCGCACGCGGACCGATCACCACTGTCGTATCAATCGTTTCCGTCTCGGGCGTAGGTAACCGCCATAGGTGTACGGGGTTGAACAGCAGTTGGTTCCAAGGAGATAGGGCGACCACGCTACCGAACGGACGACTTAGCGGTTTGCCTTGTTCAGCCCGATAGGCTGTCTCGACCAAGTTGGTTACTCCCATTTTTTGGGTGGTGGAGACCAACTCATAGAGACTTTCGGTATATCGTTCATTGATAAAGGTGTGTAAAAAGGAATCCGTCATCGCATCCGCAATGCGACGACCTATCCAGGAAAATAGCATTCAGGCACCTCCGGTTATCTGTAATGAACAGTCGTTATGGTACGCATAGTCCCATCCGCTCCTAGCGTATGTATCCTGTGCGCTATTCACACGCGCCGTTAAATCGGGAGCGGTTATGCGACGATACCCCCTATATTCGGTGACCAAAAGAGAAAAAGAAACTCTGAAAGTCCTTTGGGATCAGGTTTTTAGAGCTTCTTTCTTTGTCCGGTTATTGTTGGGAAAAGCAACCTTTGCTCGTGTCAAGAGCAATGCCTATAGTCTAAAAACGTTTCCTCGACCACGGTAGTGAAGGGAGTGAACGCCTTGCGGATCACCTGCCACTGCTGTGCGCTTTCACAGGGAATACGTTATTTGGTGCAAGTGGCCGACATTCTGGGATAACCCGCAGTTCGTTTTCCGAGCGCGGGAAACCCGGCGGAGCGCACGCCCCAAACCAGTGTTACCCAGCGCGTAGAACACCACCGGTCTTTTTTGCTCGCTCATGCGTAACAGCGTTCAGTTCAACTGCTCATATATCGGAAGCAAAGAGGAGAGCGTTGCTCACTCTCCGCATGACGCGTATCTTTTCGACCGTATTCCGCTGCGTTAATAAGCTTATGTCATTTAAAACAAAGGAGGTCCGGCATGCATAAAAAATCCCACAAACAGTTCCGATTTGTCGTTCTCAGTCTTTTGCTCCTTGTCTTGTTCAGCTCGGCTTACAGCGCGGAGCGAGGTACCACTACCGCCAGAGTAGACGGCCTTAGAGTAGATATTGTCACGGACGGTTCAGGCTCTGTTCCGCCTCTACCGGAAGACAACCTGATTTCTAACCCTTGGTTTCGCCAGGGAACAAAGCCGAGTCTGAACGGGTGGACGGCTACCAGTAACGGCAGAGGAGGCTGGGGCGCCACCCAAAAACGCGGCAATCCGACGCCCGACGATGTGGTGGGAACATGCGCCCGCGTATCTACAGGCAGAGGAACCCGCAGAGCCGGATGGAGCGTCGATCCAGGCGTAGATGCCTACCTAAGCCAGGTGGTTGCGGCAGACCCGCAGAAACGCACTCTCAAGTTCGATATGTACTGGGTGACGCATACGGTAAACCCGGCCATCGTCAGCGTGTATGGGGGTTCCAGCCCGCACGGACCTTGGGTAAAGGTGTGGGAACCGTTTCACCAGGTGTTCACCAAAACCATCGTCAGCAGCTCAGGTAGAGGCCAGGACCTTTGGTTCTATTACTCCGCCCTAACCGATATGGTCACAACGACGTTGGCGCAGGGCTATCCGTACTACAAAGTCGAAATTCACGCTAATCTGCCCGACTCCCAAGGCGGCTTCAAGGTCAACGGCATTTATTTCGCGGTGGAGTAGCCCGTGAAATGTCGTTTAAGTAATAAAAGAGCGGCCGGGATAATCCGGCCGCTCGTGTTTTCCCATTCACTACGCCTGCACGCCGACGGTGAGTTTCAACAGCTCTTCAGGACCTACTTTGGCGCCGTTTTTCACAATGCGCATGTTATCGGTAGAGATATCGTCTATGATCACCAACTGATCACCAATACTGCCGCACTCGAACTTCATATCCAGCAGTTCAATGTTCTTAGCCTTAAGATCGTTGAAGATAACGGTAGCTGCTTTCCGTACCAACTCTTTGGCGGCAAGCACCTGAGGCAACTCCATGATGCCCATCGCGACAAGGGCTTCATCGTTCACCAACGGATCGCCCCGCTGATCGTCTTTAAGTGTGATTTCCACCAAAGCGCCTAGTTCAGCACCCTCTTTGACGTACTTGCCATAACGCCGCACAAAGCTGCCGTAGGCCTTAAATCGTACCACGAACTCCAGCCCGTACCACTTGGCGCGGTGCGCTATCATAGCCTGCTTGTCCGGTGCCAACGAGATGAAGTGAGTCGGCACATCGTGAGCGGCCAAAAGGTTGAAGAAGTAGGCGGACTGCCTGAGCGCAGCCGCACCCTTGCCTGCAATTTGACCGACGACTTCGTTTCCGCCCGGATCAATGCCTTCTTCGGTACCTGTAACGTCATCTTTGAAATGGATGAGCACGCGCCCGTCGCCAAGATCATAGAGCGTTTTGGTTTTACCATCATAGAGTTGCTGCATGAAAATCTCACCATCCGTTATTTGTGCTTCACGAAAGCACAATCAGGTTTATGCCTAATGATAACACACAGCCAAACCGAGAAACACCGTCAGACTCGTAACAAGCCGATTTCATTTTTGCCTAGCCTTTGTAGATTAGTTGCGTCCCGCATACTGCGCGTAAACCCTTTGAACGCTTAGAAGCTTAATGTCCACCGACCTTGCGGAACAGTGATTGTCAACTGCTGCGCATCTGCATGATAGGTCCATTCCGGTATATCCGCTCCGCCGCTGCGTACGTGCAGTTGTCGTTCGGTTTGGTTCGCTTGCAGTGCGGCCAAGTACAACGTGACGGTTGCATCCTGTTCGGCCTGAATATGCAGGGATACGGGTTCTCCAATAACATACGTCACTTCCACGGTGATCGGGGCGGTTGTTTTTACCAAATCGCGGCCGTCTTTTTGCAACATACTGCCTTCAGCCAACAACCAACATGTGCGTTGCTCGTCTTGCACAAAGGCGGCCAGCCGTCCTTGGAAATCCAAGCCGCCCGCAGTCAGCAAGCCTGCTGTAGGAGCCGCGGCATAGAAGGCTTGAAAGTCCGGACCGATCGCTCCGATAACGCCTTGACCTTTCACCAATTGTGGTCTGGCTGGTTCTGCTTCTCCTTGTTTATAAGGCATCAGGTAAGTGAGAAACCGTTGCTCCTGCGCCGGAACCGTGTTGCTCACGGTCAGGTGCCACTGATTAGCCAGGTTGTAGGCAGGGTCAACCGGCGGATCAAATAAATCGGTCTGGTGGTAAGCTAAAGCTTCCTGCTGCGGATACAAGAAGTCCACGGTGAGATGCACCTTGCCGTCCGTAATCTGAACGCGATCCCGCTGCCGGTCTATGATCATCTCGTTGCTTGCATGCAGCAGCCAGTCAAAACGTGACGCCCTGGGGGCCGCCAACTCATCCAGAATCAGATAACGTGTGCCGCCGAGCGAAAGCACGCGGCGATCGAACTGGTTGAGCTCCTGAGGAAGATACGCCGCGGCGGCGTCCCCCGTCGCCATAGTAAAGTAGGCGCCGGTGAAGAACTCGCTGATGGTTGCTCCCGGAGCCGTCACCAAAGGCCTCTGTCCGTTACCGTTCACCAAAATGGTGTTCTTCGATTTCGTCACCCGGTTGTAATTCACGTGATGGTTACTGCCGTACCATTCCCTGTAGCCGGCGGAAATAGCCAAAGGTCGGCCGTATGCCGAAAGCACGAAGGCGTTCTGATCGGAATGCGAGTGACTGAATCCTCCGTATGGGCTGGATTTCAGCAGGAAGTAAACATCCTCTTTTGGGGCGTCCAGGTTACTATGAATAGCCACCCAGTCTATGTCGCGGAACCAACGCGCTTGCGGTAGTTCCGCTAAGGAGCGGGGTTCCGGCACTGGTTGAGTTTGCTCCCGATACTTGGAGAGAATCAGGTGCCAAAGCGACGGGGTGTAGTACGCAAAACCAATCGGCCCTACCTCGTTGGTCAACTGAGCGTAACGGGCGAAGTAAGGGTTCCGGTATACCTGGGATAATCTCTGCAAATGCATAAACTGCGATGGACCGGGCGTAATGAAGTTCGCCGTATCGCCTAAAGCCGCATGGGTAAACGGCGGACTGACGTATAGACCGTAGTAACCCGTGTTCTCATAAAAAGCCAGATCGTACAGATCGTTCATCCCCAGCGCGGCAAAGGCGTCGGCTACCTCAATGTGGTGCGTCATCGCCGTGTTCCAATAAGCCGGCCCTTCCGACCAACCGCCGTCGGCACCGCCCCACGGCGGAAAGTGATCGGCATAGTAGGTTAAAGCCCAAGCCAGAATCTCATCGGCTTTCTCGACTTCACCGTAAAGCGCCAACCCGCCCAAGGCCAGTGTGGAGACAAAACGCACAGGGTGGCTGATACCTGTGGTGAAGGTAGGTTCATGTTCGATCGAAATATACATCCGGACCCATTTGTAAAGAGCGTTTAAGCGCACCGCCAAGGCCTCTTGAATGATTTGACGCGACTCAGGCGAGAGGGCGGGGGCTACCCAGTCATAGGCTACCAACCAGGGATGGAGCATTTGGGTAAACGCTTCGTCATCACCGGCCAGACTGATGGTATCCTCCATCTTCCAGCCGGAAATGTACGTCATTAAGGTTTCCGCCTCTTTGGCATACCATTCATCCCCGGTCAGCAAATAGGCGAAGGCGTACCGCAAAGCGGTATTGCCGATATTGGCCGCTTCACGGAAATTAGCCAACCATGCGGCCGTTGCCGCGGCGTCGTTGCTGTGTTTAGGCGCTGTAAGCGGCTGCGGCAAAATGACAGGCGAGCGCAACAGCGCATTCATCTGCAAGACGTTTTTCCAGAGGCGATTGACCGGATCATCGATATATGCCCGCAACTCGCCTACCTCGTCCGGATGCAACATAACCCGGGGGTGTTGAGCAGGTACTTTCGCGGCCAGATAATCCAGCCGCGGTTGAAGAAGCTCCAGTTCACGGGCATTCAGGCTGTGTTCCCTGGTCCTGGCGACCTCCACATCGTCGAAGTAGGTCTTGCCGACATTGTTGCTGATTAAAGAAAGGATGACCGTCATGCTCTTGGCATTTATGGGCGCTACGGCAGTTGCGCTGATCTGCTGCCACTGACTGCCGGCAAAACGTCGGTCGGTGACGAAACTGATGCGCGGTCTATCAGGGGAATCCCAGAACTCGAGGTATAGAAAGGCATTTCCTTCCTGAATCAGCGCCCATACCGAGGCCATATACTCCTCGCCGGCTTCGATGGGAATATGGGGGCTGCGGATGGTTACCGCCGTCACATTACTACGATCGTCCAGGTAATAGCTGTATTTCCCGCTATGGGCATAATCATCGCTACGTCCCATCGGCCCTTGAGCAAAAACCGTCCATCCCGGAGGTAAGCCGTTTTGATCAACCTCCTCGAAGCTTTCCGTAAATAATGCGGTAGCCGCCTCAACACAGGTGAACAAACCGAACGCCGGCGCGATGATGGTGAGCAGCGACAAAAATGATAAAACACGTACAATCTTAGCGTTATGCAATTGCAGAGTCTTCATCGTGTCATCCCTTTCCGGTTCAGCCGCATGCTTCACCCGCCGGATCCGTTAACACGGATTCGAGCGGTTCCAACCACGCTTCGAAAACAGCGGCTATGTTCTCTTTGGGATCTTTGTTGCCCCATTCACACTGAGCGACGACGCCGCCCCGTCCATGATCCAGAGCTCGGCGCACGCGACGTACCGCGGCTCTAACATCCTCCGGGGTCCCGAAGGGTAAAATACTTTGGCGATCGATTTCGCCCCAGAAGGTGATACGTCCGCTGAAGCACCGTCCGATCTCCTCGATATCCTGACAAAACAGCTGACTGTTGAGCGCATCTACGCCGATCTCGATGAGATCCTCGATAATGGGCGTTATATAACCGTCGGAGTGGAAGAAGACCTTTTTCCCGGCGCCGCGGATCAGATCGCAATACTCTTTGTAAAGCGGTTTGAATAGAGTCCGCCACATGTCCGGAGAGATAATCAGGGATGTTTGAGTACCCCAATCGTCCATAAAGGAGATGCAGTCGGCGTCGGTCTTGCACCACAGGGCGATATCTTCTAGGAAAAACTCGTGCAAACGTTGGATGAGAATATCAAACTCACGCGTGCCGTATGCCATATCGAGCAGGAGTTTTTCCGTTCCGCGCAAAAATTGCGCCCGCTCAAACGGCCGCACATGAGTCGCGCCGCGCATAAAACAATCGGAAGCAGCGCAGTTGGCATTAACCTGGGAGAGATCGGCCTCTCGCAGTATCTCCCAAGGAGGCTGGTACTTCGCCACCGCGCTGTCATCGTCAAGCAAAGCCTCCTTTACCTCGCCGATGACGCCGGGTTCCGCTACCTGCATTACGCAGCCCCAGGCATCCACATAAGTGCCGACCTGACCAGGCGTACCGCGTGCCCGCGTCGATGGACCATAAATGTTGCCGGCGTAGGTCATATCCGGTGGATACTGCGCGACCAAATCCCTATATTCATCCGTGCGCAGACGGGTTACGCCAAGCAAAGCCCATAGATCTCTGGGAGCACGATCTACGGGTTGGAACTCCAAAGTGCGTACCATGCGCTCTCGAGGTTTCATCTTGCCACACTCCCGTTATAGAATTGCGATAGGTAACCCAAATGCGTACGACCTCCGGCTCGCCGCATCGGCGACAGGCTGCCGACCTGGTCTTGGGCTTTCCTACCATGAACCGCTACGAGGATATCCGCGGTTTGATGCAGAAAATCAGAGGGCAAGGAGGTGATGAAAAATGGCCCGTCAAGACATAGAAGAACAAGTGCGTAAAAGCCCGACCCCCAGATTTCCCTTGCGCAGGTGGAACGCGCTGAGTTCCCGATTTGAGCTTCCCTGTTTTAATTTAGACGAAAAACTCCTCTACATGGGATCTTTCAAGACGCCCGGCTGGTATATGCCGCCGCATTATCACGAGCACTTTGAACTGAACGTCATAGCAGGCGGATCCGGGCGCTTTTATACCCACAATGTCGTCTATCACGTTAAGGAGGGCGATCTGTTCCTCTCGAAACCCGGGGAGCATCACCGCGGGTTTTCTGACAATGATTCTCCGCTCCAGGTGTATTACTTCGGCTTTAACCCGGAGCGCTTCAGCAGTCTGTTAACCAGTTTCTACCAGATAAACACCTGCCACGTCACCGGCAACCGGACGAAAGCGCTGTTACCCCTGTGTGAAGCCATGCTCGCTGAAGCCAAACTGGAGAAACCTTTCCACACAGCTGCCATCCATGGAATGTTTCTTCAGCTCCTAGCCTATGCCCTACGCATTTTCCAAGAAAACGTCAGCACGCCCGGCACGCAACAGGGGATTAGTAAGCATGTACGCCAAGCTCTAGAGCACATACATCGCAAACCGTTGACCAGCGCCTCCGAAACGGCGGCCCACGTACACATGAGCAGATCGCATTTAGCCCGGTTGTTCAGGAAGGAAGTCGGCATGTCCATAGGCGAGTATGTGCGTACCATCCGCCTGGACCAAGCCAAACACCTGCTCAAAGAGACCGATGCCCCGATATCGGCTATAGCCGACGAATTAGGCTTCGCTTCGGTGCACTCGTTCAGCAGTTCCTTTAAGCGTTGTACGGGCAAATCTCCTAGCGAATACCGCAAATTGCTCTATAACAAGCCTACCTTTGACGATGAGGCATAGCTTAGACAGCCCGCTCACAACGAATGGAACGGGCTGTTACTCAGAGTTCGGCATAGTACTAGGTTTAAGAAAGCTGCTCAGCGCGACTACTTCTTCTTGAAGTCCTCCATGCCCGCCGCGATCGCGGTGGCTGCGTTCTTAACCGCTTGCTGCGGCGCAACTCCGTTGTTAACGATTGCTTTAACCGCGTCCGCCAAAGGACGGGGATTAGCGCCGAACCTCAGCCAAGTGACGTTAGGCACTGCGAATTCGGATGCTGCGATAAAGCCGTTCATGAAGTCTCTGATGGGCGCATAGAAGCTACTCGTTATGTCGGAGCGCTCTAAAGGCAGAGACCCCATGGCCGAGTTGATACGGCCGATAGGCGTACATCCGTCGATCTTCCGGGTAGCCAACCATTCCAGCAGCTTCCAAGCTTCTTCCTTGTTTTTAGCCGAGGTTGGTACCGCATACCCGTGATTGCGGTAGGTAGCGCCGCTGCTTACCGTACCTTTGGGCATAACGGTCGTCGCCATCTCGTGGAAGACATTATTGTTTATCAGGCTCTGTGCCCAGTATGGTTCGCCGAAGTACATCGCCACTTCGCCTTTCAGGAAGTGAGCGGCATGACCGAAGGCCATATAACGCTTGACGCCCAGCGCATTGGTCCAGCGCTCAACCGTCGTATAGGTAGGCGCTTCGTCAACGCGCAAGACGCCCTGTTCATCAACGAGAGTGCCGCCGTCTCCAAACAGACTGGCCATGAGAAAATAGTCAAAATCCCAAGTACCGCCTGCGGATATCGCGGCTCGCGCTATGGAGTTGCCTTCGTAGCGAGTCAACTTCGGTCCGATAAGATCCAGTTCTTCCCATGTGGCCGGAGGTCGCGCGATACCTGCCTCGGCGAACAGGCGCGTGTTGTAGATGATACCTGTGACGTTGCTCTCGATAGGTACGCCCATCATAGAATCGTTGATCGTCAATGCATGTACGGCGACCGGATAGAAGTTCCGTTTGAGCACGGCTTCCAATGATACGGGCACGGGTTCCAATATGCCCATAGTAGTGAAGCTGACGATGGTGGGAACATCCGTCTTCACAACATCAGGCGGAGTTTGCGCCATTGTTTTCAGCAACAACTCATCGGCGGAGGCCACTCGGCCCAGGTCTTCAATAACGATATGCGGATTGAGCTCCTCATAGAGCCGCAACAATTGCTCAACTTCTCTGTACACAACAGGTTGCGCTTCCGTAAAGCCGGACATGAAGCGTAAAACGATCTTCTCTTCAGCCAAAGCCATGCCCTGGACTGAGGCCACGAACAACAATACTAGTATACCTGCTAAGGTGTACCTCATAGCCAGCTGATTAACTCTCCATCTTAACAACGATACTCCCCCTCTTTCCGTATGCGCAAAGGCGATTAGGCGATTTCAGGTATATAAGAATTATCCTCTTGCACCAAGATATCCTTGCGGACGACCAAAATGAATAAAAAGATGATCACGTAAAGAACAGCTTGCACGCCTGATTACGAGGAAAGAGCGTGCCGGCCGCGCTAGGCTCGTGGAAGATACTAGCCCCAGCCGTCAAGCCGTTCTATAATACAGTTGGCAATTATTCCTTCCGCCGATTTCCCAGCGCAAGTCCCCTTGTGCGGCAGGTGATATGTGCTGGAAAGCAGAACCTGTCCATGCGGTCGTCGTAGTGCGCCGACTCCGCAGGTGTTGTGTTCCACGCCTGCAACCGCTATTCTTCAACCAGTGAACTAGAAAGTAGGGTTTTCATGCAAACAAAAACGCTCTATGTTTTCACTCTTATGATGTTGCTCTGTCTGGCTTTCACAGGGAGTTTCCCGTTACATGCCGCGGAATCCGCACCTGAGCCGGTAACGCTCTACGCTGCGCCCAATGCGAGCGGCAAAGGTGACGGTTCCAGCATGGAAAATGCGGCTTACTTTAGGGATGCCCGATTCTGGCAGTCGGTGAACGCAACCCTGCAAACCGAGCCGGTTACGGTGAATTTGCTGCCCGGCCAATATGTCTTCAGCAAGTTGCCGAAAGGACTGCAGACGCGAGAAACATTGCGGTTTACCGATTTTGGTCACCCTGAACATCAGTTCGTGCTACAAGGATTGCATAAGGAAGGAACCATATTTACATCCGATCCTGAAGAACCGATCGACGAATCCCTTTCCATCGAGCTGCTCCGTTTCTCGGGTACAAATGCCGTGTTTCGGAACCTACATTTTACCGGAGAGCAGCATATGGGCTATACCACGCACTTTACGGGGAAGAACATTCTCATCGAGGACTGCTCCTTTACCGAGCTGCTCAACACCTACTACGGTTCTTCCGGTACGGCATATGAAAGCGAGTACGTCATCTGGCGAAACAACTACTTCAAGCGGGTCGGTCTCGATGGTCACGCTCACATGCTTTACAATGCCTATGGGCCGAAGCACGTTTATGTCATCGGCAACCACTTCGAAGATTGCTCGGGCGAATATGTCCGTTTCCGGGACCAAACCGACTATGCCGTAGTCTACGGCAATACGTTCATATCCACAGGTACCTACAAAGACGGCAACCGAGCATTTGTCTCAGTGCCGCTGTTTAATGACGATAATCCGGCAAATCCCGGTCCCAACCCGAGATTCGAGTACTTCGGCACCCACATGTTGGTAGCCGCCAACAAATTTATTTATCCGGACGACAATTCACCAGGTGACAGGCGCGTATTCCGTTTCTTGCAAAGCGGTTGGGATCCTCCCGGACGGAACTTGCTGCTCAGCCCGGAAGAGGCTTATATGCTGCAAACTGCGCCCATCGAGCAGAGAAGATCGTTCATGCTGAAGAACTTCGGTATCTACGCCGATAGAATTTTCTTTGCAGACAACATCGTGCAAGGCAGAAACGTCACCAACAGCGTCTGGTATTTCTCCTATCCGTCGTATTCCGCACCGGGCCGCGGTTGGAGAGACCACATTGATATTACTCCCACCGTGATCACCACGACGGTGGTGCGCTCTGAAGAAGAGGCCATCGCGTTCTGGCCCGCTTTTATTGAGAGTCTAAGATACTTTGCGACGCCCAGAGCCGACGATGTCATCACGCGTCCGCTGCAAGTACAAATAAAGACGCCCCAGTTTGAACTAAAGAGTATTGAGATCGCGCTGGACGGAGAAGTCATTTACTCAGGCGCCGCATTGCCTACCGACTTGACTTTGGTACCTGCGCAACTGACCGCCGGAGAGCACCTGTTAGCCGTGACGCAGCTGGATACGAGCGGCAAGGAATATAAAGAAGAGATAGCCGTGAGAGTAGAACACATGACCAGCGACGACGCCTCATGGAGCCGAAGAATCCGCGGTCTCACGCCTGTTCCGATAATCAGCCATTTGACGGCGGATGAGTATCGATCCGTCATCATCGAGATGACTCAGATTGTTGGCGGTGATCGCACGGAAACACAACAGATCTACTCCGGCGTAACACTGCCTGAACCCTTTGAACTAGACAGCATCAAGTTTGTCGACGGCGCCTACGACTTGGACGTACACTACACAACCAAGTACGGTATTACCGGCACGATCAGCGAACGTTTGGTGCTCGACAACTGGGAGGTTTTGGAAGACGACATACTGGCGCCCAACCTGAGCTCCTGGTTCGGGTTCTCCGACAAGCTGCTTACGGCGGACCGCTCATCGGGTTGGGAGTTCGTTGGTACCACGCCGGAGCTCTTCTTTAACGACGACGACCGCATCAAACTGCCGTCAGCCGACGCGGAAGAGTATCTGACCTGGAAACTGGCGAACCTGCGCAGCTTCGCCTTTACCATTTACGTGCGCGATAGCGATATAAGGCAAGCTTTAACGCTATCGGCCTCTACCGATGGCGAAGAATGGCTGCCTCTGACGTACAACATCACCGTACAGGAACAGAATGCCGCCGGTTGGCAGAAAGTGTTGTTGGAAGGCAACGTGCCCGCGGACCAGGAGCTGGAATTGCTTAAGTTCAGCCTGAAAGGCTCCACTTTGATTGAACTGGGATACGCCTACCTGATGGGCCAACTGCTTTAGGTATCTAAAAGATCAGGTATCGATGATGTAGATGATGGAAAAGATGTCGGCGTTCCGACCGTGTTGCGGCGGAACGCCGATTCTATTTATTGCTGTAGAATCACCCGGCTGGAGCTCAGCCTCTATTGCGACAACAGATGATGGTGTGGGCGACCGGTAATCAGTTGCTTGCCATCGCTGAAGCCTTCCGGTCGGTCTTGCAACGTATGGATCATTCGTTGCCGCCACAGGGCTACACGCTGCGCAAAAGCGGGATCGTTAATCCGATCGTGACACTCATTGGGATCGTTGCTTAACACAAAGAATTGTTCTCGTCCGGTTTGAGTGTACCAGATGTACTTCTCTTTCCCGTCCGTGAGATACTGCATCGCATCTTCTTTCGTATAGCAAGCGCTATGCTCTCCATGGATGAAGTCGCGCCAAGACGCATGCTCATCACGCAACAAAGACAGGACGCTCCGACCGTCAACCGTGTCGGGAATGGGCAGTCCGGCCGCATCCAGCAGAGTGGGCATGACATCCTGCAACCCTACCGCCTGCTCTAACGTCACGCCTTCTCGCAACCCCATCCACCTGGGGGCTTTAACTATGAACGGTACTCTGGCCGAGCCTTCATAGGCGTATGTTTTGCGGAACATATTATGGTCGCCTAACATCTCGCCATGGTCTGAAGTGAAGACGATAAAGGTGTCTTTGAGTAACCTAAGTTGCCGCAACCCTAACAACAGCCGATTCACCTGGTCGTCAATGAAATTCACTAATCCGTAATACCCGGCCCGACACCGTTGCATAGCTGCTTTATCGAGTTTGATCCGCGAGGCGTTGGGATCCTGTCCGCGCTTTTCTCCATCGACCTCCGGCGCCCAATCGCCGACAACCGGCTCGGGTAGATCCATCGCCATGTACCGGTTATAATAAAACTCCGGCGGTGTAAGGGGCGGATGAGGCGCCACAAACGATATGTGTAAGAAGAAAGGCTGGGTCGGATCACGATGCTCCAGAAAGCGTAGCGCTTGATCAACGCACCAGGTGGTATGCGCGTGCGCCTCGGGTAGATGCGATGGGCGCGCAGTCCAGGCGTTACTCGCCATTCCATGGGCCTCGCCGTAGTACGGCGCGTTATAGCCTTGTTGCCGTAACCAGGCCGTGTAGTCGTTTTCATGGTTCATGTCGTCGGCCAAGATCAACTGATCGAAGCCGTAGCGTTTCCGTTTCGGCCACAGGTGCAATTTCCCCACCAGAGCGGTGTGGTAACCTGCTCTACCGAGTTCTCCCGGCAGAGTGCGGTCACACTCCCATTCCACTCCGTCCATATAACCGACCATCCCTTGATGCGCCGGCGTTTGCCCGCTGATAATAGTGCGTCTAGCCGGTATACAGGAAGGGCATTCGGAATATGCCGCAGGGAAGTAAGCGCCACTGGCAGCCAGATGATCGAGGTGCGGCGTGCTAAGTACCGGGTTGCCTGCAATACCCAAGGCATCTCCGCGTTGTTGATCGGTAGTGATAAGTAACAGATGAGGACGCTTCGTTGACAAAGGTGGTCACTCCTTATTGCTTGAGATGAGACCTGATTATGTTGTTTAGTTGGGGTCATATTCGGCAGCGCGGGCATAACCCCCGCGCATTGGCGACAAAGCGGCTCTTAGCCGGCCTATGAAAGGTATTCTGGATACCACGAGGGCTTCCTGCTGCATGAACCACAGTGGCGGCCGGCAGGTCTGATCTGAGAGGCATTTTGGGGTAGGATGTACTCGGGAGAAGACGGACTATGCAGAATGCTCTGTTTCACAAAAAACATTCCAGCTGAGAAAGTGCGGCTAAAGGGCTGCTTCACGCCGGCAGCGCGGCACGGATGCTGCGGCGGTGACATTGCCGCAGCTGCACTGCGGATCGAAGCGAACACCCGACCTAAGGAAGAAGCAGGCCGATAAATCCCGCCTACGGAAACAGCGAGACTCTTAGCCCACCAATAATCCGTACCTGTGGCTCTAAACAAATAAGCCATCAGAATACCGCCGGCTCCGCCTATGACGAACCACACGATACTGCCCAGGATAGCGCCCTGGACGCTGTCGGTCAGCCCCGGAAACAAGTAGATGCCGCCGGTAAGTTGAAACGAGTAGAATTGAGAAAACCCTAATGCTACGGAAACCGCATTGAGAAGCATGCCCGAGATTGTGGCGATGACCCCGGAAACAATACCCAGCGTAAAGCGATCACGAATCAATGCGCCCACACGTTCTTTGCCGGCTGTACACAGCTCATGCGCAGTCGTATTGCAAAACGGCAATAGGCCGCCTATGCCATCATTATTTCCCGGCCTTTTAAGTCTATACTTGGCTTTAGAATACGACCTGCAGCTGGAGTTGCGATCGGTACGACGTGTCTGATCACCGCAACAATCCAAATGAGGTCGGATACGGCACTTGCTGCTCCATATGCCAGTTAAACGGACAGCTTACGGCTGCCATACGCCCAATGCAGCATAGAACCTATCAAAAGCAGCCCCACATAGCCCATAGCCGGGTAGATCCAGCCCATCAGCTTGCTGAAGCCCAAGATGCTGGTGCAGAAGGCGACGAATGTGGCGATGATGGTAACCGCGCCGAAGCCGGGCGAACCAGGATGAGTGAGGCGTGCGGCCAGGCCGTACAGACTGGTCACAGCGGTGGTATAGATCTCCAAAAGCAGCAGGATGCTGTAGTAGAACGGAATGCGCGGCGATAACTGATTGGCGATATATAGGATAGGTACGTCGTATTCAGCGGCGGTCGGCACTCTTGTCAGCAAACATAAATAAAGGGCTAAGCCGCCAATCCCCAAAGCGCATCCGCCCCAGAAGGCTCCCCAACGGACAGTGACCGGATCATACAACGTACCCAATGGCGCTAAGATGGAAACAGCCAGTACCAAATTGTGAGATACATACAGCAGTGCGGCAAACAGCCACGACGCACTGACGGCTCTGCTCGCATCCGCCCAATCCCAGCTTATTTGCGCCGTACGCATCGCCCACACTGAAATAGCCGACACTGCAATGATCAAAAAGGGAGCAATACCGCTCACGGCACGTACTACACCCATAAAACCTCCCAGCACGGTAAACATGGCGCATATCGCAAGAAGCATACTTCCTACCAGGGCAGGAAAGCCTAGTTGCTGCTCAAGCACTGCGCCGCCTCCCGCAATGAGCACGATCAAGCTGCCTACAAGAGAGATGGTGATCAAGCCGTCGATGATTCTCCCCGTGCGAGGATGGGTGACGGCCTGGATCAAATCCGCATGCGACTTGGCGCCTACCCGGCGCCCTATCTCCATGATTATCCGGCCTAATATCACAAACAGCACCGTGCTGATCATCAACCCGTATAACCCGGCTCGGCCATGAAAGCCGAAGAACTGCAACACTTCCTGTCCGGTGGCGAAACCTGCACCCACAATGGTGCCGAAGTACGTGCCCGCGATGCTGAAAGCGGCCCAGAAGCCTGCTTCCGTATTAGTGAAGGAGGATGTTTTCATACCCTATCCCTATGGCGGCGAAGGGAGATAAATGCAGGATATAAGCTCACATATTTTGGTCATTGTCGTTCCGATGGAGGGTTACATACCGAGTTGGTGCTCAAAGCAGGAGATCATCGGTTTGACGAATAATTAGTCTATTTAAGCTAATAAACTATCCGAAAATCTGATGCAGTACAGGTGATTGGACGCATCAATGTGCTCGTCCATGCCACTATATTTCGAGGGTCTCAACATCAGTGGATTTTGTCTCAGGTTATAGATGACACTGCTTGATTTAAACAAACAACTTGCTTGCCAGGTTAACCATCAAACGTTTAACTTGGCTGGTTATCGGCCAAGTATCGCTCTAAACGCATTTGTAATCCAATCATCATGAATTCCGATCGAATGGTTGGTATGGATATAGGATGAGGTTTTGGTGAAACTAAGGAGCCAATGCTATGCGTATACCTGAAGTGCTCGATAATGTCAGCAAAACTGTCAAGGATGATCTGACAACCGTAATTAAAAAAGGCGACAAGCTATCCATAGCAGCAGCCTGTTTTTCTATATATGCATACCAAGCTCTGAAGAAACAGCTTGATGACATTGATGAGCTGCGTTTTATATTTACCTCGCCGACATTCCTGCAAGAAAAAGCGCCTAAGGCCAAGCGTGAGTTCTATATACCACGCCTCGACCGTGAGCGTTCCTTGTATGGGACTGAGTTTGAAGTTAAACTCCGCAATGAACTAAAACAGAAGGCTATTGCTCGTGAGTGTGCTGATTGGATTCGTAAGAAGGTGCAATTTCGTTCCAACTTAACCAGGGGCAACATCAGTGGTTTTATGAATGTGGTTGGTGAAGATAGAATAACATATATGCCGCTCCACGGCTTCACCACTGCGGATATCGGGTGTGAGCGCGGCAACAACATCATTAATCCGGTCAATAAGTTGTTCACACCACTCTCCAATGAGTATATACGCATGTTTGACGAGATCTGGCACGACAAAAGCCTAATGCAGGATGTAACCGAGCAGGTTATCGACAGCATCACTGTAGCTTACAATGAAAACGCACCGGAGTTCATCTACTTCGTAGCGTTATACAACATCTTTAACGAGTTCTTAGAAGACATTTCTGAGGATGTTTTACCGAACGAGGCAACCGGTTTTAAAGATAGTAAGATCTGGAGTATGCTTTATGCATTCCAAAAAGACGCAGCACTGGCAATAATAAACAAGCTCGAAACGTTCAACGGATGTATCCTCGCAGATAGTGTGGGGCTGGGCAAAACATTTACCGCTCTCGCGGTCATCAAGTATTACGAGAACCGTAACCGCTCTGTGCTTGTCCTTTGTCCGAAAAAATTATCTGACAACTGGAACACCTATAAGGACAACTATGTCAATAACCCCATAGCCTCGGATCGCCTTCGCTACGATGTGTTGTATCATACCGATCTTTTGAGAGACCATGGGAGGTCTAATGGACTTGACCTGAGCAGACTAAACTGGGGTAATTATGATCTTGTGGTCATAGACGAATCGCATAACTTCAGAAACGGCGGCATGATCTACGGAGAGGATCGCCGTGAGAATCGATACCTTCGCTTGATGAATCGTGTCATCCGCACGGGTATAAAGACGAAAGTACTCATGCTTTCAGCCACTCCTGTCAACAACCGTTTTGCAGACTTACGCCATCAACTTGAGCTCGCTTACGAGGGTAACCCGAAGCTCATCAACGAAAAACTTGGAACAAGCCACTCTATAGACGAGGTATTCCGTAACGCGCAAATGGTGTTCAATCAATGGAACAAGCTGGAAGATGGCAAGCGGACAACCGACTCGCTATTAAAATCCCTCAACTTTGATTTCTTTGAGGTACTCGATAGCGTGACCATCGCTCGCTCACGTAAGCACATAGAGAAGTATTACGACATGAAAGAGATTGGCTCATTCCCCGAACGACTTAAGCCGATAACCCTACGCCCCCGCCTAACCGACTTAAAGAGTGCAATCAACTATGATGAAATCTACGACCTGCTCATGCATCTGAACCTATCGGTCTACATTCCGACTGACTTCATCTTTGCAAGCCAACTCGCCAAATATGTGGATACATCGCAGAATATTAACCGGGCTGGACGCGAGATGGGAATACGTCGCCTAATGAGCATCAACCTCTTAAAGCGTCTTGAGAGTTCTGTGGAATCATTTAGGCTTACGGTTCAGCGTGTTAAGAAACTGATTGATGACACTATCACCGAGATTAAAGTATTCGCCAGTGGAGGCAACTCAGTCATTAACGGATATGACCTGTCAGGTGATGGTGTAGACTTTGATGATGATGACCGCAACACAGACTATTTCGTCGCAGAACACAGCATCAAGATCGACCTAGCCGACATGGACTACAAGACCTGGCTGGATAGGCTTTCAGAGGATGCGGAGACGCTTGAACTATTGCAGTCATTAATAGACGACATTACGCCAGATCACGATACAAAGCTCCAGACGCTCTTTGAGTTAATTAAGGGCAAGCTTACAAACCCAATCAATGCAGGTAACCAAAAAATCCTCATCTTTTCGGCGTTCTCGGATACGGCAGAGTATCTTTATAACAATGTGAGCGTATTTGTGAAGTCCAATTTTGGGCTTAACACGGCGCTGATAACGGGCAGCGTAGAGGGTAAGACTACACTAAAGGGACAACGCGCCTCCATGAACGAGGTGCTGACCTTATTCTCTCCTATATCTAAGGACAAGCATCTACTAATGCCAAACAACCCAAACGACATCTCTGTACTGATTGCAACAGATTGTATCTCGGAAGGTCAGAACCTGCAAGACTGCGACTACTGTGTAAACTACGACATTCACTGGAATCCCGTGCGGATTATTCAGCGATTTGGGCGAATAGACCGCATCGGCAGCCACAACGCAGTCATTCAACTTGTGAACTTCTGGCCGGATATGAACTTAGACGAGTACCTGTCTCTTAAGGGTCGTGTCGAGACAAGGATGCGCATTTCCGTGATGACGGCTACAGGTGATGACGATCTTATCAACGTAGAGGAAAAAGGCGATCTTGAGTACCGCAAAGCCCAACTACAACGCCTTCAAGAGGAAGTTGTTGATATTGAGGATATGCAATCGGGCATCTCCATCATGGATCTAGGACTGAATGAGTTTAGACTCGACTTGCTCGACTATACAAAGCGTAATGGAGATATGGATGCAGTTCCTAACGGACTTCATGCTGTAGTGCCTGCTTCTGAGGACTGTCCACCAGGTGTCGTATTTCTCCTAAAAAACCTTAATAATAGTGTGAACATTGATATGCAGAACCGCCTCCACCCGTTTTATATGGTCTACATAGGGACAGACGGCACGGTGATCTGTAACCATCTCTCCCCAAAAGAACTGCTAGACAAGACTCGCTTGCTATGCAAAGGCAAGGAAGTTCCTCTGATGGATGTATGCCGCGAGTTCAATGTAGAAACAAATGACGGACGAGACATGCGCTCCGTATCCTTGCTATTAACGGACGCGATTAATTCCATCATTGATGTAAAGGCAGAAAGTGACATTGACAGTCTTTTTAGTCCAGGCGGTACCTCCGCTCTGAACACTAAGATAAGCGGTCTAGATGACTTCGAGTTAATCTGCTTCCTTGTGGTGAGGTGACGTTATGTTAGGACTGCCTAGCTCCACAGAGGTAAACCGCCGTATAACAAAAGAGAAACTCTATGCCAACGCGAGCATGACACCACAAGTGCGTGCTATGATAAAAGACCAGATAGAGGCAGTCGTCTGGAGAAACAAACTTGCTGATAGTACAATTGGTGTTGCCGAGGGCGTAACTGTGAAGGAGATTCAAGTCTTCGAGGTCCAGCTGCGGCAATACGAGCTTGATAAGCGTGTGTTGGCAGCCATTGCAAAGGCTATCCCATATAAAATCCTCTTTGTCCTCATGTTTGACAACAAAGCCCAAGCATGGATGGAAGCGGCTGACACGTTCTACAACACTAGCTGGTCCCCACTTGACGATTTCACACTCAAAATCGAAGGGTTGAATCTAGACGTTGTATATGCAAACCTAGTACGGCAGATAGCCGGCTGTAGACTCGGTACGGAAGGTGACATCAACGAGTCAGTCGAACACGACAAGCAACGTCAGAGACTCCTGCGCGAGATTGCTGTCTTAGAAAAGAAGGTACAGCGTGAAAAGCAGTTTAATAGGCAGGTTGAACTTAATGGGGAGCTAAAACGGCTACGGGCAGAGTTGGAGGAAATTTGATATGGATAAGATGAAGTTTGAGACACCAGACCTTACAACTGAAAACAGAGCAAAACTGGCTGATCTTTTCCCAGGTGTGGTTGCTGACGGCAAGGTAAATGTAGAACTACTGCGCTCCTATGTGGGCGAAGAGATTTTTGGCGATGAAGCTTATGAGTTCACATGGGTAGGCAAACGTGCGGCAATAGCTGAGGCAGGCCGCCCCATACGTAAAACCCTGCGCCCCTGCCCGGAGGAGAGCGTGGACTGGGACACCACGCAGAACCTGATGATCGAGGGTGACAACCTTGACGTGCTGAAACTACTGCAGGAGAGCTACCTCGGTAAGGTTAAGATGATATATATCGATCCACCGTATAACACTGGTAATGACTTTATTTATATTGATGACTTCTCACAGAGTCGTGAAGAATACGACGACGAAGCAGGTGCGTACGCCGAAGATGGCGACCGTCTGTTTAAAAACACTGATGCAAACGGACGCTTCCACTCTGATTGGTGTAGCATGATGTATCCACGTCTTGTATTGGCAAGGAATATGTTGCGTGATGATGGGGTTGTTTTTATTAGTATTGATGATAACGAAGTTCATAATTTAAGGAAAATTTGCGATGAAATCTTCGGAAAGAAAAATTTTATAAGTAGTATTTCTAGAATAACTAAAAAGGGTGGAAATGCAGGAAAGTTTTTTTCACCTTCTATAGATTATGTTTTAGTTTACGCAAAAAATGTTGAAATTTGTAAGCCCTTTAGGGAAAAGGCGTCCGATGAATTAATTAACAGTTATAATTTGACTGACGAAAAAGGAAGATATAAATGGCGTAATTGGTATGATTCTAGCCT
>DUQB01000057.1 GCA_012838035.1 Bacillota bacterium | reverse complement strand
TATTGACCCAAGAGTAAAGCTGCATGAGAGACTCCACCAACCCGTAGAAGGCCATAGACTGCGGGTCTTGGTAGTGGAGTCTTTTTGCTGAGCGTCTTATGTACCGCTATGTTGTTCCAGTAGTGGGAAAACCTGTATCTGTCGGGGCTGGACGCCTGCCGGGCGAGGTTAGTCTTGATCCATCCGCCGGCGATGCTGTTTGTGAACGCGATAAGCTATGCCGATCAAGACCGCAGCCAGGCCTGGGAGCAACCACATAACCGTATGGAAGACGAATCCATATGCGAAGCTATAGGCTAAAACGCCGCAGGCGATCAGATAGTAGATCAAAGGAAGAATCGTCTTGCGGATCAGTGAACCTTCCTTCCCGGTTAAACCGACTACCGCTGCGGCAGCCGCAACACTGTGTACCGTCGCCATATTCCCCGCTGCCGCACCTACTGCTTGAGCAGCTAAAACCGTCTCCGGCGCGGCACCGATTTTACTTGCCACACTCCATTGGAATAGACTGAACATCATATTTGATATGGTATTGGAACCAGCGACAAATGCGCCCAGCGTACCTATCCAGGGAGCAAACAGCGGCCAAATCGCTCCTACGGCAGAGGAGATGCCTTCAGCCAGCACTAAGGGCATGCTGTCCAGTCCCGCCGCTCCATGTGCAGTATTGATAAAAACACGCACCAACGGTACGGCAAACACAAGCACCGGGGCTATGTCCGCAATTTGTCTTCCAGCAGAACGCCAGGCTTTGGCAGGCGCGCCCGCCGGCATGCGATGCAGCACGATGACCAACAACGATACCAGGATAAAAATAAACCCCGGGGAGTAGACGAGATCCAAAGCCCCACTGACCTCGGTGCCTAATATGGTGGGCCATTTGATCTCAAAGCGGGAGAGGAGATCCTTTACTCCCAGCGCCGGCAGGCGCGTCAGCACCAACAGTCCGGCGACCAATACATAAGGCGCCCACGCTCTAACGGGAGTGATGCGGCGGACGGCTGTCTGGTTCGCAGGCGCACTTCCGCTCCACTCCGCATCCCATTGCTCACCAGGCGGAAAGTCGAAAACCTGCTTTGGCAGAAGGAACCCGCGTCCGGCCGCAAAGATCACGATGACTAATCCGATCAGTCCGCCCAGTAGTGAAGGGAACTCCGGACCCAAAAAGATCACGACCAGTAGGTAGGGGATGACCATCGCCAAACCGGAGAACAGAGCAAAAGGCCAAATCGCCAATCCTTCGGCAAAGGAGCGGCGGGCGCCGAAGAAGCGAGTAAGGAAAGCTGAGAGAATTAAGGGAATAAGTACCCCTACTGCCGCATGCAGTAGACCGGCTCGGACGGCTACCACATGTAAATATTCGTTCCATGAATCATATCCGGCCGCTGCGATATACGCCTCGACTGGCGTACCGGTCAAGCCGCCGTACATGCCCAATAGGATAGGCGTACCGATGGCGCCGAAGGTCACAGGGGTGCTTTGAATGATCAAACCGGTCATTGCCGCCGCCAAAGCTGGAAAACCCAGGGTGAGCAGCAACTGACCTATGATGGCCGCCGGTGTGCCGAAACCTGCGGCGCCTTCGATGAACGTACCGAAAAGCCAACCAACGATGATGGCTTGAACACGGCGATCCGGGCTGATTTGGATAAAACCTTGCCGCATGGTTGCCAAACCGCCGCTTTCCCGCAGCATGGCTAACAGCAACAGCGCCCCGAACACGATGTACAGGATGCTGAAAGTAGCCAGTAAACCTTGGATGACGGAGGCAAGGACGGTCATGCCGGGTACTTGCCAAACAAAGAGAGCCGCAGCAACAGTGATAAGAAGCGCCGGGGGCATGGCGCGACGTGCCGGCCAATGGAGCGCTGCTACTAAAAATAGGACGCCGGCAATGGGCGCTATGGCCAGTAGGGGCAGAATAAAGGACACGAATGAGCCTCCTCTACCACTCAACAATACCAGATCTTTGGAGAAAGAGATACGAGGGCGGCGAGGTAATAAACGGAGTGAGATCCGCCTTGACTTTGAGTGACGGCCACTGCCGGCTTATAAGTGATGTTTCGAAACGAACGAGGCACTTGGCTTTTACGTTGGCGCCACTTGACTAGCCGATGCCGCGGCGGTCTATCAATAATTAATTGACGTAGCTTAATTAATTATTGTACTATGTAGATAGGAAGAGCATGTAGCATGCAAGGAGGGTGACGAGAATGAAGCGCCTTATACGTCGGTACGGTGTTGTTTGTCTGCTCAGTGCGCTGTGGTTATGCGCGACAGCGTTTTGTTGCTCAGCAGTGGGGGAGAGCGCGGTCTCCGCAGAGGTATACGGTGCGGAGGCCAATCCGACCGGAGATCCGATAGGCGGCGGTGCGGGTTACAGCAAAATAGTATCTACCGGCGATTACATCGTAAGTACCAGAAGTGAGTTTCTGGCCGCGCTGGTAAAGGCGAAACCAGGTGAGGTCATTTATATCGCACCTGATGCGCAGATCGATCTCAGCGGTCTGGTCAACATTCAATTGCCGGGCGGAGTCACCATAGCCGGAAACAGGGGAGTAGACGGCAGTCCGGGTCCGTTGCTTTATACCACGACCATGAACACAGTACCCCTGCTAAACATCATGCAGCCCAATGTACGCATCACGGGAATTCGCCTAAGAGGGCCGGACCCGGCGCTGCCCGACGGCATTGCGGTACGCATCCTCAGCCATGACGTGGAAATCGACAACTGCGAGATCTGGAACTGGAGTTATGCCGGTATTGCCATCATGCGTACCCATGGCGCGTATATCCATCACAACTATATCCACAACGTGCGGCGTCCGGGGTTAGGTTATCCCGTCGTCTTCGACGGCGCGACAGGTTTGGTGGAAGCCAATATCTTTGATTATTATCGTCACGCGATTGCCGGAACCGGAACCAAGGGTACCGGATACGAAGCGCGTTATAACATCGTTCGTGCCAATGCTATCAGCTTCGCTTTTGATATGCACGGCGGTGAAGATTACTGCCCGGGCAAAACGTGTACCGAGCCGGAAAAGGACATTTACATGGCGGGCGAGTGGGTGCACATCCATCACAATACATTCTACATCACGGCATATGAGAGCATTCGCATCCGCGGCGTGCCCCGCGAGTACACGGAAATCCACCACAACTGGTTCATCAACCCTGATACGACGCGGGGCGTGTTTTTCCGTTATTACAGAGGTGGAAACGCTAAGGTGTATCAGAATGTTTACGGGCCGGAAAAGCGGTTGGCTTCTGTTCAGGTGGAGCCTAGTCCGTTTATCTACCCGGAAGGCTTGAATACCATCGTAGCTATGGCTGACGGTAGCAAACTGGAGTTCGGCTTTGCCCACCCTGTTGATAAAGCCCAGGTTAAGGGCGTAGTGCCTGTGGAGTTGTTGCCGGTTGTGGCCGAAGGTGAGCTCGGTAAAACACTGACTATAACCGGCGTTGAGATCAAACTGGCCGGGAGAGTGCTCTATAAAGAGGATAGATGGCCTAAGAACGGGGAAGTGCAAATCGACACCTTATCCTTGGCCGATGGAACATACGCCCTGGCGCTGAGGTTGGACACAAACCTAGGCGTGCCCATGCAGCGGACGATTTATATCAATGTGAGGAACAAGTAGGTGGGCAATGCTTCCAGGTGAAGCAGGGAACTTGCTATGAAGGATGTGTTGATTAGTGACAGATAATAATGATAGACGACAGATACCCGATGCAATGAAGGTCGGCACGGCTATGCGGCGGATTACTCCACCCATCGGCACCCCCATGGGAGGTTTCGCCTTTCGTCAACATGGAAGTGAAGGTATACGCGATGACCTGTTCGTTCGCTGCCTTTGGTTGGAAGATCCCAGTGGCTTTCGGATAGTCATCTTAGCCTTGGATATCTGTACGCTGGACTTCAATACCGTCGAACAGTGGAAGCAGGAAATGCACCGACGCTGGGGTTTATTGCCGGAGCAAATTCTAATTAATACATCGCATACGCACTCCGGTCCGGTAGCGGGTCGCCGCATCTATTTGCCGGAAGAGCCTGCCGAAAGTTACATGGATGTGTTGCGCAAGCGTGTCATGGAAGCGGTAGATGAGGCGGCGTACCTGGAAGACCAATGTAGCATGTACTTTGGTCGTTGTGAGATTAGCATTGGGGTGAGTCGCCGAGCTCCGGAGGGTCAAGGCGTCAAGTGGGCGCCCAATCCGGGAGGCCATATTGAGCGCGGTTTATCCGTATTGACGCTGAAAGATCGTTTTGACCAGCCTATTTGCATAATTTTCAGCGTGGCGGCGCACCCCAGCATCATGCAGGATTACTTCATTACATCGGAGTTCCCGGGAGCAGCTTGTCGTAGGCTTACGCAGAAAATCGGCGGACGTTGTATGCCGATGTTTTTACAGGGCGCAGCCGGCGACGTTAAGACGGTGATCAATGTCGATTTTCAGAACAATAGCTGGATAAAGGGAACATATCAGCATGTTGAGCGCACCGGCAGCGTAATTGCCGAAGCGGTGCTACAAGTGCTCGCCGAGCGATCGAAACCGATTGCGAACTCTTGTAAATCGGCGTCGGTGTGGGCGGAACTGCCTCTGGGCTTGCCTGCCGACCCCGCGGATTATCCGCAGTTCTACAGGGACTACCCGCGTTTTGCTCCCAACGCGCCTGTTGACAAATGGGCTGATTACTGGCTAAACCGCTTTCGTCAGGAAGGTCGGTTGCCAAATACCGTATCTTGTCCGGTGCAGGTGCTGCGCTTTGGTGAGGACACTGACTTCATCGCCTTTGGCGGTGAGTTAACCAGTGGTTTGACTAAACAGATCAAGGCAGCTTTGCCACAAACAACCAACGCCGCCTTTTTAGGCTACTCTAATGGCATGATCGGTTATTTGCCCACGGAACAGATGGTGCGAGAAGGCGGGTACGAAAGCGTGGAAGCCATCGTGTATTCCAGGCGGTTGCCGGCGCCTTATGGCGCAGGCCTGGAGCAGAGCCTGATTGATGCTGTGGCTGCTTGTCTACGGTTCGATACGGTGACGCAGGTACAGCAAGGGGCCTAGCGCGGATACACGAACGGATCTCCGTATATGGTGTCGTAGGTGATGTGGTGAAATGAAGGTGTGCCGTCCTACCTGGAGGAGTATGGTAGGATGGCACATCATTTT
>DUQB01000056.1 GCA_012838035.1 Bacillota bacterium | reverse complement strand
TGCGGCAATCATTAATGCCGCAGAAATGGATGCCGTTTCCGTCGTCAATGAAGTGTGGGAACGGTTAAAGCAAAGACCGAAGTTAAAAGTCCTGACGTCGCCGCTATGAGCAAACAGAATGGCCACTCATTAATCCGCCGAGTGGCCATAACCATGTTCAGGGCATGTACCCGTCCACCTGGAGGACGATCTCGGACAATCACTCGGGTATAATCCCCAGGAGGTGATACAGCTCAGTTTCCATCATAATACGCTAAAGAGATTGTTGAGCGCATGTGCCACTATGCCGGCTGTAATTGAACGGCTTCTAAAGACAACATAGCCAAAGATGAGCCCCAATATAAAGATTGACAGCGCGCCGCCGATGGGTTGCGTCAGGTTCTCAACCAGCGTACCGGCAAAATACCATCCCGGTAGGTGAGCTCCTAAGAACAACACGGAAGAGATGAGGTTCGCCCAACCGAATCGGTACTCCTGTGCCAATGCACCCAGCACCGCGCCGCGAAAAACATACTCCTCCACAACGGGAGATATCAGCACTGTGCTGACCAGGGGCCAACCAGGCGTTAACGTATAGGGTTGTTGTCCCACCCAATGACGAATGATGACTTCCGCCCCGATTAGAACGCCGGCCCCCACGCCCCAGAGTAATATCGAACGAATGCCGTTGCCCCTAAATGCCTCACGCAGCCTTATACCACAGTAGCGGAGGACATAGGTGGCAGGAATGATCCATAGCATCACTTTCATGAGAGTCCAATAGAGCACCCGAGCATCACTTGTACCTGGCCAGCCTACCTGCTTTGAGAGGAGGGACAAAAGCAACCAAGCGCCTATCCAAGCCAGGTAGAGCGTTGCAACGTACCCCAATGCTACGGTTGCGCCACCAGACTTCGGATTAGCTGTAGTTGCCCTCGATGCGCCGATATTCGACCACAGTTGCACACGTTACCATCCTTTTCCTAAAATGACGTTCGGCAAATTGGGCTGACCTAGGCAGCAAAAACAGACTGCCGGCGGATTGTATGTTAGAAGACCTTCTGCGCAGCAACCGCTATCCAATCGCCATCTGCATTAAATCCGCTCCCCGTCAGGTCATTCCATACATGACGGATGTTGAACTTAGCCGCTGCGAGTGCACATTTCAGTGTGTCCAGTGAGTAGTCGTGAAACCAGTTTCCGTAGATAGCGGTACTCGTATCATCGATGATCCAACCAAACAGACGCAGCAGGGTAGTCAAATCCTTGCTCCCAAACCACATGCTTTCCAGGACGCCGGAAACCACCTTCACTGATGTACCAACCATTCCGCAGTTCTGCGTACATCCTCAGTTTACGTGTAGATACATAGAAAGTGAACAGTCCATTTTGTTTCAAGGCCATATGTATTCGCCGTAACAAGTCGTCACGCTGCGCATCGAAAAAGACGCAGAGTTCACCATAGACCTGGATGACAGCATCGAATGTGTCCGTGTAATCCATCGTGAGAAAGTCCATACAGTGATACTCAATGGGTAGTCGTGATGTGGCTGCTCGCTCTTTCGCATAAGCCTACGAACGTGCGGGAGTATCCAACCCAACCACGAACACTCCAGCTTTACCCAAACGTTCGGCATAAAGATCAGACCTGCTTCCAACCAATAAGCAGCTGTGTTGTTCTAAGAAACGAGTCGCTCGACTCATGAAAGAATTAGGTATAGCAGGGATCTCTCGTCTGAAGACCAACGGTTGCACCAAGCGCGATTCCGATGCGAGTCTTGATCCGGATCTTGTACAACGCCGATTTGTCGCCGACCGACCGGGTCGGCTGTTGGTCGCCGACATTACGCAGCATCAGGCCGATGGAGGATGGCTTTACATTGCAGCCGAGATCGATGTGTTCTCACATCGGGTGGCCGGTTTGGCCATGGGAGAGCAGGCCACTGTGGAGTTGGTCACCAAAGCACCTGATCCTTGGCAAACGCCCACCAAACTCCTACTCGGTAACCGAACCAGATGCGCATAGGTAAACAAGCGCATCTTTGCTACAAGCAATTCTTTATTGCATTGTGACCAGATATATACGGTTTTATTGTACTAATGGAATGTATGAGCAGGTATTGCTGCCAATCTGTCGAAAACGGCCGTATGTAAATCGACAGTCTACATACTGACATCATAACGCACTGGTCAGATATAAGGATCATACTGAAACCACTATAGGGAATGAGGTGTCTCCCTTGCCTGAGTCAGCCGCCAACACCGACTTTGTTTATCGGCCAATAGCCGGTTTCTGGCGTAGGGTGCTCGCTATCTATGTGGACTGTATCATCATCGGTGTTCTTGAGTTGGTGGTCATAGTTGCCCTAGGTGGAATGCTCATAGGGCTTCATCCTATGTGGACTCGCAGCATTGGTATGGTTGGTATAACCGCCTACTTCACAATACTCAACAGCCATATTGGTGAAGGGCAGACTATTGGTAAACGCTTGCTAAAAATACGTGTGGTCGGTGAGGACGGCCATACCATTTCGCTTCTGAAAGCCGCCGCGAGAGCCCTAATCTACTTGCTTCCCGCGGTGCTCACTACATATGGCGTCTATTTCCCTGTAGTGATTCCCAACACGGAGCTGGTCGTACCGTACCTCGCTTTGTTGGGGAATGTCATTTGCATCTTTACGGTCATTGTATTTCTCTTTAATACCCAAGCACGTCAGACCGTTCATGACATATTATGCAAAACATATGTGGTAGAGGCATGGACGAGCGGTGGTATAGCAGCAGACAAAGCTGAGCCTGCGATGCTGGCGAAATGCGGTCTGGCTGCGGTATTAATTGTCGTCACTCCCTGGGCTGTTCAATCGTACAGACTGTACCAAGCGCTGCAGTTCGACAGTGTGGCCAGACATACTGAAGCGTTACGCAGTTTAGTGAGCATTCCTGATGTTATCAGCGTCGACATGAACTACCATGGTGTCGGACGGCTCACATACGCTCTCTCTTATATAGGCAAGCAATCACCGCAGGAGGTGGCGGAACAAGCTGCCGCACTTTTAGCGCCAAGCACCTTGGAAGAATCTGTCACAACCGTCACCGCCAGATATCTTGATCTTGTCGGTTTCAGATATGGGGAAGAAACCGCTTTTCACCTGCAACAAGGACGCCCTCTCGTACCTATGAGCTGGCATAAAGGCCTTAGTTTAGGCCCATTTTCCTTAGCCGTTTCTAACATCCTGTAGATCATGACGCTAGCCCGTGCTTCTGAAGCGTGTTGACAAATGTTCAGTTCGTCCGGCCTATAAAACGGTTTCATCGTTTGCTCGCTGCGGTTGTTGGTATCTCCAATCGCCAGTCTTTTAAAATGGCTATCAGCTTGTCCCGCCGGTTTGCGCAGTACGCAATGGTTCGACCAAGGGCGCTCTTCGGCAACGTCACCACTGCTTTTAGCCGGTGATGCCTTCAGCGTTTCAACGAACTTCCGCCGAGCATGCACCCAACAACCAACCAACTACCCTAACATAGGGGGCTGACCGCCGCCCCAAATCCAAAAGGTAAGTTGTTGTCCGAACCTGTTGGCAAAGGTGAACTACACTGTTCTGACACCGGTAGGTTTAGCTCATGTACTGGTTAATTGCGGAGATATGGCTGTTGATCACGTTAGTGTTCACCTAATATACGATGGCAGAATAGTCGCTGTTTAACGAGGGCGTATTGAACGGAACCTATGACCGCTGCCGAGGAGCGGATAGTACGCCTTTGGAGGACTCTAGCAGACAAGGCAATCAGTTCTGTTCTTTTGGACCTGGGGGTAAGGCCGCACATCAGCCTGGCGGGGTTCGAGGATTTGGACCCCGAGGTTCTGCGTAGCCAACTATACGACTTCACCTAAGAGTTGGCTCCAATCGACCTGTTGCTGGTTGCGTTGGGTACCTTTCCAACAGCTAAGGGGGTTATGTTCCTGGTACCTACAATCTCCGTGGAGTTAATAGAGGCTCATCAGGCCTTTCACCGACGATTATCTGGAGTTGGAGTGCATTCTATGCCGTACTACAAGCCTGGTAATTGGGTTCCGCACTGCACGGCGGCTATGGATTTGGCACTGGATAAGTTGTCGCCGGCAATGGAGGTTTGCCGCAATAGTTCCACCTTTGGACGAGTTCGACTTTCTGCTGCCGGCTTGGTTAGCGTTGGACCAACACAGGAGCTTTACACATTCCCCGTAACCGGCGACGGCGCTTGTAAGTGAAGCGATTTGGTTGCTGATAGCACGTATTGAGCCGTCTAACAAGCGCATTCAACAGCCGGAGCGATTAGTGGGTGCCAGATCGCTACGTTGGCGCGCCGCCGCTGAAGCGCAACTCCGTCATCCCTTGCGCAGAACTTTTGCGGTGACGGGTATCAAGTGATTGTCGACGGCCCTTTCGACCATATTGAGGCCTTTTCGGCATTCACGGAGAACCTCGCGAACTTGCAGATCTTCATTGTGACTCTGACTGCGAGTTTGGACGAAGTCTTGCGTCGCCATAACCGACGAACGGTAAATCAACGAGCCGATTAGAAACGCGTTACCGAGGTGCACAAGCTAACTCTACGTACACAAGCCCACTTCCAAGGTATCTGCATTCAAACTGACGGCAAGTCGCCGGACGAAGTTGCATCCGCGGTTCGACCCCTGATCAAATTGAGCGGTTCACCTCGGGCGAACAATGTCTAACACTTCCCGCAGGAGGTGGGACGGCAGGCCAGCGGTGATTGCAAATGAGCGCAAATAGCCATACCGATCCTCACCTCCTTCTTTAAAAACTTTTGTTACTGTTTCCAGCTTACAGATTGCAGATTCAATTTACATCCATGCTCACCGTCAGCTTATGCTCACCGGGAGCTAAGATGAGCAATAAAGTATCTCCCGCTAGACTCCAGTCCAACAGCTGATGAGATGAGGATACAGATTTGACCGCTGCACCTTTTCCGTCCGGCAATCGCAAAGCCACCTCATAGGGCTTTGATCCCAGAACGTCCGGGTGCAGGATTGTACCATTAATGCAGGTCCGAGAGAAGGTCAACTCGGCGCTGATCAAAGCCTCGGAATCTAAATTATACCCAAATCCGGAGTGCCAAAAAGTACCGTCGGCAACTAGGAGCCCATAGGTGTCGTCACCGCGCTCTCTCCATGCGGCCACTACCGCATCGGACCGATCTTCACCAACCTCCAGTACTCCGGGAGCCTCGCCCCGGCGGAATAACACCAGCGCTTCCTCGGGCCCGGCGGCGGCTCCAGCAGCACCTTCTTCAGCCCCGAAGATCTGCAGGCGCACACCTTCTCCGGCTTCTCCGGCAGCCACTTTTTCCACCAGGAATTTTGGCTGCCCGGCTTGCTCTTGTTCTTTGCCGGCTGCGTCTTTTTTGCCGGGAGACAGTACGGCCAAGAAGGAGCCTTCTGGTTTGGCATCTTTAGTGGTGGCCATCAAATGCCATTGCTCCGGTTTGTCCATCGGTTCGTCTAGAGGAACGGCGAACTGATTAGTCTGGCTGTAGGATAGGGGGCTGTCCGCCCACAGGTAAGTGTCTAGATAGGCTTTTTCCGCTTCCAGGCGTATGTGCCCCATTTGCCCTTCTTCCTCAATACTCATCTGGTGGTAGGAGTGGAGCAACCAGCTGTAGGTGCTGGCTTTGGGCGCTTTGAGATCGTCGTAAAGCACGAATATATCGGGACGGATGTAAACGACATGGCGCAGGTAACGCTCCAGCAGTGCAGGTCCATAGGCCGTGTGCGCCTCGCCTGCGGTGTAATCAAAACTTTCGCCGTTTAGGAAGCCTATGATTCGCCCTTTAGCGGCCAGCGATTGCTCTTGCTGCCCCTTGCCGTCGACCAATACCCCATTGTGAGCCTGGGTAGTTTTCGTCCAATACCTATGATGTTGGCTCGCGTACCAGGGTCGATAGCCGGAAGAGATGGCCAGCGGCTCTCCATATGCCTCCAGGGTGAATGTGTTTTGATCTGCGAAACTGTGGCTAAAAGAACCGTAGGGGCTACTTTTGAACATGAATTGGATGCTGTCATTCGCCTCACCGCCCATTTGCTTATGAAAGACGGCCCAGCCGATATCCGGAAAGTAGGTCGACGGCGGAAGATCGATCGGCGCTTTTGAGGAAATGCCGCGGCTGTCATGCAAAATGGCGCGGATGTAGCCCATCACGCGCAACTCCGCGGTGAATCCCATTTTTTCGGCGTACCATTTATAATATGGATTGTTATATACGGCTGCAAAGAGGTTCATCACCACCCCGGCGTCAGGAGTGGGGCCCCGATCGGATAAGTCGCCGAATGGACCCATTTTGCTGTAAGGTGGCTGGGTGTAGAGCTTAAATGTGCCCGTATTCTTAAAGAATGCTTTTTGGAACAGATCCAAACCGGTAGCTTCTCGCAAAGCATCCACAAACCAGGTCACTCGATTCATATAACTGGTCCAATAGGAATGACCTTCCGCCCATCCGCCCGGATCCTTACCCCAGGCAGGATAGATGGCATAGAAAATGCGGACTATATAATCAAACCATTCCTGGGCTTCCGGAATCTCTCCCATGAAGGCGATAGCCGCCTCTCCCAGAAAACCGAGCGATCGTCCGGCATGGCTGCGATATGGACGGCTTTCATATTTAAGTTCCTCTCTTAATATCTGGTAGGCCTCGTTGTCCCGGATGCGCATTACATTACGGATCACTTCCCTGTCCTCAGGGGTGAGGGCGTCGTATGCCCAGGTGTATGCCCTGCTCATTTGCAGGAGGATGGGCATGGAAGACTCATCGTTCACGGCTGCACTGGTGGCACCGTTGGGA
Source organism: Bacillota bacterium (assembly GCA_012838035.1). GTDB lineage: Bacteria > Bacillota > Limnochordia > DTU080 > DTU080 > DUQB01. Next base: position 1,797 of record DUQB01000056.1, on the reverse strand, counting down.
CTGGGATCCCAGGAGGCTAGGTGCAGCATCCAGCGGCGAGCTGCCTTACCGAAATCCTTATCTCCGGTCATCATATAAGCAAAGGCTAGAAGCTCCATGGTTTCGGTGGCATTGACGGTTATCGAATACTCGCGCCAAAGGTTGACATCCAACACACCATGCGGCTGGCAATGGGCCGGCTCGGCAGGCAAACCTTCATAAAGGGCGTTGAAGGCTTTTGTTTTAAGGCTGTTCCATAACACCTCATACAACAAATCGCCGCTGTTGGGCTTTTGCCTCCATTCCGCCAAGTTTTCGGGTCTGACAAAGAGTCGGGGGTGCGAGGTGGGGATCTGCGCCCGCACCTCTGAAAGCGGCGGCAGCGGCAAGGAAACAGCATGAACATCAATCTTAAAAGCTCGCGCCACCGAGGGAGGGGAGCTGTTACCTCGGCGATCAACAGCCCGCACTCGCCAGTACCAGGTTTTGGTGTTGTCCAAGAGCTCCGCGGGGGTGTAAATGCTGATATCGATGTCCGGCACAGTGACGGTGTGTGACGGTGTAAATTCTGGGTCGGTGGTATATTCCAAGATATATGATTGGGCACCCGTCACGGGTATCCAAACGAAGGAAGGAGGATTGGTGGTGACCACCGCTCCGTCAGCTGGCGAGTAATCAAGGGTATCGGCATCAGCCTTTAAGTCTACACTACCTCCCGTCCAGGTATCTTCGCTGATTAATGTCAAAGAAGCGTTGTCGTAACGGGCAATGCCGGTGGTGTTGACCTTGGAATATAAAATGATGGAAACCCAAGCTGTTCCTTCCGGTGCTTCCATAGTTACTCTCAATTCTTGCCAGTCAGGGCTAGGGGTAAATACAGCTCTGTCTTTGATACGCTTTTCATCGGCATCCAAGAACTCCAGATGTAAGTAGGCTAGACCACCTTGCTCGGTCATAGCCATGACTGAAGCTTCATATTCCTGTCCAGGGGAGGCCGGTAACAACACGCTACGGAGACCGAAACCGTCTTTCGAGGAAGTATCGTGTATAGCGAAAGACCAGTCGCCTTCGTAAACCGGCTGGTTTTCAAATACAAGTTGCTTTCCAAAACTCCCTTGAAAAACCTGCCAACCCGGAGCCATGGAGCCGGGTTCTTGCATCTCGAATCCGGGATTAGTCAATAGTTCGTTTTTAGCCGCCGCGACCGGAGAGTAATCAAGGGGTTTGGCATCGGCTGTCATGTCTCTATCTACTCCCGTCCCTGTATCTTCGTAAATTAGTATCAAAGAGGCGTTGTCGTAACGGGCAATGCCGGTGATGTCGACCTTGGTGTATAAGATGATGGAAACCCAAGCCGTTCCTTCCGGCGCTAACATAGTTACAGTCAATTCTTGCCAGTCGGAGCTGTCGGTATATACAACTCTATCTTTGATACGATTTCCATTGGCATCCGCAAAATCAAGATATAAGTAGGCTAGACAATTCTGCTCGGCCATAGCCATGACTGAAGCTACATATTCCTGTCCAGGGGAGGCCGGAAACCACATGCTGCGGAGACCGAAACCGTCTTTCGAGGAAGTATCGTATATAGCAAAAGACCAGTCGCCTTCGTAAACCGGATGGTTTTCAAATACAAGTTGCTTTCCAAAACTCCCTTGAAAACCCTGCCAACCCGGCGCCATGGAGCCGGGTTCTTGAATCTCGAACCCAGGATTGGTCAATAGCTCCTTTTCAGCCGCCTCGGCCTGCATCGCTCCATAAAGCGAACTCACTCCGCTGCTGACAGGAAACAAAGCTATTAATACCAAAGCTGCCATT
>DUQB01000055.1 GCA_012838035.1 Bacillota bacterium | reverse complement strand
CGTAGCCGCACTCTTCCAGTACTTGTTTAGCCTTTTCCCAATCTTCCACAATCAACCTTAGGATGCCAAACTGGGTGGTGTCAGCCAACGAAAGGGTGACCAGGTTAATGCCGGCATTTGCCAGCGCTTCACAAACGGTGCTGAGTCTACCCGGTTTGTTTTCCAGAAAAACAGAGAGTTGCCGGATCTGCATCGGTCATCCACCTTTCTGAACTAGTTGCGTTGATCAATAACGCGCTTGGCTTTTCCTTCGCTACGTGGAATTGAATGCGGCTCGACTAAAGTAACCTTCACCCGGATACCGATCACATTTTCGATCGCTTTGGTGAAGCGTTCCTGTAGTTGCTCCATAGCCTTAATCGTATCGCTAAAGAGCGATTGGGTGACTTCCACCCGCACCTCCATTTGGTCAAGGCCGCCTGCTCGAGTAAGCACGATCTGGTAATGCGGCAGATTCCTTTCGGTGCTTAACAGCGCAGCCTCAATTTGGCCAGGGAAGATATTGACGCCGCGGATGATAAACATGTCGTCGGTACGCTTGCCGATGCGGTCAATGCGTCGGATTGTACGGCCGCAACTGCACTTTTTCGAGATGATACTGGTCAGATCGTGCGTCCGATACCTTAAGATAGGCATGGCTTCTTTGCTTAGCGTGGTGAGTACCAACTCCCCTTCGCATCCATCGGGCAACGGTTCACCTGTAACCGGATGCACGACCTCCACCAGGAAATGGTCTTCAAACACATGGAGCCCGTGCTGTTCGGAACACTCGGTTGCGACGCCGGGGCCGATGATTTCTGAAAGGCCGTAGATATCATAGGCCTTAATGTTTGTTTTCTCCTGGATGTAGCTGCGCATTTGCGGCGTCCAGGGCTCAGCGCCGAAAATGCCCGTACGTAAGGGAAGTTTGTGGAAATCGATGCCCATTCTCTCCGCCACTTCCACTAAGTGTACAAAGTAGCTGGGCGTGCTACAGATAGCCGTGACCCCAAAGTCTTGGAGCACCATTAGTTGCCTGGTGGTATTTCCCCCGGAAGCGGGAATAACCGTAGCTCCCAGCGCTTCCGCGCCATAGTGAGCGCCTAGCCCGCCTGTAAACAAACCATAGCCGAAGGCGTTTTGAATAATGTCGCGCCTGGATAAGCCGGCTGCAACAAAAGTGCGCTTCATAACGTTTTTCCAGACTTCCATGTCTTGTTGCGTATAACCTACCACAATCGGTTTCCCGGTTGTACCGCTTGAGGCGTGTAAGCGCACCACTTCGCTGATGGGGCTGGCGAATAAACCGTACGGATAGGTGTCGCGCAAGTCAGTTTTGGTACTGAAGGGGAGGAGCCGAATGTCTTCTAAAGAACGGATGTCGTCGGGCGTAATACCTGCGGTCTGCATACGCGTGCGTGTGAGCTCCACATGATCGTATGCACGCTTGACGATGGCCTGCAGCCGTTGCAACTGTAGACGGCGCAATTGCGGCTCAGGCAAATAGTCTAATGCGCTGTCGGGATGAAATGTGCCGCGTTGATCGTTCCACAGATCTATCATGAAACCTACCTCTCTTGCACTGGAGTTGACGAAATGCTATGCCTACTTCTCACTGTCGCGCCCGGCAAAGAATGCAGCTTCGTTTGCCGCATGCAGTCTTTGGGGAAAGCGGTCCCGCAACGCGGCCAACCACATTTCCGGCGGCAAATCCAGGTAGTTGCTCAATACGCCTAGCATAGCCACATTCAGACATTTGCGGTTAGGTAAGGCCTCCATATTTATCTGCGCTGGTGTGATCAACTTACCCTCTGCCGTTAAGTGCATCTGGTGTACCGGTACTTGGTCTTCAGCCAACACCACCAGATAGTCAACTCTTCCATCCGGAATCATAGGGCTGAGGACCTGCGCGCCATAGCGCACGTCGCTTGACACCGATCCGCCCCGTTGGCTCATCCCATGTACCTCGGCCTTTTTTACATCGTACCCGGTGCGGAAAGCCGCGTCCGCCAGGATGTCGGATGCAGTGATGACGCCCATGCCGCCTAGCCCGGCAAAACGTACGTTCACCATAGGGGCATTTTCAACGTGGGCAGACGCAAGGCTGTCGGCGTACTCTGCATGTTCGGCTTCAGGTTGCGCCGCGGTTTCAGTTGTACAATTGCCGGATTGGCGCTTTTTTGCTAGTGAACGGGCAATTTGCTCACCGGCCTGCCGCTTTTTGGCCGTGAGAATGCAGGGCATCCTCGAGATGATCACCGTGAGTTCGTTGCCGGCCAATGCTTTACGTAGGATCTCCTTGAATCTGTCGCGTTCACGCACCGGATTCACAGTGAATACATGCTGAATCCCAACTGCACGTGCGACCTTTTCGTAATCCAATTGAGCCGTAGGGGTGGAGTCTAATTTGCGTCCCGTGCCGGGATGCTCCTGTTGCCCCGTCATGGCGGTGATGCCATTGTCTAGAATGACCAGCACATGGCCTGTTTCCGGCGGATTGTATACCATCTCGACCAAGCCGGTAAGGCCGCTGTGAATAAAGGTGCTGTCGCCGATAACACTTACCACTCGCCGGGCTTCACTTTCGGGCAGCGTGTGTCGCATGCCCAAGCCCACGCCTATAGCCGCCCCCATATCGATCATGGTATCCATTGCGTCAATAGGAGGTAAGGCGGCTAGAGTGTAACAGCCGATATCGCCTGAGACTATGCAATTGAGTTCTTTTAAAACAGCGAAAGAAGCGCGGTGGGGACAGCCTTGACACAGTTCAGGCGCCTTGCCTGGTACCGCAGGCGTTTCGGGGGTGCGATCAGCGGCCAGAATGCGTTTAACACGCGTTACATTCAGTTCACCGAAACGGTAGATCGGGTCATATTTGCCTTCCACTTGACCGCCGGCAAAACGAATGGCCTGCACCAGCCAGGGGTCATTCTCCTCGACGACGACGCAGCGATCTACGGTAGAGATAAAATCAAGAATGACCTGGATAGGCAGGGGGTAAGTCATGCCGAGCTTCAGGAAGGAAGCGTCAGGGACGGCTTCCCGGGCGTGTTGGTAGGATATCCCTGCCGTGATGATACCCAATTCTGCGTTTCCTGTTTCTTTTCGCCAGGGACCATGTTGCTCGTTCCACAAAGTGAGTTTGGCTAATTTATCGCGCAAGCGACGATGCGCCGGGCGAGCATGTCCCGGGATCATCACGCGCTCTTTGACGCTTGGTTCATACGCCGTAACCTGAACCGGAGCCATGGGAGCGCTGGGAATGACGAGGCTCTTCGAGTGGCACACGCGAGTGGTCATGCGGAAGATGACCGGAATTTGCCAAGCATGCGATATTTCAAAGGCTAAGCGTAGCAGGTCGTAAGCTTCTTGTGAATCAGACGGTTCAAACATCGGCAGACCGGCGGCTTCGGCATAACGCCGGGTATCTTGCTCGTTCTGACTGGAAGCCATGCCGGGGTCATCGGCGCTGACCAGCACCAAGGCGCCGGGTACGCCGGAATAGGCCATGGTGAACACCGGGTCGGCAGCTACGTTAAGGCCTACATGCTTCATGGTCACCAAGGCGCGACCACCGGCGAAAGCGACGCCTAAACCTACCTCTGCGGCTACTTTCTCATTAGGAGCCCATTGCGCCTTGCCGCCCCAGGCAGCGAAGTTCTCCAATATTTCCGTGGAGGGGGTGCCGGGATATCCTGTACCTAGATTAATACGCGCGTGCAACGCGCTTAAAGCGACGGCTTCGTTGCCGCTAAGCAACCTGCTATGCTGTTTACTCATGATAAAAAGACCTCTCAACTAATTGTTACTCTCGGAAGGCAATGCGCACCTGAGCCCGTGCGGAACCAGGTGTGCAACTCTCATGATCCGTTTGGGAAGAGATGCGAAAAGGAGATCAGAGATGCGTCCGGAACGCTTTCCGACTCAATTAGTCTTATCATACCAGGATTTATCGGGAGCGTTCAAACCTTTTTATGGCGGAGACGGCATAGCTGCCGGGTTGGGCGATGTTGTGGGGGAGGACCAACGCGGCTTGGTATGTCGGGAGCGACGGAGAACCCCGTTTACAGGGATGTAAACGGGGTTCTCAACAGTAAAGCGGCTTAACGCATGGTAAGGCTTCGTCAGTTTGACGGCGGCGTATAGAACACGCCGATGCCGTCGGCAACGTACCGTTCCGTGCCGCCTGATGATGGATAGTTTAGATGCTGTACCTGCCCTGTTGTCGGCATACGGATGGAAAGAGTAGAAGAACCTCCACCGTCTAGGTTAAGTGCCTCAAAAGCGCCCATGTAAAGGAAGTAGTCGGCCATCTCTTTGTAGGTAACACCGACGCTGGTTTGCGTGCGGCCGTCGATGACGAACAGGTAGAGTTTCTTGCGCTCAGCGTCGATGGCTGCGGCCGTGCGGGGATGACGAGCCGTATCGGTGTGGACATAGTGTTCGCCGTACAACCCGTTCATCAACAGCACGACGCCTCCGCTGGCAGCTCCTTGCAGTTCGGACTCGGTGGGAAGCCACGGACGGCTCAGGCCGCCGTTGAGCTCATAGTTGATCTCGATGAGGTCCCCTTCCTGGTAATGTTCGAGCAACAATGCGGCGGAAACGTCACGGCTGCTCAGTACCATGATATCTTCCGTAATCTTGATCCCCGGCTTGTTTACGCGTATCTGCGCCACACGTGCCCGAATCACTCCCGGCGTAGCCGTTTCCAGGTCGTGGAGCACCAGTTCGACTACCTGCGTGTTTGTCGTCGCCCCTTGATTCCCTGGGCTCATTAAGTAAGGGTGGCGATAAAGATTGGTACTGTTAACGGCAAATCCGGAAGAATTGATGGCGTTAAGGGTCAGCTGCGCGCCTCCCTTGAGATTCCTGACATATCCTTTGAAAAGCCAATTCCCGATGTATGCCTTGTTGTCGGCGGAGATACCTAATATGCCTCGGCTGGGATCATCCGGAGTGCGTAACAGGTTGTAGGAACTCACTAACATACCTCTCGGCAGTTGGGTACTGTTGATATCAAAGAATGAGGCATTCACCCCGGCTACGGCGCCGGTATCGGCTACCAAACGAGATATTTGTGAACGCGGCCAAAGCGTGGGAGGAGAGTTCTGCGTGTAATGACGCCCGGCCAGACCGTCAATGGTGATGCCGGGAGTATTTAAATCGACCTCCAAAATGAAGATGTGCAGAGGTCCGGCCGCTATGGATCCACTGACATGGTAGGCATCTATTCCCGGCGCTACGCTGATCTTGGTCTGTTTCTCATCGGTCAGATAGCCGGTCCAGGCTTGCGGCTCAATGGTCCTACCGACCCAAACGCTTTTTGTGAAGCCTTCTGCATAGTATGCGTCGGGTATGGAGTAGGGACTTACGGTAATTTGCCACACGGAGTCGTTTTCGCATGTTTGGCCTATAGGCGCGGTAAAGGAAATGACCTGTGGGGAGCTACCGCTGTAAGTCGGAGGTTGGGAGAATATGTCGGCGCTCTCTATAACTTCCTCGCTCAATATGGTGCCTGTACCCGGGCCGTTGTTGGGACGGAAGGTATGTTTAACCATGCTGTAGGCGATGTTGAACGCGATATCGGGAAGTGGTCCGTCGCTTGCAACGCGCAGACTGCCCGATATAGTCGGTCCGTCGGGTCCGTAACGATCCACCTCCACGGCGAGTATCTCGTACTCCAAGCGACCGACGGTCAGATCCTGTTCAGACAAGATCCACGTGCGTCCGTCTTCGTGATAGCGACCTACCAATTTGTAAATTCCGGGTGTTACGTTGGAGAAGTCGGCGGCATAATCCCCGCTCTGCGCCTGCTTGATGGAGAGTACGGAGGTAACTGCGTCATCTTGCTCTAGCGTAAACTCCAAGGCGCCCGGCAAGGTTTCCCATGGTAAGGTTATTCGGATCTGGGTCGGCAGACGCCGGTCGACGGTTTCTATCGGATTATAACTACTAAGCGGGCTGCTTTGCTGAGTAACCCACCAGTAAATATCCTGGGGTAGGTTATAGTCCAACACCTGCACCAAGTTTAGTTCGCCCGCAGGTGCAGCAGAGGCGTCTTGGCCGGTTATACCCATGTACGGCGACAATTCTCCGATAAAAGGTAATACCTGCAGGCTCTGCCTTACGAGAACCTGATTCTGCGTGACATCGGTAATCTGTACGCTGACCAAACCTGCCGCAGGAGTGTAACCTAGCCGGCAGGAGTATGTGTGACCAACCACAGGCTGGTGGCTGCTGAGAGAGATGTATTCGGTTCCCTGCAAGAACCCGGCGGACTGTCTGGTCTGCAGCGATGCGGGGAACAAAGGTTTGGCCGAGACGAGCTGAATACCCCAGAAGGGCCCGAACCAACTGTCGGTAGGACTCCACGTTAAGGCCAGTACCGGAGCGTCATCGGCTGCCTGCTTCAACGCATTGAGCCACATACCGTCCAGGGTGTCTAAATCGGCGGTAATGGTGAGTTCGGTTTCAACGGTAAACGCGGGGTAAGCAATCGGCGTACCATAGATGAATTGCTGTGCGGCCAATTGCGTTGGCGAAGTTGCTTGTGCCGATATGGCAGTTGATTGGACGCCGATAACGGTAAAGCATAGGGATAGCGCCAGCAAAAGCGTCCCATAGGTTATGCGGACTCGGTTATAAATCGACGACAGCAACGGACATGCACCTCCGGGATATGTATCAGGTGTTCGCAGTGTCTTAATATCTTCGGCTTAGGTGCGATAACACCTGCAGTGTTACACCTTTCATCGGTGTATAAAAAGTGGGACGTTTTTGCATCTGAAACGGCAGGAGAAAGTCTCAATGTAAAGAACCTTGCTGATGAAAGCGAATCATTACTTTAATAGGGGTGAGCGAAGAATGAGTAACAAGAAATGGTTCAGTGCGGTAGTGCTCGTTTTGGCATTGACGTTGGCTGCGGCAACTGCCTCTGCGGTGGAATTAGTGCCTGCAGGAAAAGTCATCGTCACGACGGGCAGCGCTCGAGGCATGGATCTATCCCGTGATGATCAGGTTCTGTATGTCGGCGGTATTCAAGATCGTACACTGGTGAAGCTGGACACGGCAAGTGGTAAAGTGGAGACGTTTGATCTCACTAAGATCAACTCCGGCGCCTATGGCAAAACGGCTTGGGTCGACGGCAATGGTAAGATATGGATGGCGCTTACGCTGCCCATTTTGGCTAAGTGGTCACCAGACCTAACGCTGGAGGCGTCATGGGATCTAAAGGAGTTCGGGCTGGTAACCACGGAAGGCGCGCTGGTTACTCCCAACGGCGATATCTACGTAACCGACCGTAACACGGCCAAACCGGGTATCTTTAAGTTCCGGGAGGTCGACGGCAAGCTGGTACCCGTAACCGACTGGGGGAATAATGGATACATAGCGCAATCCGACTTGCGTTTGCCTAACCTCACTCCGGATAACGACATTCTGCTCAATGTCTACGGCACAAGTGAGATTTGGCTGGTTAAGGCGGACACCGGCGCCAAGTCGCTTTATCTGAGCGGCATTTTCGCGCCGTACTTTATCGATCAAGACGACTCCGGTCGCATTTGGGTCTGCCACTATGATAAAGAACCGTCGGTCTCCGTATATGCGGCTGACGGGGTACTGATCAGATCCTGGAGCAAGGCGGAGCTCGGCATCACAATGGAGTCTGCCGGTATTGCAGTATCTAAAGACGGTACGCGGCTCTATGTAGCCGATCAGCGCAACCCAGGCGTCGGCGGCGCGGTTTTGATCTTTGACGTCAAGTAGGTGCCTCAAATCGACAATTGCGGCTCAATAAGGCCGGCCTCACGTACCATGGTGACTGAGGCCGGCCTGTTGTTACCTTGCGTTATTCCGGCAGGTTCTTATTTGCTCCTGGAGGCATAGTAGACAGCCACTTTGCGTATGGCGGCAGCCATCTCCTTAATATCCTGATCGGTATAAAATTCGTTGATAGACAGCCGACAAGCCGTGGCCAGTACTTCCTCCGCAGTGGGACACATGCCTGGGCCATATGGCGGCACATCCGGCACATCCAATGGGAAGCGGGTGTTTTTGAATACCTGACCTTTAGTGAGAACATCGTAACAGTACACAGGCCGGGCGATGTAACCTTCTGAACAAGGTATTCCCTCAGCCCGTACCGCTTTGACGAACTCGCTGCGAGCAGCACCCAGTTCCTGTTCGTTTACGCGCAACATGTAGAACCAGTAGCTGGATTTACCGCCGGGCGTAATCCGGTGCGGCTGGATACCCGGCAGGTCGCTGATAAGGCCGGTCAGCATATCACCTAACTTATTCCTGCGCTCGCAGATGCCTCTGACCTTCTTTAACTGGGCGATCGCCACTGCGCCTACCAGCTCGGACATGCGATAATTGGCGGCCAGCCATTCAGGATCGCGTCCGGAGCCGTCGCGATGGTAGTGTTTGTCTGCGTAGTAGGCGAGTTGACGAGCGATCTCCGGATCTTTAGTGATGCACATACCGCCGTCACCGGCAGAGATGTGTTTGAAATCGTTCAGGCTGAAACAGCCTACATCGCCTATTGTACCTGCCGGGCGCCCTTTGTAGATGGACAGATAGCTCTGCGCGCAGTCTTCAATGACCTTCAGATTATATTTCTCGGCAATAGCCATAATGGCATCCATGTCGCAAGGTTACCTGCCAGGTGCACCACCATGAGCGCTCTGGTGCGCGGCGTAATGCGCGCCTCGATGGATGTGGGATCCATGTTGTAGGTGTGAGGATCTACGTCTGCGAAGACCGGAATGGCGCCTTGAAATAGTATGCCGATTAGACTACCCATATCGGTAATGGGCGAGGTGATTACTTCATCACCAGCCCCAATTCCCAACGCGGCTACGGCTACATGCAACGAGGCGGTACCTGAACTGGTCGCCACGCAATGCGGCACGTCATACATCTGGGCGAAGTCTGCGCAGAATTGCTTTACTTTTCTGCCCGACCAGTAGAAGAGCGTATTCTGCTCAAGCGCCTCGCGTAATTGCTGTAACTCTTCGGTACCAAAACGTTTGCCCGTGCCGAAGGGGGTGGTTTTCGTTTTTGGGCCGCCGTTGAGCGCTAACTCGGAACCGGATGTCATCAATTACACCTCCTAGAAATTGGGCTGTGCAGATGCAATAAAAAAGGTGTTGCTAAAAATTGCGAAGCCCGTAATAATATATACGGTGCCATTAAGGACTCTCCTTCTTTTGCTACGTTTTTACAGCGATTAGTACGAAAGTTAGGTGGAGAGGACATGCGGCATTCAGCCGCAAACTTGTAGCATCGGCAGGACCTGATGATTAAATGCGGAACAACAAATGCTGAAGAGTTTTTCTATCTACACGGCTCTAAGAGTCCGCATACCGCTTACAAGTGGAGGTTAGATCAATGCAGATAGGCGTTCTATCTCTAAACCAAAAAACAACCCGGTGGTCCCGTTATGGCGACTATGTCTTTGAGCTACTTGCTCATGCGGGTTTTCCGTACCTAAAGATTTCACCAGAAGAGCTAAGCGACGCATTACCGCGCTTGTCTGTTTTGGTCATCCCCACGCAAACGCCGTTGTCCTCGGAAGATCAAAAGAAAATAGCGGAATTTGTGGCGGCAGGGCACGTCCTAATAGCCTGCGGCGGTACATCGACGCTTGATGAAGTTCTGGGTTGCCGCAATGTAGCCCCCCTTCCGGAAGCCTGGGTAGGGGAGCATTCTGATGAGCATCCGATAACTAAGGGGTTAACCGGCGCTTTACACGCCTTTGGCGGCCATCGGATCGCGGCGGGAGCGGATGTGGAGGTTTTAGCTTCCTGGCTTGATCCCGCTGGATATAATATGGAGAGGGGATGGCAGGATGCAGTCATGGGACCTGCCATTACCATACGGCGTTTAGGAAAGGGCGCCGCGGTGCTGATCGCCGCCGACTTGGTACACAGCGTTGTCCGGATCCAACAGGGCAAGCCGGTTCATGTGGATGCGGAGCCCGACTCCGCAGGTACAGCCTTGGTCAACGACGGCATTTTGAAGACTGATGACGGTTTGGCATTGGACTACGACATAGACAGACAACCGATCGCCAACACGCGCTTCTTTGGCCGCGGCATTGCGGACGAGTGGCGAGAGCTGCTATTGCGTGCGATCCTCTGGGGCGCCGCAGTAACTAACACCCCATTACCCATGCTGTGGTACTGGCCCGACCGACTGCAAGCCGTCGGACTTATCTCGCACGACAGCGATGGCAACGACCCGGCATTGGCGGACGTGCTGTTGGAAAATCTACAATCACTGGAGATACCTTCCAGCTGGTGCATACAGTATCCGGGCGGATACGCACCGGCGTTCTATAAGAAGCTGGCGCAGTTAGGTTACGAAATCTGTCTGCATTATGATGCCTTCACGCAACGGGGAAGAGCCTATTGGGGCGAAGCCGACTTCCGGATGCAGCTGGATTGGTTGCGTGACATGGCCGGAGTCCCGGTAGTATCGAACAAGAATCACTATTTGCGCTGGGAAGGACTTGACGAGTTCTTTGTCTGGTTGGAGAATGCAGGCGTAACGGCCGACCAGACCAAAGGTCCCAGTAAGACTGGAAACACAGGTTTTCCGTTTGGCGGTTCGCACCCTTGGTTTCCCATACAGGAGCACAAGCTGCGCATGATCGATGTATTGGAGATCAACCTATCTACCCAAGACATTGCCCTTACCTGCCCGTTGGAGATTGGTCCGGCCGTTGTTGATTGGGCTAAAGCGCACTATGGAATCGCGCACTTCCTGTTCCACCCGGCCCATGCGGCAAAACCGCATGTGGCGGAAGCGATGCGTACCGTAGTAAACTACGGCAAAGAGCAAGGTCTCCCGTGGTGGACCTGCAACCAGATTGCCGACTGGGAGAGAGCACGACGGCAGGTGCGTTTTAACGTATGCTCGGATCAGAACGGCACCCCGGTGTGGAGCGTATCCAGCGCGGCGCACGTTCCAGGCGCTACGCTGGTTTGGTTTGGCGCCGCCGCACCGAAATCGGTCGGTGCTTCCGAGCCGGTTCAAGTGAGCATTTATGGTTTTCCGGCAACCATGCAGGTGGTTGATCTGCAGGAGAATCAGACTATGATCATGCAGTAGGTTTAGTAAGCAAGGGATGTGATTTTCCTGTATTACCACAGCATTAAAGCAAGTACCCCCCATCGGTCGCCGCTTGAACGACACGGATCCACGGCGATGAATAATGTGCGTCAGCTCAATCGCCAGAATGTGTTGGAAGCCATTTTCAGCCGCGAGTCCACATCCCGTAAGGAACTGTGTTCAATTACCGGACTGAGTGCGTCAACCGTTGGTTTGATAGTAAACGATCTGATCAAGCGCGGCTTATTATACGAATCGGGGGCGGCGGAATCCGATCGCGGGCGTAAGCCCATCGTCATTCGCATGGATCCGCAATTTGTGAGTATATTGGCTGTTGATGTAGATGAATTGAGCGCGAATGTATACGACTTGCATGGCAATGCGCTATTACAACCGCTGCAGATGGAAGTGGAAGGAAGGCCGACGCCGGATGACGTAGTCAATCTGGTAAAACAGTGTTTGGCCAGCATACCGCAGGATGTGAAACTGCCCGGAGTCATAGGCATCAGCGTGCCCGGAACCGTAGATTCTCCCAACGGCAGCGTCTTGTCTTCGTCGAACCTGGGTTGGAGAAATGTACCTTTAGGCGATCTGGTAACACGAGCTACCGGTATTCCCACCATTGTTGAATCGAACATGGTTTGTCTCACCTTTACCGAAGCCTGGTTCGGAGAGTCGTCGAATCAGAACTCCCTGGTTTATGTGCACGCCGGATGGCGAGGCGTGGGCGGAGGTATAGTAATTAACGGTGAAATCTATAGAGGGAACAACTCCTCCAGCGCCGAGATCGGTCACCTGCAAATTGACTCGGAGGGTGAGACCTGCATATGTGGCAAACGCGGGTGCGTAGAAACGATCGCCTCAGGTAGAGCAACGCTACTGCGGGCCAGAGAACGGTTAAGCGCCCAAGGCGTGGAGGATGCAAACGATTTAACGTGGCCGGCTCTGCAGGAAATGGTGGCTGCCGGGGATCCGATTGCCGTTGAGACTATGCAAGAAACTGCGCGGATCTTAGGGCAGGTTGTCGTTACCATGGTGCTCCTGTTCGACCCCGCAGTGTTGGTTTTAGGCGGTCGAGTGCTGGAAGCCCATGATATAATACTGCCTATCGTGAAAAAAATGGTGGCCGAACAGGCCTTATTGATGGATAGCAGCGACCTGGTGCTGGGCGTAGCCACAGATTCTAAGGAGAAGTCCATGATCGGCGCCGCACTGATTGCCGGGCGTAGTTATCTTTTCAGCTTATCGTAGGCGCTTCATCCTGGAAGGGGTTTTAAAGGATGTTCAAAGGACGTCGGCTCGTTCTTGGGCTAGGCTTCTTAGTTTTGCTCGGCATTGCATTCTGGTTGGGAACCATGCAGAGCGAGCGGGTATCGCCAGGTGCCAATGTGGTGCGAGACATTCGTATTGAAATAGGCGAAAAACCGGCTTCGGGTGAGATAGCCGGAGATTTCGTGGTTGTTGTCGACTTACTGAACCCTGGTAAATCAGATCTAAAGCAAATCAAGGTGATATGCCAGCAGGTGAGCAGTTCAAAACAAACCGTTATCGATGAAGAACCGATGATCATCAGTAAACAGCTTACCGTGGCCAACCTCCCCGCCGGAGAGCGGGTTACGCTGCGTTTTCCCGGCTTCACCGCCCAAGAACCCGACAAAAGGCAAGAGATCATGGTTACTATAGTAGGGTATAACGGTATGGGGAAACTGCCGTATACTACGGCGGCAGCGTCCCAGAGCACGCTTTAAGCGTTACCGGGAATAGTCCGTTAACACTGTGGAGCGGGAGCCATCTGCGGTGCGGTTTTTTACTACGCCTATCTCCGGAACATACCAAGTATCTTCTTCCACTGTTACAACGTTGGAGGTAGGCGGAGATACGGTGTTGCGAGATGTTGTAACTCGCGTGCGTACTCTGAGCGCATGATCAAACGTACCGGCAGGTACTTGCACCTTTTCGTACTGCGTTTCGAGAATCTGGGACTCGACTTTCCAGTGGATAATCTCCCCGTTTTCAGTAACGTCATACGATGAGACCAGCGGCGCTCCGGGAGCCAATAGGCTGGAAAAACGCACTCCCGGCAAGACTGGATAGTCTTGGACGGTTTGCGCTTCTGAGTCGACCATCTCTATACCGAGATAAGTACCCGTGGATGCGTCAAAGGTCAGATATTCCCGCATCTGTATTGGGTGATGCGGTTGCGTAGTAACGATCAGCCAAGCTGTGTGGCCATGATACTGCACTTGGCCTACGACCAGCTTGGTAAAGGTGACTTCAGCGGTTGATGCGGCATCGGTTTCGGTATAGGTCCATGTCCGAGCATCCTGATGGAAGTCAGCCATATTGAGAGGCATGGCATGTTTATTGCGGTCGCGGATGGACCGGCTGCAACTCGTTGTGATCAATGTCAGTAGGATGAGTATGACGATTCCGATGAGGGGACGACCCCGGCGCGCTATCCGGTTCATGCCCAATCTCCTTCCAAACAGAGCCCGGCATCTATTCTCCGACAAGTGACGGAGGGCGTTCATTAATGTAGAATCACGTTGCCGCCCTGCTGTCTTAGTCGTGCATGGGCGGCAACCCTTTTGGTATATTTTGCCGATATAGCAGCGCATAATGTCAGAAAACAAGCGATATTATCTCAATAAGGCGGCAAAACAATTTGTTGACACTGTCTGCACTCCTGTGGTACTATGCCCCTGTATTCTCGCTATAGGGGTATTTACCCAATCGGGAGGCAATAAAAATGATTAAGCACTGGAAGATTGCTCGCTGAAAACACTCTTCTTCACCACGCATCAGCTGACCGGCGCATTGCCGCGTCGCTTTTACGCGTTACGCAGATGAGTGATGGCGTATGAATCTCCAGTGCCGTTTTGCGTGCTTGGCCTTGCATAAGGTATGAACCCGCTAGTCTGCAAATTTATGCTCTATGACTGTTGGGGGCTACCGTTGGTTATCAAGCTGCAGATCGACACCTTCGGTCTGCAGTTTTTTGTGTCTACACCTTTCGGGAGCATCACTGAAGGCTGGACGCAGGTAGGCCGGGTTGGTTGTCTACATAAGAAGGTGGTCGGAGTGAAGATCTCCATCCAACAATACGTTGCTATCCTCATGCGATATATCCGCAATCAACGTTTGCGTTTCACTTGGTTGACGATCTTGTTGTTTGCCGGAATAGCTCTGCAAATCGTCAATCCGCAAATCACACGGATGTTTATTGACGCAGTCGCTACGGGCGCCGCCGCCACTACGCTTATGCGGTTGGGCTTGGCCTATCTGGGTATAGCGCTCATTGGGCAGATCGTGTCGGTTGGAGCTACATATATGGGCGAGTCGGTAGCTTGGCAGGCTACCAATGCTCTGCGAGAAGACCTGGCTGCTCATAGTCTGACTCTGGATATGAGTTACCATACCGCTAAGAGTCCGGGAGAGTATATTGAGCGCATTGAAACCGATGCCGGTGACTTTGCCAACTTTTTCTCGCAACTGGTGATTCGGGTGATCGGCAATTTGTTGCTGTTGCTGGGCGTTTTGCCGGCGCTTGTACTAATCGACGCCCGCTTAGGCTTAGCGTTCATCTTGTTTGCGGCGGCTACCTTGGTGGCTCTCAACAAAATGCGCGCCATAGCCATCCCGCACCAAAAGGCAAACAAAGACGCTGAAACAGAGCTCTTTGGTTTTCTGGAAGAGCGCTTATCCGGTACGGAGGATATTCGATCGTGTGGTGCAGTCGATTATGTCCTTGGCCGGTTATATGAACACCATGCCGTGATTCTCTCGAAACGTTGGATGGCTGAGCTGATGCGTTTTTGTATCGGCGCCGTTTCCGGCTTGATGATGGTGTTGGGCTATACCATGGCCATGCTGCTGGGTTATCGCTTGTATCAAGCAGGCATCATCACTGTGGGTGTTGCCTACTTGGTGATTAGTTACATGAGTCTGGTCGCTCGACCTATCCGTGAACTGACTCAACAGATAGAGAGTTTCCAGACTATCGGCGCAACAGTGGAGCGTATGAGTGAACTTCTGGAACAGGAGAGCCAAATTCAAGACGGACCGGGCTTTACATTCTCTTCGGGAGCGTTGAACCTAACGTTCACCGGCGTCGGTTTCTCATATGCGCCGGATAAACCGGTTCTACACGACATCACCTTTCATTTGGCAGCCGGTAAAGTGCTGGGGCTGCTGGGACGCACCGGAGGAGGTAAAACGACCATCGCGCGGTTGGTGTTCCGTTTATGTGATCCCCAAACAGGAGTCATTCGTCTGGACGGTAAGGATATTAGGCAGGCCACATTGGCTCAACTGC
Source organism: Bacillota bacterium (assembly GCA_012838035.1). Taxonomy (GTDB): domain Bacteria; phylum Bacillota; class Limnochordia; order DTU080; family DTU080; genus DUQB01. Next base: position 20,003 of record DUQB01000055.1, on the reverse strand, counting down.
GCGAGCGGATCGCTTATGTGACCCAGGAGGTGCAGCTGTTCCAAGCTACAGTACGGGAGAACATCACGCTTTTTGATGCTCGGATCAGTGATGAGCGCATCTTGGCGGTGATCGAGAGTCTGGGATTACAAACCTGGTACGAGAGATTGCCGGCCGGATTGGACACCAAGCTGCAAAGCGGCGGGCGCAGCCTTTCCGCCGGAGAAGCGCAGTTGCTCGCCTTGTGCCGGGCTTTTCTGCGCAATCCGGGCATGGTTGTTTTGGATGAAGCGTCTTCTAGGCTGGATCCCGCCACCGAGGCCTTGGTGGAACAGGCCATCGATCGGCTTTTATCAGGGCGTACGGCCATAATTATAGCGCACCGTTTAGCTACCTTGCAGCGAGCGGACCACATTCTCATCATTGATTCAGGGCAGATTGCAGAGTACGGTGACCGACAACAGCTGTTGGCGGATCCAAGCTCGCGTTACTTTCAACTGCATCAAACCGGACTGGAGGAGAAACCGGCATGAACCACCAGACAAAAATAAACGCCTGGCGGGTCATATGGTCCATGGTCAGGTTCCGCCCTTGGCTTTGGACCATCAATTTGGTTGCCATGTTAATACACATGTCGGCATTCCAGCTTCCCGGGCTGGCTATGCGCTATTACTTCGATTTGCTCACCGGCAGCGCTCCGGCCGGGTACGGGTTGTGGACGCTGGTCGCATTCTTGTTTGCGGGCGAAGTGTTCCGGTTACTGGGAGTGCTTGGTTTAATACGCACCAATGTGCCGTTTTTTGTACACTGTCTCGCGTTATTGCGACGGAACATGTTGCGGCATATTCTAAAGCGTCCAGGCGCGACCGCGCTGCCCGATTCCCCAGGAGAAGCCACCAGTCGTTTTCGCGGTGATGCGTTTGAGATTCCCTTGTATGCCTTATGGCTGAACGACCTGATCGGCCTGATGGTGTTCGCGGTTATAGCGTTGGTAGTGATGTACCGCATCAATGCGCAAATCACGCTGATTGCGATCATCCCCTTCATTTTCGTCGGCGTAGTGGCTAATGCGGCTTGCACAAAGGTTGAGCATTACCGGCGTGAGAGTCGGCGAGCTACAGGTATAGTCACAGGTTTTATCGGCGAAATGTTCGGCGCCGTACAGGCTATCAAAGTAGCAGTGGCGGAAATGCAAGTGATCGCTCGCTTCCGGGAACTCAACGAGGCACGGCGCAAAGTGGCTTTGCGCGATCGTTTGTTCAATGAAGTGTTACACTCCATATTTCGCAACGCCGTTAACGTCGGCACCGGTATCATCCTGATCGTAGCCGGTCGTGCTATGCGTCAGGGTACGTTTACAGTCGGCGACTTCTCGTTGTTTATCTATTATCTGAGCTTTATCAGCGAACTAGCGGCTTTTTCCGGTTTACTGCAGGCGCGTTATCGGCAAATAGGGGTCTCTATTGAGCGGATGGGACGCTTAATGGAAGGCGCCCCGGCTGATGCGCTGATCGACCTCGCGCCGATACGTCTAAACGAGAAGCATTCTGCGGGCGAAGGCAACCTTACCGTTGCAGCCTCGTTGGACACACTAAGTGTGGAGAATCTAACGTACCATTTCCCGGGTACGACGCGCGGCATTCGTGATATCAATTTGGAGATCAAGCGAGGTTCATTTACCGTCATTACCGGACGCAACGGCGCGGGAAAGACTACGCTGCTGCGGGTGTTGCTCGGTTTATTGCCTAAAGACGCAGGAGAGATCCGCTGGAATGGGGAGCCCATCACGGATGCCGGAGCATTCTTCGTGCCGCCGCAGGCGGCGTACACCGCGCAGATTCCGCGGCTGTTCAGCGATACGCTGCGGAATAACATCCTCATGGGTTTACCCGCTGATGATCAAGCCGTGTTCGAAGCTATATGCGCAGCTGTGTTGGAAGAGGATTTTCATACACTGGAAGAAGGGCTGGATACGCAGGTGGGACCTAAAGGCGTGAAGCTTTCCGGCGGGCAGCTGCAACGTACCGCCGCCGCGCGGATGTTCGTACGCTCGGCGCAATTGTTGGTGTTTGACGATCTGTCCAGCGCGCTGGATGTTGAGACGGAGCAGCGGCTTTGGGAACGCTTGTTTGCGCAACGTGACACCACATGCTTGGTCGTATCGCATCGCCAAGCCGCCTTGCGCCAAGCCGATCAGATAATTGTGCTGAAAGACGGTCGCGTAGCTGCTCAAGGCAGTCTGGCCGAACTGCTGGAAACCTGCGCCTATGTGCGCCAAATTTGGTATGGTGAGACGGAAGACGGCCAAACCCCAGCTGTCAGCGCGGCTAACGTCTAATGCCTTTGTCGTCAAGCCGTGATTACGGCGGATGGTTCTGTAATCGCTTCTCGGCGTACCGTTGTGCACTGTAGGAGGATGAGTGCGACAATAATCACGAATCCTCCTATAATCTGCGTTAGAGCTAGTGTCTCGTGCAGAACCAAGTAGGCGAGAAGCGTTGCCGCTACCGGCTCAAAAGCGCCGATGATTCCTGCAGTAGAAGGCGTAAGCGTTCGCATTCCTTTGAGGTAAAACCAGGAAGGAATTGCCGTACACGCAACGGCCAAGTACAGAGAAGCCACAAGCGCGTTCGGTTTGGTGATGCACCAACCGATGAGGCTCTGCGGTGGGAGGATGAACAACCAAGCCAAGGATGCAAATGCATTACCCCAGAACAGAAGCGTCCATGAAGAGTAGGCGTGCATGAGACTCTTGGCGTAGATGCTGTAAAAAGCCCAGCATAATCCTGATATGACTCCGCTGACCAGGCCGGTGGGACTAATGGCGCCGCCCCAACCACCTTGACCTAAAACGACGGTAGCGCCTCCGCCCAGCGCCAAAGCCAACGCTGACAGTTTCTGTTTGCTAAACTTTTCACTATGCTTGATTAGTGCCCAAGCATAGGCAAAAGTGGGCGCCAACGATTGCAGCAACACCGCTACGCCCACATAAGCCTGCGTAACCGTGAAGATATAGCTAAGCTGGCATAAGCCCACCCCGACGACGCCTAAGAGGGCCATGCTGCAGATGTCTTTAGGTTTAATACAAAGGGCGCGGCGATCAATCAGGAGTAAGTAGACGCCGATCAGCGTCGTAGCCAGCAAGTTCCGCGCTGCTGCCGGCATTAAAGGTGAGGTATCTGCAACATTCGACAGTTTCACAGCCACCCCGGTGGTTCCCCACAGGACGGCGGCAGTAATCACATAGAGCGGCGCGTATAGCGTCGAACGCGACGATGGGATCTCCGACACGCTCTCTCCCCCTGGAAAAAACGATGCACATTGCGAAAGGTTATCATTATGCGGCTGCCATGATGATCTGTCTGCGCATCATGTGGAGGCGCCGGCTGAAATCCGTATCTACTATACCCGATATCAGCAACACAAGGTAGAACATATTTTGACGACGTTTAGGCCGATTTGCGTCCATAAGCTTGCTACGGACTTCAGGCTATGTAGTGCGAATTTAGAGCGGTCCGGAAGCCGAGGAAAAACCGTTTATTGTTCTTGGCAAACAGGAGAAACCACGCAGGGATATACCAACTGTTCTGGAAGATATAAGGAGCAGACTCGACACGTGTCAACAATACCAACAAGGGGAGGTTATTCTATGTACTGTCGCAGACGATTCGTACACGTATGGTTATTTTTGCTCCTGGTGTTCTTGTGCGTATCACAGGCAGTGTTTGCCGCCACCAAGTTGCAATTCGTCACCTACGGCGACCTTAAGGGTTGGCCGGAGTTGATGGATGAATTCCATAAAGCCAATCCGGATATAATTGTTGAGGTACAGACATTTCCTTTATCAGATTATCCCACTAAAGTGGCTACCATGGTGGCCGGAGGCGCGCCTCCCGATATCGTGCAGACCATAGCTCAAACAAAGGCGCAATGGGTAACACAAGGTATCATTGCCGACGTCACCGACCGTTGGGCCAACAGCGAACTCCTGAAAAGCACGCATTTCTTCCCGGTGATGCTTTCCGGCGCGCTCTATGAAGGGCGTTACTATGGCGTCCCCTATGACTTTGGTTCGCATGTCTACTATCTGAACTTAGACTGGATGGCGGAGCGCGGCGTGGTCCCGCCCCCCGATAGTTGGAACTGGGAGGATTTTAAGCAGCTGACGCAAAAGCTCACCGATCCCATCAGAGGGGTTTATGGTACCAACCACCAAGTACGAAGCGGCGACAGCTTCGAGTTGGCTTGGGTATACAACTGGACCGGGCACGATTGGTTTGACGAAAAGCATGAGAAGGTTTTGGTAGATCAACCAGCCCACATCCAGATGCTTGAATATTGGTTGGAGCTACAGAATGTATTGCAGGTAACGCCGGGCGCTCCTGGTGGATTCAGAGCCGTCGGCAGTCTCTATACAGGCGCATATGCCATGTGGCAAGGTTGGGTTTCCTATGGCTCCGGACGTGCGGCCGACTTCACTTATAACTGGCGAATGGCCCTGCAACCTGCCGGTCCGGCGGCACAGAAGAATTTCGCACATGCTCACATGTTTAGCATCTGCGCATTATCGACGAAACAAGATGCGGCATGGCGGTTCTTGGAATGGGTCAGCAGCTATGAAGGCCAAAAAGCCCAAGTGGATATCCGCCAGCGGTCACCTTTGGGGCCCTATATGGATCTGTGGAATCGCTATCTCACTATTCCCGGGCAGAGCGAAAGCGAGCGAACCAAAGCCTGGGTTACAACGGTTCTTTATGGACAAGATTATGTACGCAACTTTGAGTATCACGATACATGGTACGAAGAGCAGGCCATTATGCGGACGCATCTCGGCAACATCTTTAACAACCATCAGCCGGTGGGGAATGAGATGATTACCGCCGCTGAGGCTCTACGCGCTTTACTTATCACACGTTAGTCGGCAAGCTGAAGTTGACGGTAGGTACTCATGCGCCATAAAAGAGCAGCATCCTCATGAGGTGCTGCTCTTTATGATGAGATTTCCACATTTTTCAGCAGGTAAGCCGCACTTAAATGCGAAGTAAACAATGCACGGCATATGCTCGAGCATTAACCTTGCGCTTGAGCGTTACCGAGGATGCTTACCTACATCTTGGCGAGGGAGGAATGGAGGTTTACCTATCCGGCCGGTAAACTCCGTATTGATGAAAGCATTACGTATCGGATTAGTAGACATAGACACATCACACCCAAACGCTTGGGTGCCTATTTTAAGAGAATTCGGGCACGAAATCGCAGGCGTGTATGATTCAGGTGAAGTAAGACCAGCAGGGTATGCTGCAGAGTTCACGGCAGAACGCGGTATTCCAAAAGTATATGAATCGCTTGAGGCCATGGTGGACGATGTTGATTTGGCCATCGTGCACTCCTGTAACTGGGATGTGCATATTGACCGCGCCCGGCCGTTTGTGGATGCGGGTAAAAGCGTTCTCATCGATAAGCCTATGGCTGGTAATCTAAAGGACATCAACACGCTACTGGAATGGGAAATAAAAGGCGCACGCGTAACCGGTGGTTCTTCACTGCGCTACTGCTATGAGGTTACTGAGTTTTTAGCCGGCATGGCGGAGGATGAAGAAGTGCTGTACGTATACTCCGGTGCCGGCACGGATGAATTCAACTACGGCATCCATGCCTATTCGCTCGTCCAAGGCATCTTGGGCGCGGGTATTTACAGCGTGCGTCATCTGTGCGACAAGCCGCGGCGTCAAATAGAAATGACCTGGCGCAATGGAGGCAGAGCCATTCTCACTTTGCGTACGGACGGCGTGTATTCTCCGTTTTTCGCTACGATCGTCACCAACAAGCGAGTGGAGCATTTAAGCATTAACACCAGAAATCTGTACCGGGCGATGCTAGAGAAGATCCTTCCCTATTTAGCCGGCGATACGGATGAACATGTGCCGTTACAAGAGATTCTGGAGGGCGAACAGGCTGCCATAGCCGCGCGGATGTCCTGGCAGCAGGATAATCGCACCATTTATTTAACCGACCTCAGGATGGACGATGCAGGTTACGACGGCAAGGCTTTTGCCGCGGGGTATCGTCTGAACCAAATGAAGCGCAAGTGATCCTGGAGATTTGCGTAGCGGCATTGCATCTACACTGCCCTGTACTTAACGGATCGCAAGCGCAGGGCAGTGGTGTTTTTTGCGGTCGATACAGGTACTTTTAACCGCTGATTGAGCGACCACATAATAAGGAGGCATCACATGATGGATTACGCTCAGCCGAACAAATCCCTTTACGGCCTGCCTTTTACGGCGAATTCGTTCAATGGTATGCCATACCGGCCGCTGGGACCTACCGGTTTGTGGACGGCATGTGTCGGATTGGGTACTTGGAAGTTTGGGTATCCGGAGACAGGAGACGGATCCCGAGTGAATCGTCAGGAAGCGATGCGGATATTCGATCGCTCAATTGAGTTAGGTGTGACCTTTTGGGATACGGCCAACAGATACAACAACTCATCCGGCAACTCCGAAAGGCTGATCGGTGAATGGTTCAAGGCGAATCCGGATCAACGGCGCAATGTGGTGATAGCCACGAAACTGATGGGTTTGATGGACGGCCAAACGCCTAATCATTGCCGCTTGTCGCGCGCTAATATCCTTGATGCCGTGCATGCTAGTTTGCAACGGATGGGAATAGACTACATCGATGTACTTTATTTCCATCGTTATGACGAGATTACTCCTATAGACGAGAGCTTGGAGACGGTGTGCGATCTGGTGAGTCGAGGTCTGGTGCGCTACTTAGCGGTTTCCAACTTCACCGTTGATCAGCTTAAGCTATATCAGGCCCACCGGCGCCAGTTAGGCGGTCGCTGCCAGGTGGCGGCGGTGCAGAACCAATTTGATATACTGCGTGGTGAAAATCCCACATACCGCGGCGTGCTCGATTACTGCGCTGCAAATAATCTTGCGTTTGTAGCTCACCAGCCCTTGGCCAACGGCTTACTGACCGATCGCTATCTCGATTTGTCTCAGGTGGGACCTGGCGATCGACTGTTTGATGAGGGTACCCTAGATAAAATTGCGACCGACGCCGCCATGGCCAAGGTGAAGAAGCTGGCTGCATTGGCTGCACAGTGGGATATGCGGCTCAGCCAATTGACATTGGCCTATACGCTCAGCTTACCCGGCATGGGACCGTTGATACCCGGCATTTCTACCGTAGCGCAGTTGGAGGAGAATGCGGCGGTAGGTACCATCAAATTGAGCGATGAACAAAAAATGGCGATCAGGAAAGCATTACGGGATGCTCAATAGGTCGTCCATGCGTCCTTAGCAGCCCCTTGTTCATCGCCGGTTGGGCGCGTAAATGCGCGCCGCTCTCTTGGCATCAGATCGGACGATAAGTTATCGTAACAGGTTTTCAGGTGTGTTATAATTGCTGCAAAACCGAGATAAAAGAGGGCTCGCATTGGCACGCATCATCGAGAAGAAGCAACTAGCTAACAAAATCAATCTATACGTAGTAGAAGCGCCCCGTATTGCCCGTAACGCGCAACCCGGACAATTTATCGTTCTGCGTCTGACGGAGCAAGGCGAGCGCATACCGCTAACCATCGCCGATTACGACAGAGAACGAGGCGCCATCACTTTGGTGGTGCAAGAGGTCGGCAAGTCAACGGCACAAATGGCCCTAATGGAACCGGGAGACGACATTTTGGACTTGCTCGGGCCTTTAGGCACACCGATTGAGATAAAAAAGGTCGGCCGAGTGGCCTGTGTATGCGGCGGATTGGGCGCCGCCCCGATATATCCTAAAGCTAAGGCGCTTAAAGAGGCCGGTAACGAGATCGTCACCTTTTTAGGCGCACAAACGGAAGCTATGCTCATTCTCCGCGACGAGTTAAGCGCCGTAAGCAGCGAGATGTATTATGCTACCGATGATGGTTCGTTGGGGAGTAAAGGCTTTGTAACAGGGCCTCTACAGGAGTATTTGGCCGCTGGTAACCAGGTGGATGAAGTGATTGCCGTCGGGCCCGTACCCATGATGCGGTCGGTTTGTAACGTTACTAAGGAGTACGGCATACCGACCATCGTCAGCTTGAATGCCGTGATGGTGGACGGTACTGGTATGTGCGGCGGATGCCGCGTCACCGTCGGTGGCGAAACTAAGTTTACCTGTACCGACGGACCGGCCTTTGACGGCCATCTGGTCGATTTTGACGAACTCTCAGCTCGGCAACGGTTCTATCGCAAGGCGGAACAAGTCTCCATGCAAGAGCATGTTTGCCGCATCGGACTCGGAGGAAATGAATGAGCAAGCGTGTAGAAGCAATCAAACAGGATCCCCAGGTACGTATTCGCAATTTCGATGAAGTCAGTGACGGCATTACGTCTGAGATGGCCTTAGCGGAGGCTGCACGCTGCTTACAATGTAAAAAACCGGCGTGTGTCAAAGGTTGTCCGGTTGAGGTACCCATTCCCCAGTTCATACAGGCTCTTAAAGACGGTCAGGTCGATAATGCTCTGGCGATAATCAAGGAGAAGAACAGTCTGCCTGCGATTTGCGGCCGTGTATGCCCGCAGGAGAACCAGTGCGAGAAGTACTGCGTCGTCGGGCGCAAAGGCGAGCCTGTGGCTATCGGTCTTTTGGAGCGCCATGTGGCCGATAACGCCGCCAAGACGGACGCCATTCCCGAAATCCCTGTGAAACGGCGGGAAAAAGTGGCTGTTATCGGGTCCGGACCGGCCGGCTTGACCGCTGCTGCGGATTTGGCCCTGTTGGGCTATCCGGTGACGGTATTTGAGTCGTTACATGAAGCCGGCGGCGTGTTGCGTTACGGTATCCCTGAGTTCCGGTTGCCTAAGAAAATCGTAGATGAGGAGATCAACTACATCAGGCGTTTGGGAGTCGACTTCCAAGTGAATGTGGCCGTAGGGCAGACGGTCACAATTGATGAGCTGAAAGAGGAAGGGTACCAAGCCGTGTTTATCGGTACGGGCGCCGGACTGCCCTATTTTCTGAACATCCCTGGGGAGAGCCTCGCCGGTGTGTATTCCGCCAACGAGTTTCTTACTCGGGTGAACTTGATGAAAGCCTATGTGTTCCCCAAATACGATACTCCGGTGCGCGTCGGAAAGCGTGTTTGCGTCTTTGGCGCAGGGAACGTGGCTATGGATGCCGCTCGTACGGCTTTACGGCTAGGCGCCGCAGAAGTCAATATCGTATACCGTCGCTCCAGGGAAGAAATGCCGGCCAGAGCTGAAGAGATAGAGAATGCTTTAGAAGAGGGCGTCAACTTCATCTGTCTCAGTAGTCCGCTCCGCATTTTGGGTAATGAGCAAGGTGAGGTCGTCGGGGTAGTCTGCCAAAAAATGCGTCTAGGCGAACCCGATGCTTCCGGTAGGCGTTCGCCTATTCCCATACCCGATTCGGAGTTCCAAATTGATACCGATACGGTGATCGTCGCCATCGGACAAGGGCCTAATCCTATCCTAACCCGCACCACGCAAGGCTTGACCGTCACCAAGCACGGCTATATAGTTGCTGATGAGAACACCGGCGCTACGAATATACCGGGCTTTTACGCAGGCGGCGACATCGTTACCGGCGCTGCTACGGTGATTGCGGCCATGGGAGCGGGCAAGCGGGCGGCTGCCGCAATCCATGAGTATCTGCTAAGCAAGAGCAACGCAACCGTCAGTCAGTAAAAGTGAGCGTCAGCGGCACGGCACGCTATGGATATGAAACGGAGCAGTCCGGCAGGGCTGCTCTTTGTCGTTGGTCCCGGCTATTTGTAGGTGCTGACAGGCTTAAAGCAGACCGGAAAAGTGGAGCTCACCTAATTGGATGTCACCAGGTCCGGCCTCGTCGGTCAGGGTCAGACGGAACCATTGCATATCGGCATGGTTTAACGCACCTGAGAGCTCCAGCTGATACCACCCGGCAGCGTTTGGTCCGATCAAGGTCATTTGATACTCCAATGGGTACCATACTTCCTGATCCGGCGAGACGGCAAAGAGAATGCCCTGGGATTGCGGCGTTTTGCTGTACACAACGGCCTTAACGCTCTGGAGCCGTTTGGTTTCCCAGATGAGGTATTGCGTTCCTGCTTCAGTGTTCACCAGACGATCGCCATCGTTATAGAAGGCGGCCGGTGTATCGGTAGCATAATCCCAACCAGATGAAGCGGCACTGGTCCGCGAGTTGTCTATGAGCCCAAACCAACCGGAGTAACTGGGCGGAAGCAAGTAGTCCTGAAAACTCCACCGATTCTTAACATAAAACTGCAGCTGTTGCTGCATTGTAAAGCCCGGATCGAAATCGATCTTCACGATCAAGTTGTGCGCTCCATCGGACAGTTGTGTGGTATCTATGGTAATAGACCCGGAAGGAGGGATGTCTTCTTCCTGATAAATCACGCTATCGTCCAATAAGATCCTTACTAAACGCAAGGCGACCAAGTCGGCAATGGTGCCATCTACAGTTATAGGCAGCAAGCCGATATGGGCTGCGCCGCTGAGCGGCTCCGTGCCGCTAGTCCCATCAAAACCAAAGCGGATTTGCGTAGGATCAGCAGGACCTTGCAGGATATTCGTTCCTACGGCATAGATAAACGGGTCGGGCTTGACCGCTTCTGCAATGAGCCGCTTTTCCGTTCCATACACATTATCATAGACATGAGCATTGCCGCCGTAATAGTAGTAGAAGCGGAAGGCTCTGCTTGCATTTGGGTTGATAAACCAGTTGTGGTGTACGGATACGTAATCGCGTGCCACGCCGCGGATACGGATGGCGTCGTAGTCGTTGATGTAAAACGTATTGTGATGGATGTCCAAGTAGTCGCCGGCCATGAAGACATCGTGCGGCGTACAGCTTTGCGTAGGTTTTGGACAGTAGTCCGTGCCGCCGTGCATGTCGAAGGCGTGACTGATGGCGTTGCCGTACACAATGTTGTAGCAAGCTTCATAACCTGTGCCTTTGGTGCCGGTCGCGGCGATGGCATGCCGGTAGTAGTCGAAAATGTTGGCTTCAACTAAACCGGTTGCCGTATCAAAGACGACGGGATAGCCTAGACCCGGGCGGCGCACGTTGTGGATGTAATTGTGGTGTATGTAGGCGTCCAGAGCTCGGAGCACCGCTATTCCCGCATAACTCCAGTTAAATATTTCACAGTTGTCAATTTCCACATGGTGGCCCATAACCCTTATGGCTATGGAGTCGGGTACGGCAGGACTGGGGCCGCGCAACCTGATTCCCGTAATGCGCACGTCGGCGCCTGTTACATTAAACAGGGGGAAGGTCTGCAGTTGATTGGTATAGATGAGCGGTCCTGCTGCACCGCTCATACCGCGATTGCCCGCGATGGTAATTCCACCTGGGATGTCCACGTTTTCCCAGCCGGTTAAATCGATTTCTACATGAGGCGGCAGATAGATGACTTGCCCAGGTGCGGCTTTTTGGAGCGCATCTAAGAACTCTTCCCTACTGGTCACCAGAAAATCACCGTTTGTAATTACCTTACCGTAACCCACTCCGCCACCTATCGGTTCGCCGGTGGGATTTGCTTCGGCGCCGTAAGATTGAGACAAGTCCGGTTCAGAGGCAAAAACGCCTAAAATGCCGCCTGCTCCTGTGAGCAGCGTGATCAGTATGATTGTGCAGATGATGCTCACACGGTTTGCCAACTGCCACATGATGCCACCCATCCTCTCCCGGTCGGCCGTCTTTTGGTTAATTAAGGAAGCTCAACCAATCAACAGATTCCCTATTGCCTTACGAGAACCCTTTTTTCTCGCCGGAGTGACCGAGCGGTTTCGTTGTCCCAGGTATATTTGTAGATGAGGTTTTTATGCACGAACAGTGTGAAGCGCAGGTGACGCTAATGCGGCAAGGTAGTCGGGTTGTGGCGTAGCTGGTAAATAGTGTGGCGGCCTGACCGGCTCAGCTGCTACCCCGACGCTTGCCGGAATTGATGCGGCGCTAAGGAAATCGTAAATAGTGAAGAGGAGGCGGAAAGCCTCCTCTTCGTGTTGCTGTATCTTCGCCTTATAATCCGCTACCTCTTTGTAAGGTCAATGCATATCAGTTCTTTTGCCTAACGAATAGCTATCGTTACCATAGATGCAGACCGTCTTGCTGTCCGCGGAGCTAAATACGGCCCTATACGTGGTGAGCTCTTTTAAATAAATCCGTTGAGTCACTTGCCAGGTGATGCCTTGCTTCATATAGATTGCGAGCATCGTATCGCCGGATTGGGTGGAAGCCTTGCCAAAAAGCATCGTACCGTCTTGACTGGTGCTGATGGTCATATTGTAGGTGGTTGATGGATTGATAAAATCAACCTTTGTCCATGGCGGCTCAGCCATATATACATGACCGTCGCTTAAAATGATCTCATTCGTGAACTGGTTCAGGATCAGTGAATATGGAGTGAAGGGCGGGTCATCCAAGCGTTCCAGCGTACCGGCATCCAGTAGGTGAAAACCTCGCAACCCGGTGACAAATAGATAAGCGCCCCTACCATCAATGTATACGTACCTGAGGATTTATGTCTATCGTCGTACCATCGGCGGTATTGACGGCCATTATGCCGGCTGCGGTTCCGACATACAACACCTCATTATTCGGATGTAAGGTGATGCCTTTAGGACGACTTAGGTCTACTCTCATATCGATCATCGTTAGCGTATCCGGGTCAATTTTGACGAGTTTGCCGGCATCAGTGTTCGTTCCATAGATAGCAGCCGCAGCACAACAAGGTAAATGCGCATAGACGACGCAGCGACATAAACAATTCCCTTCCTTTCGACTGCAAGGAGTTGTGTATTGAGGAGGTATACTTGAAATGGTATATACATCGAGTTGCTGCTCAGCAAATTATTCAACGTTTGTATTCAGATACCCTTTAATGTGCAGTAAGCTGACATTGTGTTTTGCTACAGTCGTGATTAATTAAGCATGAATGACGGTAAAGTAGGCGGCGGAAGGTTAAAGTCTGATTGTAAGAGCAGCGCAGTCCTGAGGCCGATGTTCTTACTCTAAAGGCAAAGGGCCGATTGCAAAACAAAGGTAGTCGGGTTGTTGGGAGGATGTGAAAACCCACACGCTGAATCAATTTTGTGGCGCAGCTGGTAAATAATGTGGCTGCATATCGTCCCAAAAAGGTGTTGCTTTCGTATCCGGCATCGTGTTGCAGAGGAGGCTGCTTGGATGTTGAAAGCGAGAATAGCCAAAACGCTTCTGATATTGACAATTACCACGTTGGCATTAACGCTGCAGGGCTGTAAAGGAGACGTTTTTTCGTACGAGTCTGCTAAACAAGTCGTCGCAAACGCGCCGCAAGATGCCGTACACGCTATGTATGCGGATTTGACCAATGACGGCGTGGATGAGGTGGTGGCGGTCTTACGCCAATACGACGGCGTTATGCTTGTCATTTACGATGTTAAAGAGGACTCCTTACATGAATTATATAGAGAGAGGCAGACAGGTTTTCGGCAGTGCGATATACAGGTACACGAGCTGTCGTTCGAGCAGCTGCAAGGACGCGTTTTACAAGTGACTTGCGAGAACACGGGGCAGGATGAGAAGCAGTGGTTGCAAATGGTGTTGTAGTAGCGCTGCCGCGGTGAGTTCGTTAATGGATGCAAAACGTGTCGTAGGAGGCGAATTCGCAGCCGTCGTATTTCGCCATGTACACCGATCTGACCAATGACGGCGTAGATGAGTTGGTCGCAGTCGTGCACGACTGGGATGCCCATGTTCTTACGTACATGGTGGATAACGGCGCTTGGGAGTAGTCGTACGGACAAGATCGGCATCGAGCCCTGCGATGTAGCGTACAGGGGTTTTATGGTTACGTTATGCCGCGATGATGAAAACAACAACCACCGGCAGCCGGTTGAGCCGCCGGTGGTCGACTTTTCGCGCATCGACGCAGGACCTACATTGGTTACAGGTAAAACTTGAGTCCATGTACGCGCGTACCTTCATATCGGTCGCGATATTGCGGTTGAGGTACATTGTTGGGTACCGGTTCGGCGATGGTCAAATTGAAGGTGCCGTTGCCGATCTCCACCAAAAGCGTATGTTCACCTTGTTCCAAGGTGATGGGAATGACGTCGTTCGGCATTACGTGGCGGCGGATGAGCGCACCATAGTTGTGTACGAGTTTGCCGTCGATCCACACTTTGATGTGCGTGCTTGATCCTACGCGCAGTTCCGCTTTCTGACTCTCCGCTACCGAAAACTTGGTGAAAGCGTAGTAGTATTTACCCAGTTGGCCTGGGAAAGCCTTGCTTATATCGATGAAGTCGTCTGATGCATACAAGACCTCGGTCCAACCGTTTTTACCGGGAGTGGGTATCGTGGTCGGATCAATTTCGGTTTTGGAAAGATACATGGTCCAGAACCGGTTGCTTTGCCCCTCCTTGGAGCGACCTAACCAATCCTGATGCATAATGTTTTTCTGGAAAAGGTAGGCGGCGGACTCAATCGTCTCGCCGACGATGTTGATCCGTTCCAGGTCGCCTATCCCTAATCCGGAGAGAGCGGCCATCTGCAAATGAGAGATGTCTTCGGGATTAAAGCCCATCAGGCGCGCCATTACCGTATCGACAGCCACAATGTCGTGGCCGGCGATGATCATGTTGCGGTACAGCGGCGAGCCGTTGGCCGTCGTGTAGGCTTTCTCTAAGGCGGTAACAGCATCGATAACGATGAGATCGGTTCCTGAAATTGCCGCAAGATCCACAATCACTTTATCGATGACTGCCGGATTGTGATCCAACCCACTCTTAGACCAACCGTAACGTGAGCCGGGACCAATACCGATGTTGTTCTTCAAGCCGCCCGTAATGCGGGTGCCGTGTACTTTCATCACCGGTACCTGAATCAGGACGTCGGCATCTCGTACCAGCCGATGGGTCCAATAGACATCCTGATACCATCCACCGTTAGGCACCTTCACCTGTATGGTTTCTACAATGGGTACGTTCAGATCGCCCAGGCGCAGCTTTAAACCGGGCATGGTGGGATCGCTGAGCAACTCGTCTACCATCGCCCGATAGCCGTTTAAGGTCAGTCCGTCGACGACGCGGGCATTGTGCTTATACTGTGCGGCATAGCCGGCATCTATCCAGCCGCCCGGACCGTCCGCCACCACGATTTCCGCATTCGGATTCGCCTCATAAACCAGCTTGACTACGGCGCGCACCACTCGTTGGTCGGTGATGGATCCGCTGCCGGAACGGTCTGCAATCACCCAGTTCGGTTTGATGAGCACCAGTTTGTCATCCGGTTTTACGACTTTATCCATGCCTCCGATGAGGGCGACCGCATGCCGTACCAATTGCTCTACTTGCTGTGTCGTAATGGCTTTGCCCAGTTTATCCGGATCGACCGGATTAGGAATGCCGGGGGTATTAGTGCGGACCACGGCTACCGTCGTCTCCGGAGTCGGCGGATCGCGTTTTACCTGACTGACTGGATGTAACAACTGATAGGACTTCGAGTTGTTGAGCGCAACGGCGTTATATAGATCAAGCGTGATCAGTACCGCCAGACCGACGAGCATCACATACCAAAGCCTTTTCTTATGGACACCCTGCAGTTTCATGATGACCCTCCTTAGGTTGAAGTCGCTTTTCATTCTGTTTTTACACACCGGCTATCACGTTAAGTAATCAACTCATAAACATAACCTGCGATGGTTGCTCCTAACAGCATGGTGGTATAGTAAATCCACAAAAGTCGCCGCTTGAACAAGGCTCCCACGGTATAGATGGTTGATATATTGGTAGCCGGACCGGTGATGAAAAAGGCTAGTACGGCGCCTTGGCTCATGCCCATTTCCGTGAGTACCTGCATCATCGGAATGGCTGCACCGCCGCAGGTGTAAAAGGGAATGCCGATAATGGCGGCGATCAGCACCGAGAACTTGGAGTTGCTGCCCAGTAGGTACGTAACCCATTCGTAGGGCACCAAGTGTTGTACCAGGGCGGAGATCACAATGGCGATGAGAAAGTAACGTCCGGCAAACTTCAGCTGCATACGGAAGTTGAACAACCACGTTTTTGCTCCTTCTTTCCCTTCCAGCAAACGATGGTAGCGACCGCTCCGCAGCCCGTCCAAGGATTTCTGATAATGCCGGAAACGGAGTGTTTGGGAATGCGTAGGTTGCTCTTTAAGACAAACGGCAGGATGTTTGCTGCCATACACTGCGCCGGCCCATATTCCACCTGCCAGAGAAATGAGCAGAGCCGCCATAGACCGGGCTAGGGCCATGCTCAAACCCATACCGCCCATGGTGAGTACGAATATGCTCGGGTTCATGAGTGGCGAAGCGATCATGAAGGTGACTACCGGCGCTAAAGCGACTCCCTGCTGCAGCAGGATCACAGCCAAGGGAATGACGGCGTATGTGGCAAAGGGGGAGATTAGACCGAGTATTCCGGCGATTAGTAAACCCCAATGCTTAGTGCGGCGCAGACCGCGAGTAAGCATCGATGCCGGCATGAACGACGTCAGCGCTGCGGTTAACGCCAGACCGAAAAGGAACCAAGGCAAGAGATTTACGGCTTGTTCCCAGGCGCCTGTTACGATGCGGTATGTGTAGCTGTCGTCAATGAGGCGTATCCAGCTCCATACGGTTGTTATAACGGTTCTTAACCAGTCCATGCGCGTGCTCCCCTGAGAACAAACCCGATACTCCTACAACATGTCGCGCCGCAATATCGTCGAGCTCCAGTTTGCTGTTTTCTACAGCGCTTTAGGTATACCTGCACTCAATTAAGCAGGTTAAGGTAATTCGCAAAGTCCATGTATGGTATGATCGGGCGCTCAAACAAAACGGATCGCTTGAGCGTTCTTCGGCTGTTCGAATGCCGGTTCCATTTGCGATAAGTACAACTTGGCGTAGATGCCGTTCGCCGCCAACAGCTCGTCGTGCGATCCCATCTCTTGTATGACGCCTTCTTCCAAAACCACGATACGGTCGGCATGGCGGATGGTGGAGAGGCGGTGTGCGATGACAATAGTGGTTCTACCCTGCGCCAGCTTATCCAGCGCAGCCTGGATTTGCTTCTCCGTCACGTTATCCAAAGCGGATGTGGCTTCGTCTAATATAAGAATGGGCGGGTTCTTAAGGAACACCCGGGCAATGGAAATGCGCTGTTTCTGTCCGCCGGACAGCTTCAGACCGTGTTCGCCGACGTACGATTCATATTTATCGGGCAACGACTCGACGAAATCATGAATATTAGCTTGTTTGGCGGCTGCAATCATCTCTTCTTCGGATGCGTTCGGGTTGCCGTAGAGAATATTCTCGCGGATGGAGCCGCTGAAAAGAAAGACGTCCTGCTGCACCACCCCGATGTTGGAGCGCAAGGATTCCAGCTGGATATCCTTGATATTGACGCCATCTATGCGGATCTCTCCAGACGTGACATCATAGAAACGGGGGATGAGTCGGGCGAGGGTAGTCTTACCGCCGCCGGAGGAGCCGACCAAAGCTACGGTCTCTCCCGGATGAATGGTTAAACTGATACCGTGCAGCACAGCCTCGCTTGTCTCGTACTCAAACGTGATGTCCTTGATCTCGATCAGACCTTTGACTTCTTTAAGCTGTACGGCATTGCGCGCATCCTGAATATGGGGCTTCACAGCCATGAGCTCCAAAAAACGCTCAAACCCCGTCATTCCTTGCTGGTACTGCTGGATGAAGGCGGTCAGCTGTCGAATGGGCTGTACGAAAAGGTTGATGGAGACCAGATAGACTGTGAGGTCCGCATAATTGATTTGACCTTGATAGACGAAAAAACCACCGGCGCACAGCACCAGGATGTTGAATAGGTTGGTAATGTAATCCAGTCCGGCGGAATACTCTCCCATCGCCTTAAATGCTTGCTCTCGGGCTATTCGGAAGGCGCCGTTGGCCCGGTCAAAACGCTTGATCTCATATTCCTCGTTGGTAAAGCTCTTGGCTTCACGGACGCCTGAGAGGCTGTTCTCCAAATCGGCGTTGACCAATGCGATCTCTTCACGTTCCTTTTGGAATGCGCGTTGCATTTTGGTGCGGCGGGTGATGGCGAACCATGCCAGTAGGGGCAGCAAGGCGAAAATGAGTAACGTAAGCGTGATGTTGATCTGTAAGAGGTAGATGAACGAACCAATCAGCATGAGGGTGGCCAAGAAGAGCTCTTCAGGACCGTGGTGCGCTAGTTCAGAGACATCGCGCAGGTCGTTGACGATACGCGACATGAGATAGCCTACGCGTGTGGTATCATAAAAGCTGTTGTCAAGGGTCTGCAGATGGGTGAACAAATCGCGCCGCATTCTAAACTCCATACGAACGCCGACCACGTGTCCCCAGTAGTTGACGATATATTGAAAAACCATCCGGATGAGGTATAACAGCGGCAATAGGGCTGACCACAAGGTGATGAGGTTGATCTGTCTATTGGGTATGAAGTCGTTGAGAAACTTCCTGGTGAGGATGGGAAACAGCAGATTCATGAGCGCTATGCCGGTTGCGCACACCATGTCGAGCGCGAACAACGGCCATACATGTCGGTAATAACTGGCGAATTTTTTGATTTTGTACATGTTGCTTATACTCCCTTTGTCGCGTAGCTCGGTCTGTTCAGTCCGCCGTAACGAACATACGACGGTTTCATGCTAAGGCGACGACGCAACGGGATGCGCTTTTGTCAGGGCTTCCGCTGCGTCGTAAGTATTTTCGGTGAGATAACGCCGTTCTATATATAGATGTTCCATACAGATCGCACACAGCCTGCCGACCAAGTATTAGAATCGCGCTTTCTTTACGCCGTCTGCCATACGCTGTTCTTGATATTAATGAGAATAACCAGGATTGATAGGCTCCGTTGGCCTATCTATTGGCAGTAATGCGTATTGTTGATCGATCGCTTGTTCCGATTAAGCATCAGGACATGCTGCAAAGTCACTCTGTATAATGTGTGACAAGCGTAAGCAGGGCCTGCTTTACAGGCTTTTGTCAGGAGGATTTGGTTTGTTGGTTCAGACAGTAAAATCATCTCGACGCCAAGTGATAGGGGTGTTGATTCTGGCGGTCGCAGGCGTGCTCACGTGGGCTGCTGCGGCTGCATTTCAAGCAGGGCGCAGCGATGCGAGCGACGCTTGGGGTCCGTTCCATACTGCTATGCCGGTGGAGGAGCGGAAACTCAGCGACTGGGCGCCCGGTTTGCTCGGCACGGCCGGCGATACGGGAGTGTTCATTCTTCGGGGCCCCGAACCTGGAGGCACGGCGTTGGTTCTGGGCGGCACTCACGCGGATGAACCGGCTGGAGTCGTGGCGGCCGTTCTGCTGTTGGAAACGGCTCAGGTGCGGCAAGGAACGCTTATTATCATCCCGCGCGCCAACCAAAGCGCGGCGACGCACGGTTTGCCGCAAGAAGGCCATCCGGCCGGTTTTGTAATTAGAACGGCTGACGGAGAGCGGCGCTTCAGAGTAGGCGCCAGGGTCACCAATCCCGTACATCAGTGGCCGGACCCCGAAGTATATGTTGAGCCGACTTCCCGCCAGGAGTTGGCCGGAATGGAAGCGAGAAACCTGAATCGCGCTTATCCCGGCCGGGATGACGGGAATCTTACGCAACGTATAGCCTACGCCATTACGAATCTCATACAAACTGAAGGCGTAGACTTGGCTGTGGATTTACACGAAGCTTCACCGGAGTACCCCGTAGTGAACGCTATTGTCGCTCATCCTCGCGCGATGGATTTGGCGGCTTGGTCGGTCATCATGCTGGAGATGGAAGGTTTGTCCTATAATTTGGAGCCCTCGCCGGAGCAATTGCGCGGCTTAAGTCATCGTGAATGGGGCGACAACACGGACGCCTTAGCCGTTTTGATGGAAACGGCGAATCCGGTGCAAGGTCGGTTGCGCGGCGTAACCAATGAGGCGCTGATCATCACCGGAGCAGATCCGCTGTATGAACAAGCAGATGCTGTAGGACGGTTGTACGCCCCTTATCCTGAGGGTGGGTACAGCCTGGATTGGCGGG
>DUQB01000054.1 GCA_012838035.1 Bacillota bacterium | reverse complement strand
GTATAAGCTGTTTGCGATCACCTATAACCTGTTTCAGCTCTTTGTTCGCCGCAATCTGAGATCGTTTCGGCCGGGTAAAGACACCTTGTTAGGTGTCATGCGCCGAATCTATGAAGGATTCGTAGTCCTGGCATACATGATGAACAAACGGTGGTCGGTAGGTGACCCGGAATTAGACGTACTCAATTGAGCGCGATCCTATCATAAAGGTTGGGTTGGTGTCGTCAACAGAGAACAATGACATATGAAGTTCATTTCTCCCAGCGTATCACTGGGGGAAAGGGGGTTCTATTGTCAAAATCTGCTTGGATGTTCCTGTAAGAGCCAATTTTAACCGGATACCGGTCCCTGGACCTGCGTTGCTGCAGTCGCGATTTCCACTTCCGGAAGTCCTGGCCGCTTTCTGTTTGCCTTGACATAGCCGACCGAGAGCAATAAAATAACAACTTGTAGGCTCTCTATGTGCCGTTCATTGATCAGCTACTTAAGAAGAGGGGTATCTCTATGCCTGCGTACGACTACAAATGCGACAATTGTGGAGTATTTGAGGTGCGTCAATCCATTAAGGATGAAGCGCTGGGTATGTGTCCTACCTGCAGCGGCCCGGTGCAGCGCCTCATTAGCCGCAACGTCAATATCTTGTTCAAAGGGCCCGGCTTCTATGTTACGGACAATAAGAGCAGCTCTCATCCCATTCCGAGTAATGGCAGCAAAAACGGTTCTACAACCGAATCCGTTTCAGAAGCCCAAAGCACGACGACAAGCAATGGGTCAACCAACGGTTCGACCTCTACAACCAGCAGCTCGACTGTGAGCGCCAACTCATAATCCATCTCGCTTGTTTTCACGCCTCAGCGAAAAAAAGAGCGGATCTCGTACGCAAAGCGGCGTCTGTCCTGCGTTGCGTTTTGTCAGGGGTTCATATATAAATATTAAAACCGGTCCGGAGGAGAACTGCCTCAGAGGACCGGTTTATTATTTACGCCGATACACCTGCCTGTGCTACAAAACCGACTGCTTAAGCCAATTGGTTGACAAACTCGGTTATGCGATCGAGACCGGCTTCGATCCGGGCCATCGACGTTGCATACGAGATGCGTACATTGTCGCTTGCACCGAATGCATTGCCGGGTACGAGAGCCACACGCGCTTCGGTGAGTAGAAGCTGAGCCAGCTGCGCCGAGTCGGCAATCTGTTGTCCTTTGTAGGTTTTACCGATGAGGTCGCTCACGTTGGGGAATACGTAGAATGCGCCTTGCGGTTCGGCGCAACGAATGCCCGGAATCTGGTTCAGACGCTGCACCATGTAGTCTCGCCGTGTACGGAATGCCTGTACCATCATCTGTACGGAATCCTGCGGGCCGTTGAGCGCCTCCAACGCCGCCTTCTGAGCAATAGAGGTCGGATTGGACGTGCTGTGACTCTGCAGGCTGCCGATGGCCGTGATGACATCTTTATTTCCCACTACATAACCTATGCGCCAGCCGGTCATGGAGTGGCTCTTCGATACGCCGTGGACGATAAGGGTGAGAGCTTTGATCTCTTCACCCAGCTGAGCAATGCCCACGTGATTTGTCCCCGTATAGGTGAAAGGCTCATAAATTTCGTCGGAAACGACGATGATTTGCTTCTCTATGCAAACCCGGGCTATCTCTTCCAGTTCGCTGCGAGAATAGACCGCTCCGGTGGGGTTGGAGGGGCTATTAAGTATGAGCGCCTTGGTATTCGGCGTGACGGCAGCGCGCATCTGATCCGCGGTCACCTTAAAACCTTGCTCTTCACCGGCTGAGATAACAACAGGCTTTCCTTCCGCCAAGCGCACCTGCTCGAGATAAGATACCCAGTAGGGCGCAGGCACGATCACTTCGTCGCCGGGATCGAGCAGCACTTGGAAGATGTTATAGAGTGCGTGTTTGGCGCCGACGCAAATGACGACCTGGTTGGGAGCGTATTCTAAGCCGTTGTCCTTGTGTAGTTTGGCGCATACGGCTTCTTTTAGCTCAGGTATGCCTGAAGCAGGCGTATATTTGGTAAACCCGGCTTGTATGGCTGCGATGCCGGAGTCTTTGACGTTATCGGGGGTATCGTAGTCGGGTTGGCCGACGGTAAAGTTGACGACATCAACCCCTTGCTTGACCATCTGATTAGTTAGCGCATCCATCGCCAACGTTGCTGATGGTTCAATGCGAACTGCGCGTTGTGACAGTTTCATCCGTACAGTCCTCCTAGAAAGTATTAACACTCCGTATGATCTAAGGTAGATACAAACATAGTCTACCCGCGGCGCCGTGTCAATAAGTTGTTTGCGGCTTCACTTATGTATGAGGCGCTGATTTGGGGATGCTGCGCATTGTGGCGGAACGTATCGCGCAGCACACTATGTTGTGGTTGGGATCCGCGTGGGAAAGAGTGCTTGAACCGCAGGGTTCGCCATATGCAGCGCGTTCCCTGCCGGGTGCGCTGATGTGTGCAGTATACTTGGCAGAAAGCGCGGATATGAAAGAGCCACTGCGTAGGTGTGCAGTGGCTCCGAAGTGACTAGGTTGAGATTGCTTGCGTCGTAACACCGCTGATTAGAAGCGGATGGTACCTTCGACTACTACGCGCTCGATCCCATTAAAACTCAGCGACTGGCCCGGTAAGGTTCTGGCAGCTAAACCGGCCGTCAAGGGCCCCAGGTTCAAACTGGCTCCGGCTGTGGTGATCGTGCCGGTAGGATCATCGGATGCCGGTGGTTTGATCTGGCCTACCCGCAGAGAAAGCAAGTTGGCCGCGACATTGATCTCTGCGCCGTAACGCAGCTCTTTGTTGCTATCCGCATCGGCGGCTAGGGTAATACCGATAAAAGGCAGCGGTGCTTTGAGCGCGGCGCCCACGGTATAAACCGGATCCAACTTCTCCTCTTCTTCACCTTCGAATGTGAACGAACCGGCCAAGTTGCGAGCGGAGAAGCCGAGCGTTAAGAACTGCGTGATGTCGGCCATAGCGCCTAAGCTGAAGTACTGACCTTTGCCGGTGAGCACGCTTTCGGCGACGATCTCACCGTCTTCGAGCTCGTAATAGGCGTCGGTTCCTTGCAGGTAGTGGCCGGAGACGCCCATGCGCAGATTGATCAAGCCGGTTTTGAATACGTAAAAGCCCAGACCGGCTGCAATTTCCGGCGCGGCGATAAGCTGAATGACGTCTATTTCCTCATTCTCCGTAACCGAGGCCAGCGCTCTGACTTTGCCGGCGATAGCAATAGGACCAAGGCTGAGTCCGGCCATCCCGCCGACTTCCAATGAAGACGGGAAGTCTTCATAGTCGTCCGGGTCGAAGTCTTGCAGGAGCATCCCTAAGGTGGTCAAGTCGTCCATCGTAGGGGCGGAAAGGTTTACCGTCGCTTCGAAAATGCGCAAACCAATTCCGGCAGGGTTATAAATCAGACCGGCCGGACCGCTGGATAAAGCGGTGTATGCACCGCCCATACCTGCGGCACGTACGACGAAGTCACTGGGATCAGCTGCCGAGACGGCGCTGGGAAACGCCAGTACGAGGGCGAAAACAAAGACTAAGTAGCTAAGCCGTCCATGTAGTATGTGTCTCATTGTGGTGCCTCCATTCTATTGTTGAGAAATCCGACAAATTCACAACAGATAGATGATCATAGTTCGCCGGGAATTTCCGAGTACCTGCTGTTAGTGGCGTATTAGTTTGGTTAACTTTTGTGGGTTCGGATCAATTTGTTGCTGAAGGACAGCTTGGCGTTAATTAATCGTAGACAACACCTCCCACATATATTGCGCTGCGGTTGAGCGCCGTTGGTCGCAGTTTGCCTATTCTCAGCCGTAAAAACCCTTTCGCCGATAGGTATGAACTTATGCGCCAGGCGATACGGTTGAGCTTATTATACACTTTATTATTGGTTAAGTGTACATGAAATGGTTACGGGTGTGGTTTTAAGGGATCCGTACCCACTACCGGCTTGGCCTGGGGCATGATGACCAGGAAGGTTCCGCTTAGAATGGCCAGTCCGCCGCACAACTGCGTCAAAGAAAGACTCTGTTTTAAACAAACGGCTGCTAATACGACGGTCACAAAGGGCTCCGTGGTGCTCAATATGGAAGCGCGCGTCGGCCCGACCCGTTCCAAACCGGCAAAAAACGTGATGATGGCCATGACGGTGGCGATGAGTACAAGACCGCCGATAGGCAACCAAGCGGCGCCGGGCGCATGCGGCTGCAGCTCACCTGTAAACATGCCGAGAAGGAAGAACGACGCAGCGGCAAACAAGGTGACGAATGCGCTCATGACCAAGGCGGGCAACTCTTTAGTCAGCTCTTTGCTGATGACGATATAACAGGTGTAGACGACAGCTGCCGCAAAGGCTAGGGCTACGCCCAACGAATTGATGGTTGTCCCTATGGTACCAATAATCAGCGTAATACCTAAAGAAGAGGCCGCTAAAGCGGCGATCGTCCGGAGCGTCAGCCGCTCATAGCCCCGAAGGATGCCGTAGGCGGCTACCAGTACCGGGTAGGTATACAATATTAGAGATGTTAACCCGGGTGAGGTATATTTGGCTGCCAAGAAATAGCAGGTGGATTGCAATGCGTACAATACTGCGCCCAGCAGACCTAACCGACCTAGTTGACTGAGATTAGGCCAGACCTGATTACGCCGGCAGATGAGAATAGCAAACAGCAGGAGCGCCGCCAGACTGAAACGCAGGAACAGCAACGTAAGAACATTCACCTCATAAACATAAGCGAAAGAGGCGAATATCGGCATGCAGGCAAAGCCGACGGCGGAGATGATAACCAAAAGCGCGCCGCTTAAAGTTGGTGACATGACTAACCTTAGTTCCTTTCCCCCAGAACACGGGAGCGTACCTCAAGTGATAACTCGCAGCTAATGTCCATTTTGCTGCCGTTGGGCTGAAAAATCAAGAGATTCTTACCGGAAAAACGGCCGATGGAGCGGGCTGAGGAGGGGCTGAGGAAGAACGGGATATATGCGGCACGCTACGTTGAGACTTAAGCACGTCGCGGTGTGCTCGCCCAGGAGACATATGCGGAGACGCTTCGCCTGGTATTGATTGTGAACGGGTTTTCCTGCCTAAGGTGGAGATTGCCGAGTGCCTGACTCATCTAAGTTGTTATGGGACTCTGCTGTGCTGCCTCCTGTTGAACCGCCCTCATCTTGTGTTGTTTCTTCAGTCGGCGGAGAGAGTTGCACTTCACTCTGCGGTATTTCCATGATCAACGCAAGGTTGCGTTCCAAAACGGCGGAGCGCGGCTTGCCTACGATCTGAGCTTGCAACACGCCTGTTTTGTCAATGAACATGTAGGTAGGCGTAGCACGTACGGAATAGGCGGCGCTAACCGCGCCGTCAGCGTCCAATAACAGAGGCAGCCGTAAGTTGAGTTGCTTGGCGTACGATGCCACAACGGCATCCTTCTCTAAAAGATTAATTGCCAAAATGGTCAATCCTTGCTCTTGATGCTCTTCCTGCAGTCGCTGGAGTTGGGGCATATCGGTACGACAAAATGAACACCATGTTGCCCAGAAGTAGAGAACTACCGGCTTTCCTAAGTAAGATGTCAACGTCACCGGGGTACCTGCGGTGTCGGGTAGCGTAAACTCCGGCGCCTTCCGGCCCACCACGGCGGGAGACAAAGGCGGCGCAGATGATGTGGCTGCCGGTGCGCTCCATGTAAGCAAGGCTCTAGGCACGGGAGTGGCTCTGCGCATCGCCATGTTAAGGAACCCTAGGTAGCCGATTAACCCTATAAGCACCAGGGAGATGACTACCACGGCTGCTAGTTTATCGGCGCGAACGGCAATAAAACGGATGGGCGACATGGCGTATCTCCTTTGCAGAATTTCAAACTCGCACGACCGGCGTTCGGCGTGCCATCCGGGTCATGGTACTGGTCGAGGTATCGTTACCGCGCTGTCAACCATATGTACGCATCTTGGGAGCGAAATATGGCAGTACTAGGTGAAAAGTTGCGTATAGGAGAATATGCAGAGCAACACAACTCTGAAAACAGGAGGCAGACGGCGGTAGGCGCGGGTTGTGGTAGGCTTTTTCGTGCGCGCTATGCGTTGACAGTGAGGTTCGCAGGGTGTTAATATTGGTGTTGCAATGACCTCAGGCGTAAATATACGCTTGAATTGACCGTACTAAACTGCATATACTGGCTCTTATCCAGAGAGGCGGAGGGACAGGCCCGATGAAGCCCGGCAACCGGCCGAAAGGCAAGGTGCTAACTCCTGCAGATCGGTTACTTTGACCGTCTGGAAGATAAGAGAGGATGTCTCCTCACCCGCTTCCAGCCGAAGGGGTTTTTTAATGCCTTTGCGCAACCTGGCCGCAATGCGGACGCCTACCCCTTATTCAGCAGCACAGTGGTCCATACGCAGGGAAGAGACAGGCATTGCACGACGACTTGCAGGCGGGTGGATCACCCAGATTGGGCGCAACACACGCGATCCGCCCTATTTGGAGGGAGGATCCTCCGAGCTGTTTATCAACTAGATGAGGGAGAAGAACGCCATGAGTGGCTCCAAGCGGTACCTTTTTACCTCTGAATCGGTCACGGAAGGACACCCGGACAAGGTGTGCGATCAGATCTCCGACGCAGTGCTTGATGCTATTTTGGCTCAAGATCCCATGGCGCGTGTAGCTTGTGAAGTAGCTGTGACCACGGGTTTAATACTTGTGATGGGCGAAATCACGACGAAGGCGCATGTAGATATCGCCGGTATTGCCCGCCGTGTGGTTTGCGATATCGGTTATACCGATGCCGCCTACGGGATGGACGGGGAGACGTGCGCCGTGTTGACTTCGCTCAATCAACAGTCGCCGGATATCGCCATAGGCGTGGACGAAGCGCTGGAGATCAGAGGCAAACAGGATACGGATCCCTACGAACAAATCGGCGCGGGAGACCAAGGCTTGGTATTTGGGTATGCATCCAACGAGACTGCGGAACTGATGCCGTTGCCGATCGCCTTGTCGCATCGTTTGGCTGAGCGTTTGGCGCAAGTCCGTAAAGATGGAACCTTACCGTATCTGCGGCCGGACGGAAAAACGCAGGTCACTGTAGAGTATCTGGATCAAAAACCAGTCCGCATTCACACCATCGTGATATCTTCTCAGCATAACCCGGAGGTCAGTCAAGAACAGATTAAGCAGGATTTGATCGATCAGGTCATTTTACCGACGGTTCCCGCCGAATTGGTTGACGCTAACACACGCATTATGATCAACCCCACCGGCCGCTTCGTCATTGGCGGACCGGTAGGCGATTCCGGCCTCACCGGGCGGAAAATCATCGTCGATACGTATGGCGGCGTAGGGCGTCATGGCGGTGGAGCCTTATCAGGTAAAGATCCTACCAAGGTGGACCGCTCCGGTTCCTATGCGGCGCGGCATGTCGCCAAAAACCTGGTGGGAGCCGGCTTGGCAGAGCGGTGCGAAGTGCAAATAGCTTATGTCATCGGCTCCGCTCGGCCGGTGTCTCTGATGGTGGACACTTTCGGCACGGGCAAACTCAGTGATGATGCACTGGCCGATCTGGTAGAGAAGATCTTCGACCTGCGGCCGGCAGCCATCATTGATCGCTTCCAGATGCGCCGCCCCATTTACGAACCAGTGGCGGCATACGGTCACTTCGGCCGGCCCAACCTGGATTTGCCTTGGGAGCGTCTGGATAAGGTGACGGAGCTGGTGGAGGCGGCGGCGGAACTGCATACCGTGGCGAATAAATAGGTTTGGAAATGGTTTGTATATTTAGTACGCAACTGAAGTCGGATGATCTCCGGCTTCTTTTTTTCGTTTGCGGGAAGGCGGACCCACGCCTTTCATGACACAAATACTAACCCTACCATTACATCTCCTACTACACTCGACGAAAATCGAGAATATTCGACATGACAACGGTGCGTTATGGTGTTAATGTATAGGAGGAGTAACAGAAATACAGTTGTTTACATACTGGTTAGGAGGAGTTGTTACGGCATAAAACTGTGTACAACCGGCCGGGTAGCCGGCTGTCTGTATGCCAGTTCTCAGGCTACCTACGTTAAGTCAGGTATACTAACTTACATAAGGAGGATGGGTTAATGAAGGTTGGTGCAGCAGGTCAAGTCGTAGCATTGGTGTTTCTGGCCTTATGCAGCACGATGTTGGGCGTGCACGGCGTGGTACAAGCAGGGACGACGGATGTGGGAACATCACAGGTTACGTTTAACATCGGCAAAGCCATTGAAGTGGTCAGTTGGCCTACGTTCAGTATTGCCTTGGATTCCGACGGCACGCCCGGACAGGCAGCGGTCTCCGACGTACTCTCATTTACTGTGAAGAGCAACGCCACCTGGAGCCTGCAAATACAGAGTGACGGCGAAGACGGTAAGTTGCGTGAATACAATCTCACTGAGTCCGTCTATGTGGAGGACGGGAAGACCAGCCAAAACAGCTTGGAGTGGGGATTGACGCCGGATGGCGCTTGGTATCCCATTTCTGATGTGCCTGGCACGGTGTTTAGTTCCCAACCGGCCACAGGCGACGCCGGCACCACGGTGAGCATGTACGTACGTTATGTTCCCGGATTTAACGATACGCCTCTACCTAGCGGATTCGTCTATCGAGCGGTCCTTACATACACGGCGACGGTAGGTTACTAAGAGTGTTACCTGGAACGCAGGTAGAGCGGCCGGCAGCATCTATCCAGGTTACGATCTGCAGTACGCCCCGGTACGAAAGGGGGGATGACAGCTCACTTATGGCCGGGTGAGCAAGCGCACAACTGATCGGTCATGAACACATGGGTTCTGCGCAGGCGGTTCCCTAGCTGAAGGAAGCTCCCCCCGGATAAGCTTACCGTATATGACAGCGGAATCCGTGCGGCGGAGGCCGTGTGTTCATGTCGGTATCCCAACATCTCGTCGGATATGAAAATGATAGCGTCATGCGCTCCATGAGGGTCTATGCACTCAGTGCGCGTGCTTTTAAGGAGGTAGCCGTCATGCGGTTTGCCCGGCAATACGTCCTACTGTATATGCTACTCTTGTTATTTTTCCTTCTTGCGTCGGCACAAGCAGGCGTTTTAATCTCCCCAGCGCGGTTGGAAGCCGTTATCGGTGCAGATGGTCACATACCGGAGGTGACGCTGCTGAACCGCGGACCTGAGGCCGTGACCGTACGTTTTCGCCTGGTAGGGGGCGGACACGATTTGGTCGG
>DUQB01000053.1 GCA_012838035.1 Bacillota bacterium | reverse complement strand
CTCGATTTCTTCTTTATGCAGGGGAAGCTGGGCATGTTCTGGATAGTGCAGGCCGGCGCTGTTTCAGCTACCTTCGTTCTGCTATACATCTTTCG
Organism: Bacillota bacterium; assembly: GCA_012838035.1. Taxonomy (GTDB): domain Bacteria; phylum Bacillota; class Limnochordia; order DTU080; family DTU080; genus DUQB01. The sequence continues at coordinate 17,031 of DUQB01000053.1, read as the reverse complement.
CGATCATAGACAGCAGGTTACGATACAAAGCACGACGGTTGTTGAGGATTACTTCCCCACCTGGCTCTTATCGGTCATGATCGTACTGTTGATCGTGGCGTCGTTTGTGCCCAACACGCCCGCTACCATCAACGGTATGATCTGTATGTCGCTGTTTTTGGTGGGTCTCATTCGTCAAATGTTCGTATCTAAAAACACCTCTTGCATGAAGGACGCATTAGCCTCAATCGATTATCCTACCATATTGCTGCTTCTTGGGCTGTTCGTCATGATCGGCGGTATTGTTGAAATCGGTTTGGTTAATGATATCAGTCAGATGTTCGTCAAGGTAGGCAGCGGAAATATCTTCTTCATATATACCCTTATAGTATGGGGCTCCGCACTTGTTTCGGCATTTATTGACAACATCCCCTTTGTGGCTACGATGCTGCCCGTCGTATCGGGAATAGCGTCAACGCTGGGCGTAGATCCAACTCTTCTCTACTTTGGTTTGCTCTCGGGAGCAACTTTAGGCGGCAACTTGCTGCCCATCGGATCATCAGCCGGTATCGCCGGACTCGGCATCTTGCGCAAAGAGGGTTACGAAGCCACTACCAAAGACTTCCTGCAGATCAGTGTGCCGTTTGACATCATATCGGTAACCGTAGCTTATGTTTTAATCTGGGTTATCTGGAGCTGATAGATCCTGTTCGGTATGCGGCGTCGGCGCCTCATGTCGTACCCAGTAGCAGCGCTGCACGCAGGAAGCGACAGCCATGGTGAAGGTGTAGGCAAAAAAACTGAGCCTGATGCATGGTATCAGGCTCAGTCGGTCTCAATATGCTCATAACCGAGCGCCGTTCTGTTACATCGTGGAGGTGTAAACGCTTTGGCCGCCGATCCAAACTCGGCGCACTCGTTCATGAACGTTGAGGGGCGATCCGCTCCAAAGGACGATATCCGCATCCTTGCCGACCTCGATGCTGCCCACATGTTGATCAATGCCTAAAACACGTGCGGGATTGATGGTGAGCGCCGCCAGAACCTGCGCTTCCGCCATGCCGGCTTTCTTCGCCAAGGCGGCGGCTAAAATCAGGTGCTCAATGGGGTTCACCGGATGGTCGGTGGTTAAACACACCAAAACGCCGGCTTCAGCCAATGCCTTTGGCGTATTAAGGCTTCTCTCTCGCAGTTCCACCTTTGTAAGGGAACTGAGATTGGGACCCACAATAGCCGGTACTTTATTCTCCGCCAGGAGGCCGGCCAGCTTGTGCCCTTCCGTACAGTGTTCTATGACGATATGGATGCGGCACTCTTTAGCAATACGAATGGCAGTGGCTATGTCGTCCGCCCGGTGAGCATGGGCACGTAAGGGGGCTTCACCGTGTATTACGGGCAGGAGCGGTTCCAGTTTCACGTCGATTTCGAAGGGTTCGCCCTTCTCTAAAGCTCGTGCTTTTTTCGCCGCATACCCGGTTGCTTTTACCAGCCACTCGCGCAGCAAAGCGGCGTTACCCATGCGAGTGACCGGCGACTTACCCTTGTTGCTGTAGACGTTTTTGGGGTTTTGTCCGAATGCGGCCTTCATCCCGGCATATGGGTTCAAAACCATGTCATCGATGAGAGTGCCGTAGGTATGCACGACCACGCCGCTGCCCCCGATGACGTTCGCACTGCCGGGTAGAATGCACACAGCTGTGATACCTGCCTGTAAGGCGCATTGAAAACCGACATCCTCGGCATAAATGCCGTCGATGGCCCGCAGGTCGGGGGTGATCGGATTACAGCTTTCATTGTAATCGTGACCTTCGGGACCTATGCCCAGCTCATGCAGGCCAAGGTGCGTATGGGCATCGATGATGCCGGGCATTAATACCCCGCCTGCTCCGTCTATGTACTCTACGTTGCCGGCTACTTGCGCCGCCGCCACTTCTTGCGATGTGGATGCCAAACCGGCTATGCCGCCGCTTCCTACGGCAACGATTTTTCCCTCGTTCACCGCTACGGCGCCGTCTTTGATAGGTGACGCCACGATGGGATACACGGTTACGTTGTGAATAACGAGCATGGTCAACCTCCGTTCTCATAAGTGCCTTTTTGTCAGGTGTTTTCCTCGTGCGCTTGATGTTAGTCATAAGAATTCTAGACATATCCGCGCCATTCCTTTGGCTCGTACGCTAGACGTTGGTCAAGGCGCGGTTATGGCCGCACAATTCCAGCTCCTTGCGCCGCCCGTTGACTTATGCGCTCTACCTGTGTATAATGACGACACAATATCAACACCATGCCGATGATGGGAACCAGTAGACAAACACGGCCTTTTAGAGAGTTGCCGGGTGGTGCAAGGCAATAAGGCGGTTTGTTGAAACCCCTCCCGGAGGCGCTGACGGAAACCCGCAAGGGGACTAAGTCCAGACGGATTCCCACCGTTATAGGGGATAGATATCGGCTGTTTTGTTGTTGAATGCGGCCCGTATCGAAAACGGCGCAATGCAATCGGAGTGTGTATGCGGAAGTGTAGGCTTTCGTCTCGGCAAGGGACGGAAGTCTTTTTTATTCCGTGCCTGACCGAGATATTAAGCGCTCCCGGAAAAAAGGAGGTTAAATGATGATGATCAGCACAGAGGACATCAAAAGGCTGCGCATGCTCACCTCAGCCGGCGTAATGGAGTGTAAGAAGGCTCTTGAAGAAGCTGACGGCGATTTTGCGCAAGCGCAGACGGTTTTGATGGAGCGGGCTGTTCAAAAGGCGGAGAAGAAAGCGGAGCGAGAGGTTAAGCACGGAGTTGTGGATACCTATATCCATGGCGATGGTCGCATCGGCGTACTCATAGAAGTGCACTGCGAGACCGACTTCCTTTCCAAAGGCGCGCCTTTCCGCGGCTTGGTGAGGGATCTGGCGTTGCAGATCGCCTCTGAGGCTCCTTTGTATATCAACGCTGAGGACGTACCGCAAGAGGAGATTGCCAAAGTCGCGGCCGAGGCCGAGCAAGCAGCGATAGCTGAGGGCAAACCCGCGCGCGTCATTGAGCAGATAAAGCAAGGTAAAGTACGTAAGTACATCAGCGAGGTTTGCTTGATGGAGCAACGGTTCATCAAGAATACGGATATTGCCGTGGCCGAATTGGTACGCAATTTCATCGGCCAAAGCGGCGAAAACGTGCAAGTGAGCTTCTTCGTTCGCAGGCAAATTGACGGATGACGCAGCTGCGCATCTAACGGATTGTACGGGGCGGCAGGCCTGTATCCGCCGTCTCGTACTGTACCTAACGGGCGCCTCAAATTATGTGAAGCATGAGCTTCGGTAACATTCTTGGTGAGTGATCCGATGTCCCTGCAGAAACATTTTAAGTGAGTGAACGCGAGTTCTGTTAAAACCTGGTGGAATCTGAGATAATGAGAGTAAAGCTAAGCGGATGTCGTGCCGCTTTTTTGTGTGTACAGAACAGCGAGGAGGCTACAGCAATGATTAAGCGGATGATCAGTATCATCACACTTGTGGCATTTTTACTGGTTGGTGGCGCCGGCGTAGTGGCAACCACCCCAACAGCGGCGGATATGGTCACCCGAGTGTTTTTGGCAGAGACCTTCAGCGCCGATTGGTTCAGCGCCGACGTGCTGGCTCAAGTGCCGCTTGCCCAGTTGGAAGCCATCGTTGCGCAGTACAAGGAAGTGCTCGGCGAATTTATCGAGGCAGAGGGAGTAGGTCCGAATTTCAACCTCATTTTTGCGAAAGGCAGCGCTCCGGCGCAAGTGATACTGGATAGCGCAGGCAAGATCGCCGGCTTTTTGCTGGGCGTACCTGTGCCTAAGGCTGATGGTTTGCAGGAGGTACTAGACTTATTTGCTGAGCTCCCCGGAGCAGTAAGTGTGTTGGTCGCATCGGAGACCGGCGTGTTAGGCGCCCTGGATCCGACGACACCTCTTGGCGTGGGATCCGCTTTTAAACTCGCCGTTTTAGCTGCACTAAAAGATCAGGTCAGCAGCGGAGCGCTGGCTTGGGACGACGTAGTGAGGCTGGAGGAAAAACATCTCAGCTTGCCCACAGGCATCTTGCAGGCCTGGCCGCCCGGTACGTCGCTTACGATTCAGACCTTAGCCGCATTGATGATCTCCATCAGCGATAACACTGCCACCGATGTGCTGATCGACATTGTCGGTCGAGAAGTTGTTGAAATGTATGCTCCGCACAACGTACCGCTGCTTACCACTCGAGAGCTGTTTGTACTGAAGAATCCGGTTAACAGCGCTTATTTGGATGCTTATCGTCAGGGTGATACGGCAAAACGGCGTGAGATTTTAGACGCCGTTCAAGCGGCGCCCTTACCGGATGTCTTCCTTTTCAGTGACGGTCCGGTGGCATTAGATTTGGAATGGTTTTTCACTGTAGGTGAGCTGGCCAACCTCATGTTTTATGTGAAGGACCTACCTTTGATGACCATCAACCCTGGGGTGGAAAATGAGTATTGGCAGCGCATAGCGTTTAAAGGTGGATCGGAGCCTGGCGTACTTAACTTAACCAGCGCCGTAACCAACAGTACGGGTAAAACCTATGTAATCAGCGCCACCTGGAATCACAGCGAATCGCTTGATGAAACTCGCTTTATCTCCCTGTATAGCGCTCTCCTCGATGTGTTGGCGCAGATGGACGCCGCTCAGTAAGGGACAATACGCCTATCTGGGTAAGTAGAAGGGGCGTGCCGAGTGAGGCACGCCCCTTTGGATCTGATGAAATTCAGCTTAACACGCTCACTTACAGCGCTTCCAGTATACGAATTTCGTAGATGCGTGCCCGGTTGTCGTCAGTACCTAGGATATTGCTCTGAATAAAGCGGATACGCCATTCACTAGCCGTTGTCGCCGGAAATTCGACGATGCAACGGTAAGCCCTATTCTCTGTAAGGGTAGCGACTTCCACCCATTCGGAGTCTTGCATAACATCAATAGCGACCGTGTCCACTCTATAAGCATCTTCCAGGCTGTCATCCGGGTATTGGTTACCGCTATAGATAACCATGGTATCTGCGGTTACCTCTTCTGCAAACGACAGAATGGCCCAAGGTTCGGCATCGCTGTTGTTAGAGATCCAACGTTGGTTTATAGTATTTAGGTCGCCATCGATGGCATTGGCTCCACCACTTGACGAATTGTGCGTACTACTGACTGCAATGGTAGCGCCCGGAATGAGACGGGCTTCTTCTTTCTCCGGGGTCAAGACGTAAACATACTTGATGTCTAGGGTCATGACTTTCCCTTTGATGACCACCGTATCTTCATAGATGATCTCATCATCCAGCGATACTGTAAGCGTATAGGTCCCTTTGGGCACTTCCGCGAATGAGAAGGCGCCTTCGGCGTCGGTAATGGCGGTTTCCGTGCCTAACGCGACGATGGCGTCCGCTATGGGATCTCCATCTTTATTCTTTACCGTACCGTTCACCTGGGTAGTGGTTTGGAATATTCCACACCCGGATAAACCGATAACAATGAGTAAACCGACTGCGATCAACATGTACTGCTTTAGCCTTCTCTGCATAATCAAACCACCTCTCTCTTATTTTGTACCTCCGTTTAGGAGCTACGTTGGAACATCAACGGCAAAGATATTGCTTTCGAATTGGCCGGATACATTGTAGACACAGGCGGCGGTCGCTCCGCATATGCCTTTCGTGCAGGCCAAATAATGGCCGCAAGTTGGTTGCCGTATGCGCACGTCGCGATGAGATTCGCCTTGAGCAATTGAGGAGCGAAGCAATTCCAGTTGCGCCATATTTGCTGCCGGTCGTCGGCAAGCAGCATTCACTCCGTCGTTTCCTTAAGAGCGGTATAAACATAGGACAGCGCTGTCAAGCGAGCTTGCGTTTAGCCACTTAGCCGCCTCGACCCATTTTTCTTAGGTAGTTCAATTGTGAGGCAGCATTGCCATAATTCGAGTAAAGTGCCGAGATTCCTGCATGAGATTGTTGCTGTACAGGTTAAAAGGGTGCATACGGGCATGCCGGGAGGGTTGTTACTAACGCTTGGCGCGCACTCGATGAGGCCGCAATCGTTTGTGTGCAGTGATCATCTTTCCGTATCCAACACAACGATGTTATTCCGTTGCCATTCCGAGGGGGTTAAGCCGGTGTATTGACGAAATGTTTTTGAAAACTGCTGTGGGCTATTGAAGCCGGAGCGCAGCGCAACTTCAGTGATCGTAACGGCACTCTCCATCATCAGGCGTTTACTTGCTTGTAATCGTAACTGAGTTAGATACCGTTTGGGACTGCTCCCTACCACTTGTTTGAACACCTTACGAAAGTAGGATGACGACAAACCTGCTCTTTTAACCGCGTCTTCAATGGTCAGTGATTCGTCACAGCAGTGTTCGTGCATCCATTTGATGGCGTCTTCCACCAACTCTTCTTGCTCTTTGGGCAGCACATGATGATTGTTGCGCTTATTCGCTCGCAGTATAAGCACTATAAGTTCATGGAGCAACAGGTCGGATAGATGTGATGAATAGGGTAGTGTGCTGTTAACCTCGCGCTGCAGACCGAAAGATATCTCCAGAAACCTTGTTGCCTCAACTTCCGTAAACCTGAATATGTCTATGGTGTCGTCGTTAATAAGATCGCCGACCAGGTCGCTTCTCAGGCGTTGAAAATGAAGGACCACGAACTGCACTCCGGTGGGCGGATTACAGGCGAATCCATGAGACACTCCATGCGGTACGCAAAATACGTTATTTTTCTTAAGACGTTTCTCTAACGGATGGGTGATTAAGCAGGATCCGTTACGTACAAGGGCGACTTCATAGTAGGCAGGATGACAATGTGGCTCCATAGACCAGTCTTTGGGGAGAGGTGACTGAATGGATACCTCTATGTCCTGAGACATCGGCTACCCTCCATGTGTCGGCTATAAGTTACGGTACAAAAGCGGTTTCGACAAGTGTCGGAGCGAAATGATGTTGTTTGAGCAAGGATTTAACCAGTATTATTGGAAGCGATCCGTATCGAAATAGATTCGTCAAAATACCTCTAAGTCCTTCTTGTCGACTGCTTGGGCACTCAGCCTCAGCTATTTGTGGAGAGTTGTGAAAGTATGGCCTATACAAAACGTGACTGTGTGCTCATGGCCATGCGGCGACAGGAGCCACAGGCAGTGCCTTTTGAATTTATGCTTTCTCCTGCGTTAAAAAAACAATTCAGTGAGAAGTATGGGACAAGCGATTATCAGTCTTACTTCGGGATGGCAACGCGACAGATACTTCCGGCTGCTTCGCAAGCCAAGCACGATTATCGAGGATACTATCGTCAACCTTTACCACCAGGTACGCGTTTTACCGAATGGGGCGTAGCTTGTACGCCAGGTTCGTTATCTCACTTCGTACGTATGGAGCATCCGATGGTCGATATGGAGTCTCCAGCCGAAATTGAGGCTTATCCTTTTCCTGATCTTGATGGGCCATTGCGCTTTGCCAAGATGAACCAGCATGTGGAAAGCGTTAAGAAAAGCGGATATGCAGCCGTAGCGCATATGGAAATGACCATATTTGAATGCGCCTGGTATTTACGCAGCATGGACCAGCTACTCATCGACATGTATACAAACAACAAAATGGCCGTCGTATTATTGGATCGCATTACAGCCGTGCGAGAGGCCCAAGCCGCCGGATACGCCCAAGCCGGCGTGGATATCATCAGACTAGGCGATGATGTAGGCACCCAGAAAGCAATGCTGATGGATCCCGATATGTGGCGTAAATTGCTAAAACCTCGCTTGGCTAAAGTGATTACTGCTGCAAAAAGCGTAAACCCGCAAGTACTGGTGTTCTATCACAGCGATGGTAACATTCTGCCTATCATTCCTGATCTGATCGAAATCGGCGTGGACATACTCAATCCGATACAGCCTGAATGTATGGATCCAGCCGAGCTGAAGAGGATGTATGGAGACAAGCTCTCGTTTTGGGGAACTATCGGCACTCAGACAACCATGCCGTTCGGTACGCCTGATGACGTACGCCGGGAGGTGCGCGACCGTATTGCTACGGTGGGGAAAGGGGGCGGACTCTTCCTGGCTCCGTCACACATACTTGAGCCGGAGGTGCCTTGGCCAAATATCGAAGCCTTCGCGGAAGCGGTATGGGAATACGGTACCTCATACCGGTAATGAAACGCATTTCGCTTACGCTTGTTAAAAACGGCAGGTAGAAGCTAAACCATAGTTAAACAGCTGTGTAGCGTGCAGACGGCGATGCAATAAGTGCCGACACTGCCAATAGTTTTTGAGCGTCAAATGAAAGGAGCCTTGAAGCCTTGAGAAAACCGTTTACCTGGTTGATTTTCTATTTGATAATATTCGCCTGTGGCGTGGCCCAGGCAGGCTCTGCGCTGACAATAACCACGCAAATCCAGCTGAACGAGTTTACCGGATCCCATATGGAAGTAGCATCTGACGGCTTACAAAGTATTTGGCTGGCCGGCGTGATAGGCGCCGAGACGGAAGAGCCGACGTTGCTTACGCTTACATGGATGCTCGACGATTCGGGTTGGTATCCTCAATGGAGGTTGTGCTTACTAAGTGACGCCGGCCTGCTTATGTCAGGGGAGAGCAGTTTTCAGCTTGTAACAACAGCCGCTCCTATAAACGGCCGCGAGTACTATACTACGTTCAGCTATGATCCCGAATGGGGAGTCTTGTCAGTCCGTGTTGAGGATATTTCAGGCGGCAACATTCTATACGTCGGAAATATCAAGCTGAACCCATACTCCGGCGCACTGTATCCGGAGGTTAATCTACCAGATACGGCTGGAGAGTTAGCGTCACCGATACAATTAAAGGAAATGGCCACTTACCCCTATTTCGTTCCCATTGGCGCAACTGCGCAGCTTTATAGCCGCAAAAACGCCGCTGAGCAATTCAGCGCCGTGCGGGCGTACGATCGGCGCGATGAGTGGGCGTTGCATGTTACGCTTCCAGATCGGCCCCTGGAAAACAAGCTGCGCCTAGTGCATGTGGATAAGTCCCAACAAACAGATCTTCTTTTTATCGCCGACGCCGACGCCGATACACTGATTCCCATAGTCGGCGCATCAATACCTATAGGTACGGCGGAGTTTGTGCTGGATTATGTTGTAGACGGGGAAAAGTGGGAGATAGACCGCATACCGCTAGAGGTAGGCGCGGTCACTGTAGAGCTTAGTGATTTGACATTGACGACGGGCGGCAATGGAGAGCCGGCGCTCGCAGCGTCACTCAGCGTATTTGGTGATGCCGATTTGCCGCCGTTTGCCGTCAACGCGAATTATAAGTTCAGCGTACCTGGGGCTGTGACACCATTACACGAGCAGTGGCGCGAGGACTCCGGTACGGTTGTTATACCCGTCAATGGCGCAGGACTTACAACTCTGGAACTGCCAATAACCGTGCCATTAGGGGACCTGGCCGAGCTAATGGATGAAAACGAAGTGTTTGTTGAAGTGGCGGTGTCTGCAGATTTGGCTGTTCCCTTCAACGAGGGCGATATAGGCCGATTGATCCTCGGAGAAAGAACGCCGGTATTTGCAACGGTGGGAGATTATATCGTACTGCGAGGCGACTTCCACGGCCACAGCACCGCGTCTGATGGCCATCTCAGCCCTACGGATCGGCTTTGGGAAACCTATATGTATGGTTACGACGTTTTTGCTTTAACCGACCATCGCACCATTAGCGGCTATTTCGCAGGTGTCGCTTATGCTGATCAGATCGGTTTGACCTTAATTAGGGGATTTGAGACCGGCATCGATGGCAAGCAACACCTCATCGTACTTGGTACGGATGATGACTATGAGATGCGTGATGAACACTTCTGGGCCAGACAACCCAATACCTCCAGGGTGTTTTACCAAGATCAGGTGCGTGAAATCATCGCTCATGGTGGTTACATCATCTATGCGCACCCTGGCGGTGAATGGGTGCCGCCGGGCCCATATAAGCATCCTGATGGAATATATGGTTTGACCGATGAGATACGGTGGATGCTTGATAGCGGTTATCTGCACGGCGTTGAGTCAATTGGCGCCTTTCATAAATCCAGACGCGACGCCCCTTATAGGTGGGCGATAGAGTATGATTTGGCTTTGTTTGACGTGAGTGACGTCCATGGATCGCGCAATTTTTCCAGAGCGTACGAGGCTCCGGTTACTTTGGTTCTCGCCACGGAAAACACCCCTGAAGAGGTGCTGGAAGCATTGAGACATAAGCGTACGCTAATCTGGCGTAATGGCCAGCTGCGGGGGATGAACTCTTGGCTGACGCTTTTTATTGATGCCATGTTGGATGTTAGGCTGATCGAGCGTGATGGGAAACCAACCTTGGAGCTCACCAATTTTGGATCTCTGCATTTATTCGGGTCAGTACGGACAAAGGAGGGTAACGGATATTTCACCGTCTTACCGCCAATGAGCAGCGCTTATGTTCCATGCGATGAGACTGCGGAGAGTATCGACATCTCCTGGGGCAACGTTTTTGATGGACCGGAGCATGCTTTAGTCACAACGCACTTAGTAAGGTAAGGCGTCAGGTCTGCGGTAGGATAGGGAGATGCAAGAGCGATTTCCACAATCGCTAAAGCGAAAAGATGTTGCCGAACTGTTACGGCGGATAATATCATGAGGGCGATCTGAGGCGATGTCAGATTACGCAGGTTGGTGATCGCCATATGACGACCGACATCGCCTAGCGTACCTCTCGAGTGAGCGCTTACGCCCTTGAGAATTCAGACTCATCTCAGTAAGTATTTAATGAACAGCCCATAATCTGCGTTAAAGACAATCAGTTCTTAAGTTGTAAAGTAAGCAGCGGCGAAAATCTGAGCTTAAAACGACTCGGAGCGGCATAAAGACGGGATGGAAGTATTTCTCGTAAATTTGCAGAATGGAGGTCAACGAGTTGCAGATTCGTAATCAACTAGTACAAACCCTATTAGGCTTCGCTTTGGTGTTTCTTCTCGTATGCGCGCCTGTTGGCGCCGCCAATGTCAAACTTGAGTTCAGCGGTTGGTCAGATAACTTGATAGGTGCGATTATCGAACGCTTTAATCGCGAACATCCCAACATCGAAATAGAGAATATACCCGGAAACGACTCTCAAGTGCTCGTCAGAATGGTGGCCGGGACGGGGCCGGACATCTACCATGTTTCTTGGGCGAATTTCGGTTCGTTTGTACAGAATGGCTTAGCACTCGATATCACTGAACTGTTCGATCGTGATCGGGAGGAAATCCAGCCGGAGGACATTTTCCCACCAGCGTTAAACGCCTTTCAGTATGGCGACAAACTATTCGCCATGCCGCACCACTTAGGCGGCAACCTGATGTATCTAAATCTTGATCGTTTCAATATTGCCGGTATACCGGAACCTAGTTGGAACTGGACTTGGAATGATCTGGCAGTAATGGCCGGCAAATTGACTCTCGATACGAACGGTGACGGAACCGTCGACGTATGGGGACTTGCGAATCCGTCGGCATGGATGTTTTGGGCATCGGTAATCCACTCCAACGGCGGGAAAGTATACGACAAGGAAGAGTATAAGTTTTATATCGATACCGATATAACCCGAGCGGCAATGCGCTATCTATACGACCTGGCCAATGTGTTCAAGGGCGCACCGGGTCCTGGTATCCGACCGAATGGGTTAAGAGTCTGGCAAGCCGGTACTACCGGTATGGTGATGGCGCCCGCTACGGATGATTGGCAGCAGGTAGGGTACAACTTCGCCGTATTACCCAATCCGCAGGGTAGCGCCGGCACCGCTATGATGGGCAGCGCCCAACCACTGGCGATCAACCCTAATTGCGCACATATCGAGGAAGCCTGGACATTCCTCAAGTGGATAAACCGACCTGACATACAGGTTTGGATTACCAATGAGCTGCAGCTGTTCCCGCCCACCAGAAGGTCTGTGGTTCGGACGATTAAAAACCCGTATATGATTGTGTTTGGACAGCAATTGGAGAACCAGGTAGCCTATACCGATCGGATGCATAATGTAATTCCCAGCGTGTTTAATCTCTACATGGACAAGGCGATCCGCAACGAGATGTCCATTCCTGAAGCAGCTATGAACATTCAACATGAGTTGACGGTCAAGTTAGAGGAAGACCTAAAGAAGTAGCGGCGCAAACACCGCTACCATACTCAGATGGCAAAGCGCATAGAAGGAGCCTCCTCTTCCGGTTGTCCGGATAACTAGAAGAGGCGGCTCCAAATCCATATGGTATTTTCTCCTAGGAGAAGCGGCATAACCTGAACCTGACATCGCAAGGCGTCGGGTTTTTCTTCTTACTTACATTTGCAGCTCTCCTTCTTGGATATGCCCAACCCAACAGCGGAAACGAGTGTGTCCAGCTTGTGACGCGAGGATCAGCAAATACTCGCGGGAGAGGGAAATATGCAGAGCGGTGGTAAATTGATATGATTGAAGGGCAACAGCGCCGTCAAAAGCTCCATATTTGTTGGTTGTTAGCCAGTCATTTAGGATTTGGCAAGACAAAGGAGTGTGGTCACAATATTGGATCCTCGCATTGCTAAAGTTACGGAATATATTCGTAACCACCCTGCGGAAAGGTTGTCTCAAAAAGTGGCGGCCGAAATGGCGGGCATCACCCCGGCGCATTTCCGCACCTTGTTTAGGAATGCAATGGGCCGATCGTTTCGGGAATTCGTGCTGCGTACACGCCTGGAACATGCCCAAGTTCTATTGGCTGAAACCGAGTGGGGTGTCCAGGAGATTGCTTATTCTTTGGGATACAACGACGTCTACCTGTTTTCGCGGCAGTTCAAAGAGCAGTTGGGACTTTCACCCAGTGAGTGGCGGCATCATCACTTACGTTCGTCCTTGATGGAAGGTCGCATTGTCTTTGAACAAGGGGTGGTTGAGCTGGTTTGTACGTATGCCACGCCGGATGATTTGTCTTACCTTCACCAATTGGTGGGCAAAATGGCATGTGTAAAAACCTACCTGGAAGCCACGCATCTAGACTCCGAGTATCATCAGTACTTGGTGCAAGCCACACATAACGCGGCAATAAAGGGTTTACAGAGCTTAATCAACTCCTTCTTCACGGTAAGACAAACCGACTTGCCTCAACTATTGGCGGAAGACGGGACGGCTTCGGTTTGGAACAGCGTCGCAACCGACCGGCTTGTTCGACAGCACAAAACGCTTACTCGCATCATCTGCGAAAGGGACGTTGCGAAAGCGCGGTTAGCGATTCGGAACCATATACTTACGGTGGATCCTGACGCAATTTTGCAAGAAGCAGGTGGCTCATAAATCGCTTTACAAGCCGACCTGTTTAGTCACGCCATCTTGGAAGACGGCAGTCATCGACTGAGGTTTTCTACCTCAACTTCAATCTTCAGTTGAGCTGCTTCAAGGAAGTTGACCAATGACATTTGTCCGGTAAACACGTTGCTCACCACAGGTCCAAGGGTTGATCCGACCAGGCCGTACATATAGGATGGGCGACCGTCCTCCGGTAAGACGTATTCATTGGTCAAGACCGCATTGATAAACCAGTTGTAACCCTCGTTATCGGTTCGGAAGCTGGAGAAGAACTTCTTAGAGGCTGTAAAGAACCCGGTGTGTTCGAAAAAGATCCTCTGTGCCTCCAGACTTTGGATCAGGAAGCTTATGAATCTCCAGGCTTCGTTCGGATGCTTACCGGGAGGCAGCGCAAGCCCCCAACCGCTCAAATTGGTCACTCTCTTGCCGCTTAACGTAGGAGGCCAGGCGTAGCCGAACTCCCACGGTTTACCATCGACATTCTTAGGCGCATAGTACCCCAGATTAGCCATCGCCGTCTTGCCATTGGCGACCATGTACCAACCCGCCGCGCCTAACCCGGCTTGGATGGCGTCATAACCCCAAGGAGCGATGAAGTTCTCATACAGGAAGGTATAGGCAGCCGTAATGGCCGGCGTGTTTACCTGAATGATTTGCTTCTCCTTGTTCCACGGATTCGCATCGAGAGTCATCTCGAGGAATGATATGTCGAGGTTCCTACCCTCATAGGGGAGATAGCCGAACTGGGCTATCTTGCCGTCGGCGTTGGTTCGGACCAGCTTTTTATGGTACCCCGCAATGACATCCCAGGTAGGCGGCACATTGGGATTGATCGGTGGCAAGCCGGCTTCTGCGAAGAAGGTCTTATTGTAGACCAAGCCGTCCCTGGGACCCCATTCTACTGCCGGGATGTACCATATGCTGCCATCCATCTGCGAGGGGATGCGCCAGTTCGGGTCGACTATCGCGTCGGCAATATCCGGTGAGTTTGCCAGAAAATCATCGAGTGGCAAAAGGCCGCCTTTAGGCACCAAGGAGGGTAAGTGGCCGCCGCCGGTGATGATTACGTCGGGCGCAGTGCCGGCTACCACGTTCACCATCAGTTTATCGATGCTGTTCCACGGAGCGGCTTCCACTTTGATATCCGGGTTGTCTTGTTCGAAAAGTGAAATGACGGTTTGGACGGCTTGGTCCATAGCGGCGCCCCAAGACCAATACCAGAAGGTGATGGTAGTATGCGCCGCATTTACCGCTGTCGCGCAGCAACTCATCATAAGCATCGTAACGAGGAGAAACACGACGAATTTCTGTTTGTGATGCATCATGAGGTCAACCCCTTCCTGAATAAATGATCAGATCAGACTGCGGCGGGTTTTTGGCCGCCACAAACACGCGGTGGTCTCCCACAACCTGTTCAGAATGCTCTTTCCTCACTTCAGGGAGCTAGGGGTATAGAACGCCGATCACCTCCACCTGGGGATTTTCCATTAGGTACTGCCGCTTGAACAACCGTAACCCGCCGTCTGAAAGCACGGCTAAGTTAAGATCGCCGTCTTTGAACCAATCGACCACTGCCAAATGCAAGTCGTGCCACGGCGTGAACTCACGTAGGAGCTTTGTCATGGGAATGCGAGCGCTGAACGTCGTTTGATCCCCTATGCTTTCATTCAAATAGAGATCGAGGCCGTTGTTGATCTGTCCTTTGCGTTGGGGTAAATACTCACTACCGAGCAGGATGTCGTTTTTGCCGTCGTTGTTCCAATCGGCAACAACCACCATGGTCCGGTAGTGCGTACGAAATGCGCTTCCGTTGCTGTGCTGCAATACTTCTCCTGGAGTGAAGTCGCCCATATGCTGCGTAGAACGATTCCGGTACAGTGTTAAATAGGCACGTCCAAACATCCCTTGCGGTCCGTCAAACGGGGCGCCGTAATCGGGTTGGCCTTCGTCACCTCGGGTTCCGTCGGATACCGGTACCAACACGTCCACCGTTCCATCACCATCGATGTCGCCGAAACCCGGTACGGAACGGTAGGCATAGAGCATACGCAAGCCGGATTTCCCGGTGTCGTCGGTAGCATAAGCGGACAGTGCAGCGCCTTGTCCGTCGGCCGTACCGTCAAATGGCAGATAGAGCAAGATTTCGTTCCGGGCATCGGCGATGGTGAATTCATCGAGTACGCCGAGTAGAGGTTGTTGGGCGGAACGAATGTTCCCTGCATAGCGAGAGGGCAACTCTCGGTTCATTTGAATCCAAGGAGTCGGCTTGCCGGCGATGTGTAACCGTCCGCCCAACCTTCCCGGTCGTATAGGCGTCGTATCCTTGAGCACGACCTGTTGGTCCAACGCGATCTCCAAACCCGCTGGTCCCCAGGCAAAGCGGTAATGATGCCACTCTCCCGGCTTCCAGGTGAGCGGCTCGGTCGTTATGCTCTGGTTCCAGGTAGTGAAGGTAAGGGAGCCGTCTGGGTTCTTGCGGGCGGAGAAGACAGGCGTGCCCGAGTTTGCGCTCACCTCGTACTGTGAGGCAAAGAAGTACCGCTCGGCGCCATCCTGAAAATCATAGTCATTCTGATGCCAAAAACTGATGGATCCGCCGTTCGGGTCCAGATTTCCCTGGGTGGGATAACTGAGAAAGTCGCGGTAGAGACGATTTGTGACTTGAATGCCTTGACCAATCTTTCCTTGCGTGTAAGTAGCCCAGGAGTGCGTACCACCGATAATGATCCGCTTTTCAGGCCCAAATCGCCAGTTCCCCAGATTCTCATACAAATGGATGTAGCCAAACCGCCAACTGTGCTCCGTAACCACAACCAAATCCAGCTTTCCATCTCCATTCCAGTCGATTAGTTGTGGTTTGGGATAAAGGCGCGTCCATTCGCCATAGTCCGGACACCCGAACCAATCCTTGGTATCCTCATCTACTGGAAAAGTCTGTGGCTCTTGGTACTTCCCGTCTTTATACGGGTAAACGGTGAGTCCTTGCGGACCGCCGAGCACTAAGTCCGGATTACCTCGACCAAACCAATCGACAAATTGGATACCCTGTAGACTGGCAGGGTCGATGGTTTTCTGGCTTACCAAGGGGATCGTTTCGGTTCCGGAAAAGGCGAAGCCCTTCCTGGCAAAATTCGCGTGGTACTGAAGCGGGGCGCTGGATACCATGTCTATGCGTCCACTACTGTTTTCTACAAAGGTAAGCGCCTTTTCTCCTCCTGAAATATGGACCAAGAGACCGAAGTTATCTCTGGCCTGAACGCCTGGCTCCAGCAGCGGCAGGCCGGCAGCATCTCGTTTGCCGGTGTTGCGGTAATACAGTAGATAGTTAGCTCCGCTACTGCAAAGCACATCCGGAAACCCATCTCCATCCCAATCAATCACATGGGGTACCAGGGCATAAACATCAGCAGGCGCACGCACCTCATTGCCGTCGGTAGTCCGGAGTACGCGCGGTGTTTTTGTTGTGGGAAGACTGTTGCGCCATTCCACCTGCATGAAGTACACGGCCGCCCCAAAACCACGCGTGGTGATGATCAGATCCTGAATACCATCGTCATTCCAGTCGTATACGGCTACTCGAGACGAGAAGAAGCTCTCCGTGCCCGGTATGCGGAAGCCTTTTTTAAACTCCCAGGATTGATGGATATCCTTGGTCCCCTTGTTTTCGTAGTAGAGAATACCTTGTGCGCCGTTATAGCCGCCGACCAGGATATCCGGGAACCCGTCCTGGTT
>DUQB01000052.1 GCA_012838035.1 Bacillota bacterium | reverse complement strand
ATCCCCATAAGCGGCTCGCCGTATCACGAAGGGCTGCACTTCCGCAATATCTATATTTATCATAACGTCTTTGCACAGAACGCTACGTCGTCATTGCATGTGTCCGATGACCCGAACACCGAGAATGTGTTCATCAAGAACAATATTTTCTCGCATAACAATCCCCTCGGCGCCGACGTCCAGCTCTCGTTCAGCGGCGTCTTAGGGAGGTCTTTCCGTAATCTGCATGTGGAAGCAAATGCAATTGCCGGCGGCATTGGCAATGCCGACCAACTCTTTACTCTGGAACAATTGCAAGGTGAGATGTGGCGGCGCTATTTAAGACAAGAGTTCGTCGGGAACTTGGCTGTTGACCCGGGCTTCGCGTCAGTTGAGCATTACAACCATGCCTTGCTGGAAGATAGTCCGTTGCGCGACGCCGGCGCGCCTCTGACACGAACCGTGGGGCAGGGGAGCGGCAAGGTAATCACGGTTGAGCAGGCCGGGTACTTCTACGATGGCTTTGGCATCCATGGCGAAGTGGGCGACCTGATTGCCGTAGGTAGTCCGCAACAACTGGCAAGAGTGCTGCAGGTGGATCGGAAAAACAACACCCTCACGCTGGATAAGGACGTCACTTGGCAAGACGGCGACCCGGTCGGTCTGCCTTGGAGCGGTGCGGCGCCGGATATCGGGGCTTATGAACACGGCAGCCAGGGACGGGTGTCAGTGCAAGTGGTTGTAGAGCCATTCACTGCGCAACCGGGAGAACCTGTACGCATGCGTGCCATCATCCATGGTCAGTTGGATCCGGTGGAGTATACGTGGTACCTGGGCGACGGTACTATCACAACAGGCGCTGAAATCACACATGTCTACAAAGACTGCTATGATTACCCCATCCGCGTGCGCGTTGCCGATGCTGCCGGTCGCTCCTACGTCGGCGTGGGATATGTCCTGGTGGAGGACCCTGCGAAAAGTACGCAGCCGCTCCTACAGACCACCTTTGATGCCGACGATGTTGATTGGTGGTGGCTGTGGTACAAAACGCGTCCCGCACCTGTGGAATGGGAGCGCGTTCTCGATGCGACAGGAAACGGCGCACTGCGTATTCAGGCGCCGGAAAACCAGGCTGTCATGCCTCTAAACACACACCCGACGGAGTGGAGCATCGACCAGTATCCCTACGTGCGTTTGCGTTACCGCCTGACGCCGGGTACGCCCTACGGCCTATATATCCAAGGTTTCTCCACGCCGCAGGATGACCGGCGCATTTTTGTGGCGGTGAGCCCTGCCGCCCAATACGCTCCGGAGAAACGGGTAACGGATCTCGTTTTGGTGGACGATGGCCATTGGCATGAACTGGAGTTTGATGTCCGGGTAATCCGCGAGAAGTATCCGGATATGGTTGAGTTGGAACGGCTGGGCTTTATCGCTTTGCCGAACAACTTGGTGAAAAAAGGCGCCGAGTTCTGGCTCGATGAAGCATACATCCTACCGAACCGGGAGTAGATGGAATCAGCCGGGTCGGCTGAAGCGCCGGCCTGAAGCCTGGATGTAGTTGACGAATGCACTGCAGTAGGTAAGGCAGAGGGTCACATCATGGATGTGACCCTCTGCTTGCCGGGGGTAACTTGGTACCCTTATTAAGATTGGCAGATCGGCAACAGAGCATGCGTGGTTTCAGCCATGGGTATTGCCGTCATGCAGATCGAAATGGGAATTCCGTGACATCCCGTCTTCCATCGTCGCCTGCTTCGCTTCTTCATCCCCATGTTAACCAATCCTAATCATACATGCGCAAGCAATGTGTTGATACCTCTACATTACAACTATTTTATCTAGCCACAGTACTCTGGGATGTCTGAATTAGACGATGCCGCAGGTAGATCGGTTGTCTGGGCATAGAGTCCTAAACGTAACGACCATAGGCGCGGGACGCGGTTGATAAGAATGGAGCAGCCTTGCAGGGTCGACTGATATATCGTAGGCCGAAATACCCAGCTGAATGCGCAAATAGTCCTGCAGGTTCCGTAGCAGGGTATGAGGAATAAGACTACTCGGGTCAGACGATGGCGATATGGCGATAAAATGCAGGGCTGATCGCATTCGCACATTCGTGAGCACCTTAAGCTTTATCAAAATCTCTGGGTTTTTAGTCAGAGCGCCTCCCGTTGTATGGACAATTTAAGGTGCGTAGGCACAGGGTGACCGCGTGCCTCCATAGATCGTGGCGGTAACAACAATATTGTATGATTGATCATGTGCGTATTTCTCGCTTCCTAATCGATGGTGATTCTCTGTGCAACTGCCATCGTCGTCGGTTGCCTGTTAACTCTGTTGCTTAGTTTTAATTATTTATGACAACTTCAGGTTGTCTGTAAAGGTACAGTATCTAAATGTCGATATCATGCCTCATTTTGTCGCATATTGCCGAAACGGAGGCAGGAAGACGTTTACTTTTGTCGTAATGCATAAAGGGTACGCGGAAATCGTCTAAGTGCGAGGTGGTTGTATGGCAAGCGGTCTAAACAGTTTTCGTTATACGAGCGCCGTGTTGGAACGTACATTGGACGCTTTAGGATTACGCCAGCGCGTTACTGCTCATAACGTGGCGAACGTGAACACGCCGGGGTACAAGCCGTTGGCAGTCTCCTTTGAGGCGGAATTGCGCAAAGCGTTACAGATAGATGCGGCGGCCGGCGGCAAAAACCCGCAAACAGCCACTCGCTTTACCATCGGTTTGGCGGAAGGCCCCGGCGCTGGGGTGCGTATAGACGGCAACGCTGTGGACATCGACAAAGAGATGGTGACAACGGCCAAAACCACGCTGGCTTACCAAGCGGTAACGCAGCAGTGGAGCGATCTCTACGGCAGATTGCGTATGGCCGTTAGGGAGGGACGTAGGTAATGCCGCTGTTTCGAACCATAGACATCAGCGCGTCCGGCTTAACGGCCGAACGTCTGCGCATGGACGTTATTGCGAGCAATATCGCGAACGCCAACAGTACGCGCAGTCCGAATGGTACTGCCTATAGGCGCCTGATAGCCGTTTTAGAGGCGGCTGAGACAGAAGACGGAAAAGCCCGGCGGTCGTTGCGGCAAGCGGATCTCTTTCGCGGGGCGGGGGTGCGGGTCGGCAGCGTCGCGGCCGATCAGAGTCCGTTGCAAACGATTTATGATCCGACGCATCCGGATGCCGATGCCGCAGGTTATGTCACTTTGCCTAACGTAAATCCGGTCACCGAGATGGTTGACCTCATTGCGGCAACCAGGGCCTATGAAGCAAACGTCACGGTGTTAAACGCCACCAAGCAAATGGCGCTGAAGGCGCTGGAAATCGGCAAAGCTTAGGTTGTTTACCTGGTCTACGGAGCGCGGCACGATTAGCGCGCCGATGACCTAGTGCAAATGCCATATTGGTTACGATTCAAATACTGTCTTATGAAGGAGACTTTTTATGCCGGTAAATGCCGTCAGCGCGCCGTTACGCCCGGCTCAGGCCGTACATCAAGCGTCTGCCGCGGGTTTTGGCGAGCTGCTGAGTAAAGCCATAGAAAGCGTCAACCAGCAGGAGTGGGAGGCGCAACGTTTGAGTTTAGCCTTGGCCGCAGGGGAGGTCGACGATATTCACACGGTCACTATCGCCGTGCGGAAAGCGGAACTGGCGCTGGACCTTACGCTGGCCGTGCGCAACAAGGTGATCGATGCGTATCAGGAGATTATGCGCATGCAGGTATAAAGGTTGTACGCAACCCACTTCCGGTAGAGTCCGCCGTCATCAACACTGTTTATTCCGCGCCACATTCATTTAGGAGGCCTGTAAGTGGGTTCCTCTTTGAAGTCTTTGCAAGACCAATTTCAACCGCTGCGCCAGGTATGGAGCAATATGCAGGCGGGAAAAAGAGTCGCTATCGTTTTGGCAGCCGCAGCGGTGTTTGTTACACTTGTTATTGTGGCTATACGTGCAGGTAATCCGCAGTACGTTCCGTTATACACGGGCTTGGAAGAGCGAGACGCGGCTGAGTTGGTTGCCGCTCTGCGCGATGCCGGCGTCGGTTACCGCCTGGCTGAAAACGGCACGGCGGTGTTCGTGCCCCAAGCCGACGTCCATCAAGTGCGCCTGGAAATGGCCGCCCAAGGGTTGCCTAAAAGCGGCGTAGTCGGCTTCGAAATTTTTCAACAGTACTCCTTTGGGGGCACGGATTTTGAGCGTAATGTCAAGTACGTCTGGGCGTTGCAGGGAGAAATCACGCGCACGATTCGTCGGCTTAACGAGGTGGAAGATGCTCGAGTCCATATAGCTCTGCCGGAAAGAAGTCTGTTTCTGCGTGAAACGGAAGCTCCGACCGCCTCGGTTCTGTTACGCCTCAAACCCGGTGCCCGGTTGTCTGCGGCCCAGGTGAACGGAATAGCGTATTTGGTGTCCCGTAGCGTGGAGGCGATGCCGCCGGAGAACGTGACGATCATCGATACTGACGGCAACGTACTCTCGCAAGCGGTTAACGGACAAGCTTCCGTTACCGACGCCGTGTTGGAACATTTAGAGATCCAAAGTGCGTTTGAGCGCAATCTGGAACAACGTTTGGTTTCCATGCTGGAGCCCCTTTATGGCAAAGGTAAAGCGCTGGTACGGGTGAAAGCCGACATGAACTTCGACAGCGAAGAAGAGACGTTGGAGGTTTACGAGGAACCTGTACCCGGCGGAGTAGTGCGCAGTTCGAGTACGCAGGAAGAGATATCGGGTACGGGCGGCAGCGTATCGGCGACTGTTGTTGATGACAATGGGGAAACCATCCAATACACTCGGCGGAGCGCCGATGTGAGTTATGAACTAAACCGCACGGAGCGGCATCGCATCGTTGCTCCCGGGCGAGTGCTGGGTCTATCGGTAGCCGTCTGGATCGACGGCGATCTTGCTCCGGATGAGACGGAAAAAGTGCGCAACACGGTACTGGCAGCCATTGCGGGAAGTAGTGAACGCGGCGATATCGTCACTGTCGAGAGCATGCCGTTCCAAGCTCCGGCCGGACCGGAGCTTTCGTTCGGAGATGCACCTGATTCGGCGACGGAGCGACCGCGCGTACACTACGGGTATTTAGTCGCCGGGGCGCTCTTGCTGTCGGCATTGCTTATGACCATGCTGCTCCTGCGGCGGCGGCCTGCGCCGCAACTGCATATGTCACCGGCGGAGGTTGCCGTTACGGCGGATGGTGAGGCGTCTCTTCCGGTTCCGACTCCGGACGTTTCCGACAGAAAGTATAAGGAGATTGAACGCTTGGCTAAAGATCAACCGGCCGAGTTTGCCAAATTGCTGCGCGGCTGGTTGGATGAGGGGGATAGCTAGGTCCAACACCGGGTTGGAGTAGCAGTACGCGGTCAGATATGGCGGAAAAATGTCTGCTGCGTTACGTGGGGGTTAGGTACTTTGAGCATGTCTCCATCTTATTCCGGGCACATGGGAGATTCTACTCGTCTCACCGGAATGCAAAAAGCTGCCGTTCTTTTGGTATCCCTGGATCCCGATACGGCGGCGTCGGTGTTTCGCTACCTAAGTGAGGCGGAAATCGTCACGGTAACCAAGGCGATCTCCGAGATGCCGCACGTTAATGCGGATATTCGCAACGCGGTTATAGACGAATTCCAGCAGTTGGTCGCATCCGGGAACGCCAACCAGAAGGCGGGTCCGGATTATGCGCGCGTACTTCTTGAGCGTTCCATCGGCTCAGATAAAGCGCAAAGTATTATGGAACGCGTACACGAACAAGAGAAAGGCTCGCTTCTAAGTCGGGCACGTCGTGTTCCCCCCAAGCAGCTCAGTGAGTTGATCCGCAATGAACATCCGCAGACCATAGCGGCTATTCTGGCGCATTTACAGCCCGATCAGGCCGGAGCGGTGCTCTCGACCTTGAGCTCGGACAAGCAGCTTGAGGTCGCTAGGCGGATGACCCGGCTGGACGGCATGGCGCCGGAGCTCTTGCATGAAATAGAGGCTGTACTGGAGCGCAAGCTGACCCCGTTAGGAGCCGAAGAGAGTCAGGCGACGGGCGGAGCGGAGGTCGTAGCCGCAGTGCTCAACCATGTCGATAGGACCACGGAGAAGGCCATTTTGACCGGTTTGGAGAGCACTAGCCCCGACTTGGCCGGAGAAATAAAGAAGCACATGCTGCTTTTTGAAGACATCACCCATCTGGATCCCAAGTCGATGCAGCGCTTGGCGCGCGATGTGGACGCCAAAGTGTGGGCTTTGGCGCTCAAAGCGGCCGATGATGAGTTGACCCAGTATGTGTTCCAGAATATGTCGCAGAGGCTGATGGAGCAGGTCAAGGAAGAGATGAGCTACTTAGGCCTGGTGCGCCTGCGTGAAGTGGAAGAGGCGCAACAACGTATTGTGGCTGTGGCGCGCGCTTTGGAGGCGAGGGGAGAAATCGTGATCATCCGCGGTGGGGAGGAGGATCTCTATGTCTAGCATCATCAAGGCAAAGATCGTCGCTGCGGACTGTCTCTTGATCCGAGAACCGCAAGTCTCGCTCTATGAGGTTGGCGCCGCCGGGGCCGAGAGAACTGCGGGCAGGTCGACCGATGCCATGAGCATACTGCGGAAGGCCCGCCGCCAAGCCGCCGATCTGTTGGCGGAAGCCAAACTGGAAGCAGAGCGCGTGAAAGATCAGGCGCAGGCCGAAGGGTATGCCGCCGGTTTTAAGGCAGGGAAAGAGCAGGGTTTGCGTGAGGGCGCCGCGGAAGGCCGGGCTGCGGGGTGGAACAGCGGCTTGGATAAAGCGCAAGAGTTGGTGCGCCAAGCGGAGGCGGTATTGGCCGCAGCGGAAGAGGAGCGGCGCAGGCTGTTTGCCGACCTAGAGAATGACGTGGTGGAGCTAGCCTTTACCATTGCCGAGAAAATTGTGCAGCACCACATAGAGCGAGAGGATACCTACCTGGTGGAAGTGCTGACCAGCGCACTGCAACAATTGGATACCAAGGGGAAAGTGATCGTGCGTGTGCATGCGGAGCGGCTGGAGCAGGTGATTACATCCAATAAGCTGCGCCAGTTGGCCGATGCGTTGGAAGTGCTGCCGGACGACACGCTCAGTTTTTGGGATTGGTTGCTGGAGACGGAGGCAGGAGTAGTCGACGGCCGTTTGGCCACGCGCTTTGGTGACGTTCAGGCGGCTCTGGAAAGCGTGGTAGGCGCATGACTGCAGCGGTTGTTCCGCAGATCGATTTTGAACGGCTGAAGGCAGCCGTGCGGCAGGCGCCCGATTGGCACGCAATCGGTTTGGTGAAACGGGTGGTCGGCCTGACCATCGAGGCTACCGGCCCGTGCGTCAGCATCGGCGACACCTGTTTTGTCGAGGTGGGCGGAGGTGAACAGGTAGCTACCGAGGTGGTCGGTTTTCGAGACGACCGCATTCTGATGATGCCTTTAGGTGAATTGACGGGTATTGCGCCGGGAGCCAAGGTGACCTCATTGGCCAAGCCGTTGTCGGTGCCGGTAGGACCGGAGTTGGTGGGGCGGGTGCTGAACTCCTTGGGCGAACCGATTGATGGCAAAGGGCCGCTGAAGTGCCAAGCGACACGCCCGGTACATGGCCGACCGCCTACGCCGTTGGATCGTCAAATGATCGACACGCCCTTAAGCGTAGGCGTGCGGGCTATAGATTCTCTGATCACCTGCGGCAAAGGGCAACGTGTCGCCATTATGGCCGGCAGCGGCGTGGGAAAGAGCAGTCTGCTGGGTATGATGGCGCGATATACATCAGCTGAGATCAACTGCATTGCGCTCATCGGCGAACGCGGGAGAGAAGTACGGGAGTTTATCGAGCGGGATCTGGGGCCGGAGGGGCTGGCCCGTTCCATTGTGATTGTGGCCACAAGTGATGAACCGGCGTTGCTGCGCATCCGCGGCGCCATGGTGGCGACGACGCTGGCCGAATACTTCCGCGACCAAGGTTGCGATGTGTTGTTGCTGATGGACTCGCTCACCCGCTTTGCCATGGCGCAGCGGGAAATAGGGTTGGCCATTGGAGAACCGCCGACGACGCGAGGGTACACGCCTTCCGTCTTCAGCTTGTTGCCGAAGTTGCTGGAACGAGCGGGCCCTGGTGAAAAAGGCGCCGTCACGGGGTTCTACACGGTGTTGGTTGATGGTGATGATTTTACCGAACCCATAGCCGATGCGGTACGCAGCATCGTCGACGGCCACATCGTGCTTTCTCGCCAACTTGGTGAACGCAACCATTATCCGGCCATAGACGTATTAGCCAGTTTGAGCCGGGTGATGAGCGGCATTGTAGATGATAAACACCGCCGCGCGGCCGGACTGCTGCGCGACGCCTTAGCAACCTATCGGGACGCGGAAGACCTGGTCAACGTGGGGGCTTACAAACGCGGTGCGAATGCCCGCATAGACCAAGCGCTTGACGTGATTGACGCAGTGAACGCCTTTCTACGGCAGGAGCGTGATGAAGGTTGTACCTTTGAGGCCGGGTATAAGGCGTTGCTCGACCTATTTCCAGTTGACTAAAGAGTGCAAGGGGATCATGCGGCGTGGCATTTCGTCTACTGCGACTACTGCATTTGTACCGCCGGCAGGAAGAGCACTGCTTGTTGCTCTTCCAGGCAGCGCTGGCCAAACGGCGAGAGGCGGAGGAACTGGTCCGGCAATACCAGCAAAAGCTGGCGCCGGCTGCGCCGCCGTTGGGCTATGCCGATGGAGAACAACTACGCAAAACCTGGGCTTATCGGGGATTTATTGCACAGCAGCTCACACTGGCCCGTGAGCAACTTGTGGCTGTGACGCATGAAGCGGAGCAAGCCCGCACGGAACTGTTGGCGGCAGGGCGACGTCGGAAGACTTTGGAGCATTTGCAGGAGAGATATGCAGCCCAGGTGCGACGGGAACAGGCTCGTAAGGAGCAAGCGCTGCTCGACGAGGCAGGGTTGCGGTCGTATTGGGCGGATATGTAGGCGGTCAACCTCTTCTTGCGGTCGACCGACCTAAGCGAGACACAAAGGAAGGAGGTGAAGACGATTGGAGAAGATGCCCGCAATCTTGACGACAGGAAGCCTGCTGGAACTACCGACAACCGGAAACCCTAGCCGCAGGACTCACGGGACGACGGCATTCGCACCTGTACTGGCCAGGCGTCTGGGGAAGCTGCTCGGCCGGAACGACCCAGCTGAAAACCGGACGGGAATGTGGGGCGGCACCGACGCAAAGCAGGCAAACAAGGCGGACAAAGCTGCGCAGACACCTGACAGGAGCTCATGGAGATCCGACACACAGCAAGAAGCGTCGACAGATTCACTCCCCCACGGTTTGTCCCTTCCCCTGCCGGAGGATGTCTTGGCGGCCATGGGATCTTTGCGCCCACACTGGCAGGAGAGCAGGGAGGTACCACCTGTAGAGTCTGGTGATACAAGCCCTGTGAAGATGAGCAGAGGGGTGCATAAGGTTGCCGCCACGTGCATAGTCCCAGCTCTTGAGCCGCTGGTACGTTCTATTCCCCACCTGGGCGCCATTGCGGCAACGCCTGCGTCACCGTTTCGCCTAAGTGAGCCAAGCGGGCTGTTTGAGTACGATGGTGCGGCCGTGGCAGCCCACCCGACGCAACCTGCTCTAGGGGCTGCTGAGACAACCGCTGAGCCAAAGACGGCGCAACTGCAGGATGCCGGTAACAGGCCGCCTGGGGCAAAAACGAGCATGGCTGAGGGTATTGGCGCCTCCGGCCGGGAAGCGACGGTCGGCAGGTGGAGTAAAGGTGCCATCGCGGTGGCAAAAGCTGGAGTGAACACTACACAGGTTGCGTCCAAGCCGGCGCCTGGCGTAAGCATTGTTGCAGAGTACGAGGGAATACAGGAGTTTGCGGCGGGCCAAGTAGGGACTGATCGAGCTGGAATAGGCCGGAAGATGGTTAAGCATGCCGGGAAAAATCTAGGAAGGGTCGCCCCGCAGGTTGCACCTCAACAGGCAACGCCGACGCGGGTCGCAACGCCATGGACTGGCTCCCAACAGACGGTTCCCGTACGGATAGATCCGGAACAAGCAGCTTCT
>DUQB01000051.1 GCA_012838035.1 Bacillota bacterium | reverse complement strand
TTCACTTCCATCGCATGCAGCACGGATGCTTGTCCTCCCCGCGGACTCGTCAGCAAGCTGCGTGGCATTCCAGATCAATTCTGCCTAAACAAGGTAACCGATCATTGATGGTAGGTCTCCTGCTCTTATTTCATGGACAGGTCACCATCCTCTAGGAGGATTACGCTGATGCAACAACGCACCTTCATGGCGAAGGAAGCGGAACTCGAGAAGCAATGGTATGTGGTTGACGCTGCGGGGCAGCGGCTTGGTCGCTTAGCTTCTCAAGTAGCTTCCATTCTCCGCGGTAAGCATAAACCCACTTATACTCCCCACATCGACAACGGCGATTTCGTTATCATCGTGAATGCCGATAAGGTGGTACTTACGGGGAATAAGCTCAAAGATAAGATTTACTATCGGCACTCACAATACCCTGGTGGACTTAAGGCGGTTCCGGCAGGCGACTTGCTCGCCAAACATCCGGTAAAGCTCGTCGAGCTGGCGGTATGGGGCATGCTGCCTCACAATGCTCTTGGACGCCGTCAATTCCGGAAGCTCAAGGCGTACGCGGGACCGGAACATCCGCATGCAGCGCAGCAGCCAATTCCGTTGGCTGTGGAAGGGAGGTAACATGTTGGCAGCATCTGTTCCCACTCAATATCGCGGTACCGGTCGTCGGAAAACAGCTGTAGCTCGTGTCAGGCTGGTACCTGGAACCGGTAGAATCATCATCAACAATCGTGAGTTAACCGACTACTTCGGTCGGCCGACTTTACAGTTGGTAGTGCGTTCTCCACTACAGCTAGCCGGCGTTGAGAGCAAATACGACGTCCTCGCTAAGGTGCATGGCGGCGGACTATCCGGACAAGCAGGCGCAATTCGTCACGGTATCGCCCGTTCCCTGCTTTTGGTAGATGAGCAGTTCCGTAAACCTCTGAAGGTCGCCGGTTTGCTTACCCGCGATCCTCGCATGAAGGAACGGCGTAAGTACGGTTTGAAAAAAGCGCGTAAGGCGCCGCAATTCTCCAAGCGCTAGTCTGCCGTATCTATGTACGCATGTTTTGGCTGATCCGATCATAACCGGGTCAGCCTTTTTGTTGCCTCTGCATGAAAGAGACTCAGTTGATCTTGTTTACTTGTATTGGTATTCTGTGGTTAGAGACTGATGCTCTTCTAATGAATTCTGGCGGTTCATTCCCTTCTCGTTGCACGGAAAAAAAGGGGTATAGAAGAGTGTTGCTCCAACATAAGGCGTAGTAGGTGTTATTGTGAAATCCATACCCACTGGTAGTAGTCTTCTGCAGGTTCGCTCCAAGAACCTCGCCGTCGTTTTTACCGCCATTCGCCAGCTTGGTTTAGTGTCTCGCATAGAACTCGTTGAATACACGCAACTGACTCCATCCACCATCACTAATATGGTTAACGAACTCCTCCGTTGGAACCTGCTGCTCGAGGTGGGGAGCGCCGCTTCGCAAGGTGGGCGCAGGCGTACCATGCTCAGCCTTAATGCGCAAGCCGGCTGGGTCATTGCGCTGGTCGTCTACCCTAACCATATTCAAGGCGGGTTAGTCAATTTGGCAGGTCAAGTGGGTTGGTACGAAAGCATCGGCATTGATGCGGGCGACGACGTCCAAGCTGCATGGTCTGCTGAGCGTCTGTACCAAACCTTGGCCGTGCAGGCGCAAGAACGAAAATGGGATGTCATCGGCGCCGGCATAACCGGCATCGATTCTTCGGCTATGCAGGGAACACCATGGTGGCGTACATATAGGCCGAAGTCAGCCGCACTCCCGGTAAAAACGGAGTATCTGGCGCGATCCGCCGCCATGGCGGAAGCGTGGTACGGTTGCGGCAGAAAACACGCCTCCATGGTGTACTTTGATGCAGAGGCTACGCCGTGCGTCGGCGTGGTTTTGGGCAATGAGTTATATGTCGGAGCCCATGGCCGTTCAGGCATCCTGTCCACCGTGCAACCGTTGCCGCTGGATGTGTGCGGCTTGGACGCGCAGGCGGCAGCCATGCTCGCCGCTGCCGTATTTTCGTTTGATCCTGATCTCGTGGTCCTGGGCGGCTCAGCTGTGCCGTATAAGGTGGCTCAATGGACACAGTGGATTCATGGGCTGGGACTGCAATCTCGCATTTGCCCGGCAGAACTCGGGAGTGATGCCGGGCTCATCGGCACCGCCTGCATCGTGCTGGAGGACTTCTTTACCGATCCGATAGGACGACTCGCCGAAATGTCGGTGACGCCGCAGTGGTGTTTATCACCGATAGCTAATGATTGAGCCGGCCACGGCATGCATCAGTGGTGAACACTAGGCTACTGCGGCTTAACCGCTTTATGAGCTTTCGGCACCAACACCAACTATGGGATCCGGGTGTGATTCGGATCCATCCGCCTCGCTTTCTAGGGCAGGCGAATTGTCCGGCGTTACCTCTTGCGGATTTAACGGCGCCAGGTGCACCGGTGGAGAGGCGGCAAGGTTTCCTTCACCTGTCTGCGGATCACTGTGTTCACCGTATGAAGCGGTTGTCGGCGTCGGATCGGCCGCCGCATCGTTTGAGGCAGGTGGTTCAGTTATAGGTTCCAGCGGACGCGGTACCGGTAGATCGAGCTCCAACGGAATCAGTTGGTTGAGTTCCCAAGGAATAATCCGTGAGGTAGGCAAGGGGTTCTGTCCTAACGGATACGTGGCGGGATCGCCAAATGGGCTCTGAGGTAACTGGACGATTGTGGTATCGGGAGATGCTTCCACCGGACCTGAACCGATGCGGTAAGGCTTGGGTTGCGCAGCGGCATTCCAATAACAAGGGGCCAAATTGTGCGGCGCGGTGCCGACGATGAATGCGTCTTGTTCTTGTAGGGAACACGCGGGGCCGGCTAATAGACCGGTAAATACGTCAACCGGAATACCGGTTTGAATGGTGTCAGGTACTACGAAGTCTTCTACAGGTTGGTTCTTAAGAGCCGCGACGGCGAACTTACCCCATATAGGCGCAGCCAAACTGCCGCCTCCGCCTGTTAAAGGTTTGCGCGTATCGTGACCGATATACACCGTAGCGACCATTTGCGGCGTATAACCGACAAACCATGCGCTGAGAGAGTCATTGGTGGTACCTGTTTTGCCGGCTTGTGGCCGCCCGATGTTTGCCGCACTGCCCGTACCGTTGAGCACGGCGGCCTGCAGCATGTTGGTAATTAGATAAGCTACTTCGGAGCTAAGCACACGGCGCGGATGGGGCTGATGATGAAAGAGCAGTCTGCCCTCATTGTCTGTTACCTGCTCAATGGCGTAGGGATCGTTTTTTATGCCGTCATTGGCAAAGGGGGCGTAGGCGGCCGCCATTGCCAACGGAGTCACTCCCTGCGTAAGGCCACCCAATACCAAGGCCAGGTTGCGATCTTCCGGCAGCAACAACGTGTTGATACCTAAGCGTTGCGCCATCTCAACGGCATGACTTACGCCTACTTGTTGCAGCAGACGGACGGATGCCGTATTTAGAGAACGGACTAAAGCTTGTTTTAAGGTGACCTGGCCCCAATACTCTCCGTTGAAGTTCTCCGGTTTGTAACCGTTAAAGTCGCCAGGATGATCAATGATGGTGCGATTCATGGTCCAACCGCGCTCTAAGGCGGCCGCATATACGAAGGGTTTGAAGGCGGAGCCGGGTTGCCGTAATGCGTGTGTGGCTCTGTTGAACTGGCTTTCCAGGTAGTCGCGGCCTCCTATCATAGCCGTAATGCCGCCGGTACGCGGATTAAGCGCCACAAGGGCTCCCTGCATGTCGCCGAAAGCATTTTGCGCTGCATTCTGCATATCCAAGTCCAACGTGGTTATCACGCGCAGGCCGCCTTGATACACGGTACTATGTCCAAATTGGTTCACTAATAACGTAGTCACGTAATCGACAAAGTAGGGGGCGAGGCCGCCGCGCCGCTTGGCCAAATGCGGCTCGCTCTCCAGCGACGTTTGCATCTGATCGACTGTGATATAACCCTTCTCTTGCATCATGCGGAGGATTAAGTCACGCCGCTGTATTGCCGCAGTGGCATTTTTATACGGAGACAACACGGACGGTGCTTTTAATAAACCAATGAGCAGTGCGCCTTCAGCCACATCGATTTCGCGGGTGGTTTTGCCGAAGTAGGCGTACGCTGCCGCTTCAATGCCTTGGGCGCCTTCACCAAAGTACACCGTGTTTAGGTAGAGCTCCAAAATACGCTCCTTAGTATACCGCAGATCAAGCAATACGGCGAAAATGGCTTCCTTTATTTTGCGTGTCCACGTTTTCTCTCGACTCAAATAAAGGTTGCGTGCTAATTGTTGGGTGATGGTGCTGGCGCCTTGACTGCGGCGACCTGAACGCAGATTCACCCAAAGCGAGCGCAATATGCTGCGCGGATCGACGCCGAAGTGCTGAAAAAAACGCTCGTCTTCAATAGTTATCAGGGCGGATATGACATGGGGCGGTATATCCTCGTAAGGTATGTAGGCTTGGCGGCCCGTACCAACGGTAGCTATGAACCGTCCCTTAATGTCCAACAAGGTGGCGGCATCACTAATATGCTCCGGGCGATCCGTCGCAACGATCCATGCGGCCTGTATGGTCCAAAAAACCATGGGGAATAGCGCCAAACCGATGAGAACGATCATCGCTCTTTTGCAATAGGACCAGCGGTTTCGTAGCATCAGGCAACAATCCTCAGAGTGTATATAATCAATGTTAGTATTGGCTCTATGGCTTGCGGCATGCGGTATATATCAAGGTAAGGTCGGGAAAAGCGCTTAGCTTGGTATGCGCAGGCTGAAGGAATACCGCCTACGGCACGAGAAAACTGCAAGGTAAAGGGGGGCATAGCTTGAACAAAATTGTTTGTCCGTCATGCTTTAGTATCTTTAGTACGGTGCACCAACCGGGTAAGCGGGAACGGTGTCCCTATTGCGGCACCGAAGTGCGACACACCGCCGCCCTGATTGAGCTCGGGCGGAATTTGCAACTGAATGAGAATGATCCTCAGTGCATCGCCGCATGGGTGGACGCCAAGCTGGAGATACTAAGGCTTTGGTGGAAGAGCTGTGAGAACCCTACCGAACAAGATTTAGATGAGCTGATTGACAAACTGTGGATGTTCGAACAAGAGATAGTCAAACTGCGGCGGGAGCAAGACGCGCGGCAGCAGCGGACGTAAAGGTGGCGGTACGAATTGGAACAATTGCCGTTGATGGTACGTGTGCGCCAAACACTGCCGGCGAATGAAATAAAGCAGCCTGAAGAGGCGACGTATCGCGAGATGAGCACAAGTCTGCGACATGCCGCGCCGATACAGGGAACTAGAATTGCTGTGGGCTGCGGATCGCGCGGCATCGCATGCTATGCGCAAATCGTACGCGGCGTTATCCGCGCGCTGCAAGACGTAGGCGCCCAACCGTTCATATTCCCTGCCATGGGAAGCCATGGCGGTGCTACAGCGGAAGGCCAGAAGGAGGTGTTGGCCTCTGCCGGAATTACGGAAGAGCAGATGGGCGTACCCATCCATGCCACTATGGAGACGGTTGAAATCGGTCGGTTGCCTAATGGTCCCACGGTATACTTCGATCGCCATGCAGCGCAGGCAGATGGGATTGTGGTGGTCAATCGCGTGAAGCCGCATACGGATTTCACAGGTGATTTCGCCAGCGGATTGATCAAAATGCTGGTGATTGGTTGTGGGAAAGAAAAGGGAGCGCAAGCCGTGCACGCCTATGGCGTATACGGTCTGCGTGAACTCATTCCTCAAATGGCCGAAATCATTCTGGCTGAATTGCCCATTTTACCCGGTATGGCTATTGTGGAGAATCCTCATGATCAACCTGCCGTACTGCGGGCACTGGCGTCGCACGAGATGATACGGGGAGAAAAAGAGCTGCTGACGTTAGCCCGGAATCTCATGGGGCGGCTGCCTGTAGATAGCCTGGATGTGTTGGTGTTGGATGAAATGGGGAAAAACATCAGCGGTTCCGGCATCGATACGAATGTGATCGGTCGTCTCTACATTGCCGGCGAAGCAGAGTATGAAACGCCCGGCATTCGCCGCATCGTCGTTCTGGACCTCACCGCGGAATCTCATGGCAATGCCGTAGGTATCGGTTTAGCGGATGTCATCACCCAAAGGTTACGTAGTAAAATCGACGAAAATGCGACCTATATCAATGCCGTCACCTCCACGTTCCTGGAGCGTGGTCGCATTCCCGTTACCTTACCGACTGATTTGGCTGCCATTACGACGGCGTTTCGCTGCGCTTGGCGGATTAACGTAGCCGAAGCCAGAGTAGTGAGGGCTAAAAACAGTCTGGAGCTGGCCGACTTGTACGTGTCCACTGCGGTTTGGGAAGAGCTGGCGAGCAAACCTGGTATGCAGCAGTTGAGTGAACCGCTGCCTTGGCGGTTTGACGATGACGGAAATCTGGCTATGCCTTGGTAAAATGAAGGGACGCCGCGCAGCCCGGCACGGCGTCCCTGCGGCTTTGTAGCTGGTTTTTCGCTATCCCATTAGTTGCTGCTGTTCCTGTACGATCACTACGGGCCGCCTTTTTGCTATCAGCTTGTAGGCGGCCGGCACTACATACAAGGTAAGTATGGTTGAGATAATCAGGCCGCCCATGGCCGCTATAGAAAGCGGTTTCTGCAACTCGGTTCCTTCTCCGGCCGCAATCGCCAGCGGCAGCAACCCTGCCACGGTCGTGATGGATGTCATCAGAATGGGACGAATCCGATTGCGCGCGGCTGTGAGAATCGCCTCATCGAGATCCTTACCATGAGCACGTTCCTGGTTGATGGCATCAACCAGCACGATACCGTTACGAGTAACCACACTGACGACGATAATCAAGCCCATCAATGCTGATACTCCCATATTCTGACCCGTCAACCACAGAGCCGCCAGACCGCCTGCTATTCCTGCCGGTACCGTCAGCATCATAATGAAAGGGTAGAGGAATGATTCGAATTGAGCGGCCATAACGATGTAGACCAAGAGAATACCGATCGCCAACACTAAGACCATTTCGTTGACGGCTTCATCAATTGTCCTATGCACGCCGGCAATTTCCGCCTCAACGCCGAAGGGAAACTCGACTGCGGCAAGCGCCGCCTGCATGCGCCGCTTGGCTTCGCTTAGGTCGATATCCGCCAATTTGGCGCTCACTGTGACGGTACGCATGCGATTGGTGTGTTCAATGGTCACCGGACCCTGCGTTTTTTCAGTGGAAACCACTCGACTGAAACGGACTGCCGGCACATTAGAGACACCGGATAGCGGTACCCCTTGAATATACATGTCCAATAACGCATCGAGGCTGTCCAATTCTCTAGGATGCGCTCGCATCACTACGGGAATACTGCGGCCGTTTTGCTCCAAAGTCGTGACTTCTTGTCCGGAGATGGCGGCGCGCAGCATTAGCCCGACGACGCCGGTGGTCATGCTGCCTAACAACGCTTTGGTGCGGTCCACAGTGAATATGAGTTCCGGTTGACGCTCTTCCACAGAGGTGGAAATCTCGGTAAAGCCGCCTTGCGCTTGAAGTCTTTCCGCCACTTGCATAGATATCTGTTCCAATATGTGCAGGTCGCGACCTTTGATGTGTATGGTGGCGCCCGGGGAATAGTCGGCACCTAAGGAATCCGTGACGCGCTCGGTACTGACCGCCAAGTGTCCGCCGGCTAGGTCCGCATTTGCCAACAGTGTGCGGATCTGGTCGGCTATCGCATATGTGTCGTGTTGTCGCTGGTCAGCGGGAACTAAGTTGACATGAATGCCGGCTACATGGTTGCCGGAGCCCTGAATCAGCTGCACGACGTCGTCGCTGTCTTGACCGATACGCGACCAAACAGACGCCACCCCGTTCAGAGTGGAGATGGACTTCTCTATTTGCATGGCCACTTGATTCGTCGTAGTGGTCGGCGTTCCGATGGGCATCGTCAAGGTAACGTTAATTGCGTTGCTACTCATGTTGGGGAGCAGCTCTACCGGTAGGCGGCCGGGTATCAATCCGCCGATGCCCAGTAATAGTACGGCGATGAGCATAACATAGACCGGGTGACCAAGCACACGTTCCAAGCGCTTGCCGTAGTTCCGTCTCATACGCGCGATCCAATCGGGTTCCTTCAACAGGGGGTCGTCTACAACCGGTTGCGGCAAGGCATCTGCAAGTTGCTCTTTTTGCTCTACACGTCGTCTGCGCAGGTTGCCCAGCAGCTTGGCGCTCAAGGCCGGGACCACGGTAATGGCGACGACGAGTGAGGCCGCCGAGGTAAATGAGACCGTAAGGGCCATATCGCGGAACCATTGCCCGGCGGTGGAGTACAAAAAGGCAAAGGGCACGAAGACCACAATCGAGGTGAGCGCGGAAGCCACCATGGCCATCGCGATCTCTCGGCTGCCTCGTTCTGCCGCGTCGCGGGCGCCTTTCCCTTCGTGGTGATGACGTAGAATGTTGTCCAGTACGGCGATACCGTCGTCCACCAAGTTTCCGACGCCTAAAGCCAAACCGCCCAAGCTGACGAGGTTGAGAGAGAGCTTACCGAAATACATGAGGATAAAGCAGATGACGATGGAGATGGGAATGGAAACGACAAGTACCGCTAGGCTGCGCCAACTGCGCGAAAAAAGAAACAGGCAGATGATGGCTAAGACGGCGCCTTGTATCGCGGCACTGCCCACATCAGCCAACGACGTGGTAATAAACTCGGACTGATCGCCCAACAACCTGACTTCCACGGCTTCCCCGGCTTCGGCGTTCAGGCGGTCCAGAGCACGTTTGATTTCTGCGGACACAGCGATACTGCTGGCGTTAGCGTGCTTGTATACCTGAAGCAATACGGCCGGTTGGCCGTTGACGCGCGCATAGGCCTGTTGCGGACTGGTACCTTCCACCACTTGTGCAACGTCCCGCAGTAACAATACCTGTGGAATCAGAGCGGCGAACCCGCCCGCCTCAAGACCGGTGGTCTTTTTCTCGCCGATTACCAAATTACGAATATCTTCAACATCCCTGAAGGGGTTGCCGACGCGCACATTGTAGCGAGTGCCGTCGTCGACCAGAGGGCCGGCGGGAACCATGACATTCTGGCTGGCGATCAGTTCCAATAGCGTGTAGGGTGGAATGTTGTTATCGCGCAGTACTTGAGTATCAAAAAGGATAGAGATCTCCGGTTTACTGCTCGCAATCAGATTGACGCGGGCTACGCCCGGGAGCTCTTCCAGTATGGGTTTTAAGACATTTTCACTAATGTCGGTGAGTTCCACAATATCATCTGAACCGGTAACTCCCAAGGTGGCTAACGAGAAAAGACGCGGATCGACTTTGACGATTACGGGCTGAATGGTATTTGCCGGCAGCGTGGCGCTCACCGGAGCGATGAGCGTGGTGAGGTCGTTTACCGCATCAGAAGGATTGACGCCTGCATTGAAGGTGGCGATAACGACTGAGGCGTTCTCCATGCTGTAGCTTTGGAGCGACTTCAGACCGGATACTGTGGCGATGGCCGACTCGATGCGATTGGTGATCTGTCCTTCAACAGCCTGTGGGTCGGCGCCCGGATAAACCGTGACGATTCCGACAACCGGAAGTTGCAGGTTTGGTAACATGTCTATCTCAAGGCGTGTGACGGCCAAACAACCGAGCAGGAGAATCACTGCTACCATCATGGAAACGGTAACCGGACGACGTACGACGAACTGGCTTAATCTCAATGAGTTGACCCCCTGCGCATTAGGACATTGCATGCGTAATCAAGCGCCTAGGCTCTTCTGCGTGTAACGAGGTAATGCATGGTAAGCATTACCTCGCTTTCGCGTGCAATAGAATAACCGACTGCGGTAGCCGTACGTGCGGCTAAGTGTGGTGGGAAGTTCCGCCTAACGATAGATCATAATCGCTCCGGCGGGCATACTGCGTAACTGAGTCGCGCTGAAGCCGCTGTTAGTGACAATGCCGGATAACATGATCTCAAAAAGCAGTGCCCCGGCATCAAAAACCTGCATGCGCTGCACCATCCACTGTTCCTTGTCTATCCAGAAATGATATGAAAATGTATCGTCCGCTTTTTTTGGCCGGGCGGAAACATGCAGCAGATTTTGCTGAGTACCCACCAGAGTAAGATCGTAATCGTCAGGTGAAGGTAGTGAAAACAGCTGCTCTACCGTCGTGGGCACAAAGCGTTCGGCAATTACCTGGTCGATGCTGGAGACGATGGCTTGCTCGGTAATGGGTGAATACTGGATCACCTGATCTTTGTCGCGGTCAATCACGTAGATGGCTCCGGCAAAGGTTTCCGGATTGACGAATTCCAGACGGAGCAGACCGGGCAGCAGAGCATCGACCGTGGTTTGCGCCGCTACAACGGTGCCGTCACTGGTATATTGCTTTAAATCAACCAGCCCCGACAGATCGTATATGTCTTCAAACCGCTCCTCCACTTGAGCGAGGATGGTGTCGATGGTGATACCGTTTGACGATCCGGCGGGCGGTTTTACGGGTACGGCCGCTAAGGCGGTTGAGGACGATGCAACGGCAATTAGGCAGCTGATAGCCGTTAAAAGAACGATAAGCTTTGTTTTATCATGTTTCAGCATTCTGGACACGAACCTCCACCATAATTAATCAGCTATTCCTGTGGCTTTCGTTATTCATAGGGCTAATCCTGCACCCATAGGCCTATCGGAGTCGAATTTTATCGTAATCTAAGCCTCCTCATCCATAATGGGAAACCTGCGTGGTCCGCAACCGACCATAGCTTATGGATATAACCCTTTCAACTTCCTAATACTAACAAAGTTTCGCTGCATACGCCAAGCCGATGAAATCCCAAAGCACCGTTCCGGCGTACTCTCTTCCGGCGGCGATTGACGGTCATATACCGAGAGCCGTTCTTTGCAACAATTAAGTGAACGGAGAGGAGGTTTGCTCCTTTTGCCGAAGGAGTACATGATCATCTTAGTATGACGGAAGGGAATGCGACAACGGCTTGGCGCTTTGTCAGCAGCTGATACGGAAGGGATGAAAGAGCATGAAAATCATGTTGGAGGTATTTACAAATACATATGGTGAATACGGGGCGCGCGAAACGCTGTTAGGCGCGGCACGTGCCGGTTTAAACAATATGGAATTAGGCCTGTGGTCCAAACCGAGTCCGGCGGAGGATCCTCTCGCTATAATCAGTGAGAACACCTCACCCGAGCTTGTCGCGCAGTTCAAGCAACTGGCGGCGGAGAATAACGTGCGGATAACTTCCGCCTTCGGTCATGCGGATTTGCGCACGAAAGAAGGCGTGGAGGCGCTGAAGAAACAAGCGGACATCGCTCACGAACTCGGTGCCCGTTTCTATACGCTTTCCGCTCCCGAGCGTTCCACTGTGGTGTACGATCATCTGCTCGAGTTGGCAGACTACGTGCTTCGACTGGGAATGATCATCACTATGGAGACTCACCCGCCGTTGGTCCCCGACGCGCAAGGCGGCTTACAGACCATGCGCGATTTGAACCACAGCAATATCCGTATCAATTTCGATACGGCCAACCCATACTACTACAACGAGGATATCGATCTGGTAGCCGAGCTGGAGCAGCTGGCGCCGTATGTAGCCCATGTGCATCTAAAAGAGAGCCGCAAGCGTTTCAAGGATTGGTATTTCCCGGCATTGGGCGAAGGTGAAGGCTGTATTGACTTCCCGGGCATCTTCCGCGTATTAGAGTCGGTCGGCTTCCGCGGTCCGTACAGCTTGGAGCTGGAAGGTATTGAAGGTGAAACACGTACGCTTGAGCTGCACCATTCTCGTGTAGTGAATTCCATTGAGTATCTACGCCGGATAGGAGTTTACTAATAACTGCGGCGTTGATCACAAGCGGCGCCGGGTGCACCACGCCCTCGGCGCCTTTTTTTAAACCCTGTGCCGTGATGAGCCGGACTGGGGGTTAAAGAGTGGCCTGTATACGTATAGGGTATACTTGAGAAAAGGTGAACGGCATCCTGACGCCGTAATATGCGAGAGTCCGTCATTTTTCCACTGGAGGGAGACACAGCATTGACATTGCAACGTCAGGTGTATGGTCAGGAAGTCGCCGAAACCCAATTGGACTCCGGCCTTACCGTGGTACTATTGAAGAAACCGGGATTTACGCAGCAGTTTGCAGCTTTTGCCACGCATTACGGGGGTATGGACACCTCGTTTCTAGCCGCCGGTGAGCAGAAGGTCACCCATGTTCCTGACGGTATCGCGCATTTTCTTGAGCATAAGCTCTTTGAGGAACCTGACGGTACCGATGTCTCACAGCAGTTCTCGCAGCTAGGCATGACCTCCAATGCCTATACCGGTCCGTACTATACCGTCTACTATTTTTCGACCGCCGATCACTTCAATGCGGGACTAAACATTCTGCTCAACTTCGTACAGACACCTTGGTTTACCGACGCGACCGTGGCCAAAGAGCAGGGTATTATCGAGCAAGAGATACGGACAGGGTTAGACAACCCACTGCGCACGGCATACTTCAATATGCTGGAGTCGATGTATCATTACCATCCGGTGCGCATTCGCGTCGAAGGTACGGTAGAGTCCATCAATCGCATCACCAAAGAACTGCTATATCAGTGTCACGATACCTTTTACCATCCAGGCAACATGATGCTGGTCGCAACGGGAGATCTGGATTTTAAAGCCATTGAGGAGCAAGTCCGGCGTGATCAAGCCGGACGTAACTACCAGCGGCGCGACGCCGTCGCTCGGGTCATTCCCACAGAACCTCCGTCCGTGGTGCGGACAGAGATAGCTGTAGAAATGAAAGTGTCACGCCCGCGGGTCCTCATGGGATTTAAACATGATGCACCTCCGACGGGCGCCTCCCGGGACTATCAAAAGCAACTTATTGCGGCTAATCTAGCGCTCAGCGCGGTGTTGGGTCGCATTACGCCCAACTATTGGCGATTATATGAAAAAGGCGTGTTAACCGAAGGCTTCCGCTTTGGTTATTCAGCCTACCCGGGGGCCGGTTTCGTGTGGATTGATGGTGAATCCGAGGATGCCGACAGCCTGGTCGATGCAGTGACCCAGGAACTATGGCGGGCAAAAGAACAAGGTATTCATCCCGACAACTTCGAAGCGGCACGACGCCAGGAAATCGGCTCCTTTTTATCCGTCCTGGATAACCCGGAACAATTTGCCGGTACCTTCATTACTCACCGGTTCAACGGGTTGGATTTTCTCGCTAATCCCGAGTTGCTTAGCGAGGTGTCGCTTGACGACGGACAAGACTTCCTTCAACAGCTGATCAGGGACGACAACAGGGTTGTATCCTTGGTTGAACCCCTGAAAGGGGGGGTAGACTAGTGAA
Source organism: Bacillota bacterium (assembly GCA_012838035.1). Taxonomy (GTDB): domain Bacteria; phylum Bacillota; class Limnochordia; order DTU080; family DTU080; genus DUQB01. The sequence goes on along the minus strand of DUQB01000051.1, from coordinate 21,009 downwards.
CAGGATGACTGGTCTTCCACCGCAATTTGCTACGGTTCGGTTGGGGACCGACATGCATTTGCACGTAGCAAGCACCGAGACGTTTAAACGCACTACCGTAGCGGCCTTTTGCCGACAACCCTTAGCCGAAGAGACGGTGGCGGCCGTCGGCCTATTGCCGCGCGTATTACGCCGCGGTAACTCGCAGTGGCCTACCGCCATGGATTTAGAACGTGAGCTGGATGGCCTGTACGGTACGCACCTGGGAACAGGCGTGCAAAAAATCGGTGATACCCATTTAAGCTGGTTTGTTCTTAACCTACCGGGCGATCGGTATTTGGATCAACCGGTATTTGCCAAGGGCATACGGATCCTGCTCCAAACCATGTTTTCACCCGTTATTGAGGGAGAAGGTCTGAAAAAGGACTATGTGGAGCAGGAGAAGCAGTTGCAGGTCGGGCGAATTCGCTCCCTCATCAATAATAAGTCGAGCTGGGCCGTATTTCGTTGTTTACAACACATGTATCAGGATGATCCATTCCGCCATTACGAGTTGGGCACGGTCGAAGGCGTAAAAGCGTTGTCTGCCGCCGATCTGCTCCGGCAACACCGGCGTCAGACCGCCACGGCGCCTATAGACTTTTATGTGGTCGGAGATGTCTCGTTAAGCGAGGCGCAACAGGCGTTACAAGAATATACGCACATAGCCGGAAAGGCACAAGAACCGGTTCGAACGCAGGTTACCTCAGGAACCGGCGAATCCCGAACAGTGGTCGAAGAGGAAGTGATGGGGCAAGGCTGGATTGTGCTCGGCTTTCGTACCGATGTGCGTTACAGCGCTCCCGAGCGGCATGCGATGAGTTTTCTCAACGGAGTGCTGGGCGGTTTCGTTCACTCCAAGCTTTTTCTTAATGTGCGGGAGAAGGCCGGATTAGCTTATCAGGCCAATTCCGGGTACAATGCCAACAAGGGGTACCTACTGGCTATAGCGGGGATTGATCCGGCTAAGTATCAGCAGGCTTTGGACATTATGCTCAAACAGGTGGATGACTTGCGCCGGGGGAACATCACCGCGATGGAGATGGATGCCACCCGCAGCCGTTTGTTGTCCCGGATGCGGCTTACGCAGGATGATGCCATTTCGCGCATGATGTATCATCTTACGGGGAACATTGAAGGCAGTCGAGCTACGGTGCAAGAGACGCTTGAGCGAATAGCCGCGGTCAGTAAAGAGGATGTGATTGCTGCCGCACAGCGCCTGCGCCTGGATACCATTTACTTCCTGAAAGGCGTCAATTGAGAGCGCGGGACTACGGAGCCGGACTGCTTAGGCGCGGCGGGTCAGGGGTAAAAAAGCGCAATCCGTCATATGCCGGGGCAATATGCTCCGGCAACGATTGCTGCAAGGTGTGGTGTTCCACCTCATGGCACAGGTGGGTTAAAAAGGCGCGACGGGGTTGCAACCGCTCAACGGTGGCTACCGCTGTGTCGATGTTGAAGTGGGTCGGATGGAAGCGATAACGCAAGGCATCCAGCACCAATACGTCCAAATCTTCCAATGCGGCCTCGGTTTCGGTCGGGATGGACGAACAGTCGGTGATATAGGCAAAACCGGCGATGCGAAAGCCAATGACCGGCATGTAGCCATGGTACACCGTCAATGGCGTTACGGGCACTCCCAGCACCTCAAAAGGTCCTGTTATTTCGTGTGCGATAGCCTTTGGGATGGACCAATCTCCGTCACGGAAGTTAAAAGCGTAACTAAACAGCGACTGCAATACCGTTAAGGTGTCTCGCGCGGCATATACTGGGATCGCCGTCCTCTGCGTTTGGCAAAAGCGGCGAATGTCGTCAAACCCAAAGATGTGATCGGCGTGAGCATGCGTGAATAAGACGGCATCTAACTTTGTCGGCCCGTACCGAAGGACCTGTAAACGCAGTTCCGGTGCGGTATCAATGATGATGGATCGCCCGGCTACTTCTACCCACAAGCTAGGCCGGTTCCTTTTGTTTTCCGCAGCCGGCGAAGTGCACACTTCGCAGCGGCAACCGATGATCGGCACCCCCTGCGACGTACCTGTTCCCAAAAACGTTATTTGCATGTTCAACACCTTTCACAACGCGTATTCCTAAGATGGATTTTAACCTACAACGCGGTTGAACACTATGGCGAACTCTCGTCATGCTTGGTCACATTGAGCCATATAGTGCTAGTGAGCAGGAAAACACGGACATCCTGACGGCCGTGACGGATCTAGGCCGTCAAGCGTTGCCCGCCGACTCTGATCTCACTGGGGTGTGATCCATGGTTACCAAGCAACAAGCCATTCTCCAGTTCAGCCGAAGCCCCTTGAAACACCCGCATAGCAAGTTCTTGTTACAGGCGCTGGGAGAATCCAGGCAGTTACTTAATCGGCTGACTTTTGTGCGCAACCGCGATTTTCTACCGCACACCATGCTTATCTCAGAGTTAGGTAGTCCGCGAGTGGGTTTTGAACTGGAACTCGGCGCCCGGCAAAGGGAAGAAGTCAGTATTGTCAACGGTCAGTTGGTGCGCCATACGCGGCGAGAATGCGTCAGGCGCATCCATGAGCCGTTGGATGCCATCGAGGTTCTGCATGAGGTTTCCGGTCAGCTTTATGTCGTCTTCTCGTTTTGCGGCCCGATCCCTTCCTGGTATGAACGTGTGGCGGAACCTCATCCCGTCATGCCGACGCATCCGCCGGAGCGAGAAATCCTGGAACGAGTTTTGGCGGAAATACTGCGTGATCAAGTGGACTTGGCCGTACTGGCGATTTTTACTCGGGAGGCCATCGATCGGGCTCTGGATGAGCGCGACATAAGTGCTTTTCGTAAGCATGCCGCAGTATATCGTGAAGTGATGCAGAGGCGGTTGTGGGAGCCATAACCCTAAGGCCGACGCACCGGAGCGTACGGGCGTTACAAGTTAATGGCCCAATACTCACGCTGGTTTGTGTTGGCCTGAAACACGCTGTTGAAGACAAGACTGGCGGCACCGACCAAACCGGCTTGTCGCTGGAATGAAATGGGGGTCACTTGCGGTGGACGGTTCTCCATCACGCCGGCAAAGGATTGTTCTTGGATGTAGCGCCGTATATATGCAACTACGGCGGGTACCTCAAAAATAGGACCGGACAACACGACGGCATCGAGATCCAGGGTGTTGACAAGGGGGCTGCACACGATCACCAATGCCTCAGCGCAATCCATGAGCACCTGGAGCACTTCCGTATCACCCTGATTAGCGGCAATGACGACCTGGTCGAGATCTCTCAAACCCTTCTCGGAGGGAATGCGCGCCAAAACGGCTTTCCTTCTGACGATGTCGGATAACTGCATTTTGCGACCGCATAGCGGAGATGCCGGATTATGTATAATCACATTGACGGAGAACAATTCGCCCGCCAAGCCCGACCCACGGTAGAGTTGCCCGTTGAGCACGGTGCCTGCCGCTACGCCTTCGTGGGCATGGATGACCATGAAGTTTTCATATTTGGAACCGAACCAGCGTTCACCTGAAGCGATGGCCCAAGCATTCGTGTCCATGCGAATCGGCCACGGGGTAAGGGCGGTTAAGATGTCTCGGACAGGGAAGGAATGCCGCCGACGTACTCCGTCTTCCAGGTTATAAGTAATGACTTCACCTTGTTGATTATCGACCGGACCTGCTGTAGCTACGCCAAGCCCAAGCATGCGACTGTCGGGTATATTCCTTTCCTTCAACCATTGCGCCAGTTTGTTGACCAGGATTTCCAACAAAGCCCGGCTATATGACATCTCCATGGCTTCCCAACTGATGGTAGCCGATTCCACGACCTGGCCGATCCAATTGACCAAACCGACCTCAGCCGTACGACTGGTGATGTGAAATGCGCCCGCCCAAGCGGCTTCGGGATTGAGCTCAATTAAGATGCGTGGCCGCCCCATATTTGAACTGCGGGTACTGATGCCGACTTCGCGCACCAGGTCGGCTGCGAGCAGGTCTTTTAACCATTGCGTTATGGTAGGTTGGGAAACCTCCATTACCTCAACCAAGTCCGAGCGGGTAACAGGACTCTTGCGTAGCAGGTAATACAACAATGCGCTGCGTTTGGCTATGAGATCTCGGATGTCCATGTGCATTGACGCATACCTCGCCTAATTGTAATATCAAAGGCTACTGCGGATAAGACGAGCGAGTACGGAGTAGTACCCGCCCGTCAACATAGTGCCTGTAGTTGGACTATTGTGCTTACCGTTTGCTCCAGAAGGCGTCCAGCAGGTCGTTAACCTTGCGTTCGATCTCCTGAATGCCGGTAGATGCCGGTATCTGCCCAGTCATAATTTGGCTATGCTCTCCCGGTAGCGTAACGCCGGCCGGGTGCGAATAGCCGCTCTTCCACCAGTCCAGCATGTCGGTAAAGGCTTTGATGTTGGCGGGCTTCGTCGCCTGTAGGAACGATGCCCGAGCTACGCTTGGTTGCGTAGGTACTATGCCGCCTAAGTTCGAAAATTTAATCATGTTCTCTCGTTCCATGAGGAAGGACACAAACTTTAAGGCCATATCAGGATTTTTGGTTCCGGCATAAACCGCCCAAGTCTCGGAGCTGAACCAGCTTGTTCTGTAAGTCTGACCGCCTACCTGCAGTTCCGGATAGATTTGTACGTTCCAGTCGAATTCGGCGTTCTTTTCGTAGTCCGCCAACTCAAATACGCCGCGCGGCGCCATGGCCACTTTGCCCTGATACATGAGAAGATTTGATCCGCCGATGCCTGAAGGCGGGTGCACGCCATACTTATCGGTGACCAAATCGGCATACATCTGTACGCCGGCAATGGTACCCGGATTATTAATGGTCGTCTTGCGTAGGTCTGGAGTATAGAAACTGTCGCCGAAGGTATAGCACTGCGTCAGCTCGCTTAACGCCAACCCCCATTGATCCATCGTACCGTCGGCATTGTTGTCCTTGGTCATCTTTTTAGCCATAGAAATGGCCTCGTCCCATGTCCAATCATTGGGCATGACGATACCTGCTTCGGCCAGCATGTTTTCGTTATAGTAGAAGGCGTGGGTGTTGATGCCGTAGGGCATACCGATCAGTTTGCCTTCCCAGATGTGGGACTTGATGATATGGGGCAGGATCTCCTTTATATGCGGTTCGTTTTCATACAGGGAGTTCAACGGCAGAAGCACGTCCGCAAAGTTCCACAAACCATTGCCCAACCACATGACATCCGGCGGACGGCCACCGGCAATGGCTACTTTGATGTTATCGGAATACCCGCCGCCACCTGCAGCCGGAAAGATGTCCTCTACTTTAACGCCGGGATATCTGGCTTCAAATGCCCTAGATAGTTCCGAGTATAGTGCATTGCGGTAATCTTGTCCGCAGCAGTGAAAGAAGGTGATTGTGACTTCTTCAGCCAAAGCCGCGACGCTTGAGACAAAAACCAGCATCAACATGACCATACAGACTCGTCCGATACTCCTTCTGAACATTACCATACGCCTCCTTCTAAAATGATCGCTTATGCATACGACTTGTGTTACTCAACGTTACTACTTCAGGTGCTGAAAAACCAAAGTTCGGCGCCGATGGAGCTACATAACGCTTATATTTACGAGCACTCACTCCTTCATAAAACAAATGTCATCGTATGTGTTGCGCAAGGCCGGCATCCATAGCGAAGGATGCCGGCCTTGCGCGTACATCCCTTTATCAATTGCCTTAATTGTTGCGGGCAAGGCGTATTCGTCATTTATTTGAGGTTTGATCCGAGCATATGGTTGAGCTTACTTAATTTACCACATCAATTTTAATGGTATTATTCCACAATTGCACCTGCGTTCCTTTGTGGTGGGGAGAGGTATTTTTCCTCCTACTAATTCGATAATGGAATCGATCATGACATAAAGTCGCAAAACACCGCATAAAATTGGAGGGTTATCCGATGCAAATGCGTAAGTATAGTGGTTGAGAATGCCGAGAAATGTGTAGGAAGGCACATGAGCTTTAGAGTTGTGCCGTATCTGTATGGTGTGTGAGTAAGTGGTTATGCAAATCACTGATCTTGCAGGTTAAAAAAGGGCTTTGCAATAACCGCATTATATTGGGTCACTAATATAATGCGGTTGGGGAGAGAACAATCTTCGCATCGACATGTTGGTGCAGAGCTGTTTATATGGCCGTATGCATTAATACCAAAAAGGAATTGGAGAGAAAAATGGAAAAAGACAAAAATGAATATGTTACCTATGTTGGACATGCTCGGACCGACATCACGCCTCCCTTAGGGGTATCCATGGCGGGTTACGCATTTCGCAAAGATGCCGGTTGTACAGACATTGAGGACCGGTTGTCAGCGGATGCTTGCTGCATAACGCAAGATAGTCTCCGATTAGTCTGGCTCACCTTGGATCTATGTGCGGTGGAAGAAGTGTGGAGCGAACCTCTCCGGCAGCGTATCGCGGAGGAGTTGGACATCCCATACGATCATATTGTGATTTCAGCATCGCATACGCACTTTGGTCCGGCTACAGTTAAGCCGGTGAACGATGCCCATCGAGATTGGTTGAAACAGCTAAACGACAATTTGTTGCGCATTGCCGTAGAGGCTGCTGACAACGCACAACCGGCAACCATTAGTACCGGCGTATCAGATATAAATCGGATCGCTTTCAACCGCCGCCCATTGCGTGCCGATGGCACCTGTTGCACAACCTATACGTTGCCGCCGCCGGAAGAGGGGTTGCAGTTCCGCCCCATTGATCCGCAGCAAACGCTTATCCGCTTTGACGACGCCGACGGGCGGCCCATTCTGTTACTTGTATCCACTCCCATGCATGCGGTGGTGGGAGGCAAGGATGCCTTTGCCATATCCGCCGATTATCCGGGCGCCCTACGCGAAGCGCTACAGCGGGTGTATAACGTGCCTGTGATGTTTGCAGCCGGCACGGCGGGCAATGTCGTTCCCTTTAAGCGCGGCGAAGGGATGCGGCAAGTGATAGGCAATTATCTTGCCGGAGCGGCAATGCAGGCTGCAGAATTGTGTACGCGGTGTGATGGGCGGCTGGGGATAATGCGACAAAGGTTTTTGGTGCCTACGGCGGAACGCTTGTCTGAAGATGTCATGAGTAGACGGGAACAAGAGGCGCGCCGCTATTTGGATGAGTGCAAGCTCGGCGGTGACGCGTGGCTCATCGCACGTGCGCAACAAGCGTGGGAAAGAGCAGCGGCTTTATTACGTGCCGCTCAACGCTTGGGACCAGGCAACAACAGGCCTTTCGACATCACCGTCATTGGCTATGGTGATCTGGGAATCGTTTTTCTCCCGGGAGAAATATTTGCGGAAACCGGCTTATACATAAAAAGCCGTTCTCCCTTCCCGGTTACTCTGGTGGTATCGTTGACCAATCAGCAGACCGGGTATTTGGCTACGCGCAATGCCATCTGGGAAGGTGGCTATGAGGCCGTCTCCACGCCCTACGGCATCGAAAGCGAGGGTTTTGTGACCGACAACGTCATCGGACTGCTGTTGCAAGTGTGGGAGAAGACTCGCTGAATAGACCTTCTGACAGATACTGGACATCCTGCCGTTCCTCGACTGTAGCGGCAGGATTTTTCTTTTGTAAGGAGAATTGATGCCGACATGCAATGCAGCAAGGCCGGGAGGTATCCGGCGTGGAACATGCCGATTCGCAAGAGAGAACAACGTATAAGAGTGAGTTTGGCGAGTATTTGAGCACTTTGCTCGGTGCTGTTTTTTTGGCCGTGTTTGTGATCCTTTTCATCGCTCGCGCCTTTACGGTGGAAGGGCCTTCGATGTTGCCCACCTTGCATACAGGCGAGCGATTACTCATCGATAAGGTGACTTATCGGCTACGTACGCCGCGCCGAGGTGAAGTAATCGTCTTTCGTTATCCGGCTGATCCGGAACAATACTTCATTAAACGCGTCATCGGTTTGCCGGGCGATACGGTTGTCATTCGAGGCGGAAAAGTCTACGTGAACGACCAATGTTTGGAAGAGGACTATGTTACCTCGCCTATTTTAGGCGAGTTCGGTCCCTATATGGTGCCGGAGCAGAGTTATTTCGTTCTGGGAGACAATCGCAATAATTCCGAAGACAGTCGCAGTGAACGCGTAGGCTATGTTTCTGATGAACTTATTATCGGCAGAGCCATATGGCGTTACTGGCCAATAACGCGGGTTGGTCATATCGCTGACTCCCCGGTTTTAGCCAGCCCTTAGCGCAACCGAACGCCCTCTCATCATCAAGGAGGCGCCGCCGCGCTGTTTTGCGGGCGTTTGCATCATGGTGTCAATTTGAGGACGGTACCGGGGTGAATGAGTGAAGGATCGGTTATCTGGTTAACCTCGGCCAGCCGGCGATACTGCAGGGGGTCTCCAAAGGTGCGCTCACTAATGTGCCATAGGGTATCTCCTTGTTCGATTTCGTACAGGGTTGCCGATGTGTCTGCTTCATGCAGCCAGTCCGACTCCACCGTAGAATCTCCGAAAGAGAGTCCGGTGTTGGGAACATCCGATGCTGCCGGAGCCGAGGCATCTCCCACGCTACCGACGCTGTTATCCGCGTCCAAGTATTCCTCAAGCTGCCGCAACTGCTCCCGGCGCTCGCCTAACATAGACCAAAGGCGGGGAAGACTCCACGGCAGAGATGGCCATGTGAAGGCAAACAATACTCCCAGCAAAAGAAACCAATAAATCAGCGGTACTTGTCGAGAGGCGGAGGGATTGCGGTCCGTTACCGCGGCTACCTCTACTTCGTAAGCATTGATCTCGGTCATCGGGACCAAGAGTTCGGACTCGCGCCGGAGCGGTTCATCCGTGAGCGGCGGCACCACTGCCTGGTGCGTAATGGTGTGGAGGGGGTCAAGGTGCGCGCTCCACACCGCAAAGTTTTCAATGGGCACTAATTGGTTGTCGCGTCGGCAATGGAACAAGGATGCGTTTCGGATGGTATCGACGATGAAGGCTACTTGCCAAGGTTGAGTAAACCAACGCTCGTGCACGAACCGATCGTATCGCGACATTTGGACTCCGGTGTCGGCATGACTACAGAACCAGCCTAAGACCAAGGTGTCGGGATACTCTCGTTCCCAGACGCGCCGCATGTACTCGAAGGATTTTTCAGTGAAGGATACGCCTCCGGCTACATTATGGGCATAACGGGCCTCAATGGCGCCGCTGATGATGATAAACGGACGGTGCGATTGCAGTACGTAGCCGACCAGTAGGCCGCCCATCTCCAGTTGAGGATTGCCCAGCAGATATTTGCCGATAAAATCCGCGGCTTCGTCGCTGATATAGATGCCGAAGGGCTCCTTTTCCGGCGATCCCAGAGACTGAGCATATTTGGGCTCTTGTCCCACAGGCAGTTTGTTAAGTGCGGGACCTAGCTGGTACCAAGCATTATCAGGCAATGCAGTCACTCCTATATGCACGAAACTAGGAACGTGTAGCCGCAACACAGGTTGCGCCTGTCATATGCATGGACTTCCTCTTAAAATGCGGCATTCCTGCACTCGCCTCAGATCGAAATAAGCTGCTTCGCGTAGTTTTTTCAAGGGAAGTTGCGGAAAACAGCGAAATGAACGCCAGTGAGCATAGAGCGATAGTCAGGCAAGTTGAATGTGGACGGATGCGGATTATGCAGTCGGCGGCTACCAGACAGCGGCCATACGAAGGGGTAGGTATAAGTGACGCGGGATGAAGCCATAAAACGCATTACTCAATCGGGAGTCATCGGCGTGATGCGCGGAATGCAGGCTGGAACAACGGAATTGACGGCACGTGCTTTGTATGCCGGAGGCGTAGAGGTCTTGGAGGTTACTGTAGATGCGCCCGGAGCAATGCGGCTGATTGCCGATGTTACCGAGGCCTTGGGAGATAAGGCGCTCATCGGCGCCGGCACCGTTCTTGACGCAGAGACGGCGCGTGCCGCCCTGCTGGCAGGCGCTCAGTTCATCTTCTGTCCTACGCTGAATGTTGATGTGATCAGCATGGCTAATCGTTACGGCAAAATAGCCATCCCCGGTGTTATGACCCCCACGGAGATGCTGCAGGCTTACACTGCGGGAGCGCCTATGGTGAAGCTGTTTCCGGCTCAGGCTGTGGGGCCGGACTTCATTAAGCAGGTGCGCGGACCGCTACCCTATATTCCCATTGTTCCTACCGGCGGCGTGAATGCCGACAACGTCCAGGCTTATGTCAAAGCCGGCGCCGCGGCAGTGGGGATTGGCGGCGCTTTAGTCGATCTAGCGGCTATCCAAGCAGGCCGATATGAGCTGCTCACCAAACGTGCGCAGGAATTCGTTCGCTTGGTGGCCGAAGCGCGCCAGGCTTAAGCGTAGCCTTAAACGAGGTGGTAAAATGCGGAGGCAGGCCGGGATGCTCGGCATGATGCTGCTCATGGCCGTTGCTTTGATAGGCTGTGGCCTATTGACGCATCCCGACTCCTCATACCTAGGCGATGTCGTCCTTATTAACGCTCTGGTGAGTGCCGATTCCGTTCCGGATATTCTAAAGTGCGCGGATTGTGGTATTGTCACTACCTCGCTCAGCAAGACGGGCGCTCGGACATGGTCTCAACACTACGGAACATCGTTTGCCGCCCCGTATGTTAGTGCGGCTGCGGGTATGCTCAAGGCGCAGGGTTTATCTGCCGCACAAGTGAAAAGTCGGCTTATTGCCACGGCGCGCCCCTTGGGCATCGGGCCGGGTGATCTGCATTACGGAGCGGGCATGCTTGACATTGCGGCGGCTTTGGGTAAAGACACTCGACCGGCGGTTTCCGTCACCGAGATGATCGCTCTCTTGCGTTCTGTTCAGTTGCCGACAAGTCGATCTGAACCGACACGACTAACGGCTCCGTTGCCAACAGAGTACAGCCTGGTGCTGCAGGTTAAGCAGGTTTTTGAGGCTGAGTTACGGCAAGTGCTGGCCCGAAAAGGTTATGATGCGCATCAGCTGGAGCATGTCTGGGTGATCGAGGGAGGCGTGGAGCTTAACGCGGTAGCCGAGGAGTTGGCCAAAAGCGGTTATGTGACCAACGTAGCCGTACACCAGGTTCTGCACACCATGGAAGTATCCGTTGATGACCCTCGCTTTTCTCAGCAGTGGGCATTGCCGTACACCGCCTTTCCCCAAGCGTGGGAGATGCCGGCTAACGCTAATCTGACACCGATTACCATCGCGGTACTCGATTCAGGCGTGAGTACCGACCACCCGGATTTGCAGGGTGTGAGTTGGGAAGCTCCCTGTACCATGGTCCATGGAAATCGCATGCTTTATCCTGCGAAATACAAAATGGAACCGCCTGATGTGGCGTTTCAGCAACCTGCGCAAACCTATTGCTGGAATGACGTACCGGATGATGTGAGGGGGCATGGCACTTCTGTTACCGGCATCATTGCAGCAGTGCGCAACAACCAGTTGGGAATCAGCGGGGCCGGATATGGCGCCGATGCCAGTTCCTTCAGGATCATGCCGGTGAAGGTGATCAACGACATGGGCGGGGGAACAAGCGCGACCATTGCTTATGGCATATACTATGCCGTAGTTATGGGCGCAGACGTCATCAATCTTTCGTTGGGTTTGCACCCGGGCTCAAGGCTTGATGCGGACCTGGTAACCGCCTTAGCCTACGCTGCGGAAAACGATGTGGTCGTAGTGGCTGCCTCAGGTAACGATTGGATGGCCGAACTGTCGCCTTTAGCGAGTTATCCTACGGTGATTTCCGTAGGTGCCGTATCTATCTGGGGCACACGTGCGGCTTATTCCAACTATGGACCCGATTTGGACCTGGTGGCTCCCGGCGGAGCACGAACAGATGAACTGACCACCGTGATACTGGCGTCGTCTACCGGCATTGAAAGCGACTTGATCAATATCTTCGGCTATTCGGCGGCTACGTTAGGGGTATGGTATACACTGCCTGTAGGTCTATCAACACCGGAGCCTGTCTTCATCTACGCTTGGCTGGATACCGATCTGAACGGTACTCTCAACTATGGTGATTATTACGATTTTGTAGGTCCTCTGCTACCTGAGGAGAAAACCGCGGTCACGCTTAACCTGCAGTTGTATGAGGGACCGGAAAAGGCTATGCTGGTAGGCGCAAACGTTACCAACAGATAATGATATAATAGTTTCAGGTCGCTTTACTCGTTTCATCAAGTGGTGTTCATGATGTAAACTGGAATTCTAGAGCACATGACGGCGCAGGTATTTTAGGCTTTTCTTAGTTAAGGAGCATCCATATGGGTATAGTTCAGGTCGAAGAAAATCTCATGCTTGGCGGAACCTATTTCAACAAAGGCTTGGTATTGGCCGCCCGTGATGCTTGGGAGACCGCCGAACGGTATCTTACACCTGACATGCCTATTCAAGCAGCGATTAGAGTGCACAACGCGCTCGGATCGCTTCACCTACAGATTAACCGAGTGCAAGAAGCAACGGAGCACTTTAGCCAAGCGCGTAGCTTATGTGAAACCTATATGGACAGGAATAAGGTCCCCATTCCCGATCATCCCCGCGCGTTGAACAACCTGGTGCTTTCCCTATTGCGTTCCGGCGACAGCGATACGGGGTTGCCGCTTATACTTACGGCAGTGGAACTCGCTGAGCGACTGGGTAGCGATCCGCAGTTGGTGGCCTCAATAAATATCACTGCCGGCGTTTGCTTCATGAACAACGAAGACTGGGAGCAAGCCCGGGTGCGAATGACTCACGCGCTGGAGATCCATCGTCGTCTCGGTGATCAATATTCCGAGAGCGGTTGCTTAATCAATTTAGGGATCATCGCTTTGGAGCAAAAGGACTATGATCGGGCTAAGCAAGCGTTGGAAGCTGCCGAAGCCTTGTTGGAGGAGTACTACGACGCCGGGTTGAGCGTCTACGTACGCACCGAACTAGGTCGCTTATACTTTCACAAGGGCGATGTTACCGCGGCGCTACACTATAGCAGTTCCGCACTGCGCTTGCTCTGGGACAGCATGGTGTTCTTTGACCGAGCGGAAGTGGCGCGTTTATGTCGCCTGTTTGGCCACATTTTTATGCTCAAAGGGGATAGACCGGCGGCTTTGAGTTATTTACAGCGCTCCACAACCTATTTTGCCCAACGGCAACTGTGGCGTGAGTGGAGTCTGGCTACCCAGGAACTGGATAGGATCATTAGAGAAAAGAGTGTCGATAAGGTAAGAGTCGTCATCGAATTTCAGGATCAGGAGTTGTTGCGATATCTAACGACGCTGCTCGGGATGATGGATACGCTCGAAAGCCTGTATCCGGAGTCTGCGCGACACGTTGGCTTGGTTACGCAATATGCCCTTATCCTAGGTAAAGCCTGCGGACTCGACAACGCGCAGTGCAGTCGCTTGGCCAGCGCCGCTCGTCTGCGTGACGTTGGTTATACGGCCGAAGGGGAGGCCAACGGCGCCAATGCCGTGCACGGCGGGGGACATCCGGTATTAGGCGAACGTATTTTGGCCATGTTTAACGTGCCGAGCGAGGTGTTGGCGGCAGTACGTCATCATGAAGAACGCTTTGACGGATCAGGTTATCCCGACCACCTTGTGGGCTATGATATCCCGCTTGAGGCGCGCATTCTGGCTCTTGCCGGGGATTATGTTAGTCATGTGGATCAGGAGATGGAAAATGGACCCGGCTATCATCGCAGGGCGATGACGCAGTTGCAGAAATCAAGTCACCTATACGACCCTCAGCTTCTGTCCGTTTTGGAGCAAATGCACCAACGGGCTTAGAAGTCTGCATAGGACCAAAGTCCCGTTTTTCTAGTTGCGGATTAACACGGGAATCATTTTGGTTTACAGATCGGAGCCGCCGGTGCAGGCCGTATTTGCCGAAGACATGACCGCCGAGGTATTGTATATAGGACCATGGGCCTATGCCGTACTTGGGACTTTACATTAATGATGCTAGAATGGATAATTTTAGCAGGAGCTTATAGGGTACATGGGGGGATCTAGGCTCATTTGTTCATCTAGGAGGGAGACTTGGTATGAAACGTTTTGCACTTGTACTTACCTTGGTTGCAGCTCTAGTGTTCTCTACCTTCTCGGTCTCAACAGCACTAAGCAAATCGCGCATAGACGTGAAGAATCCCGGTGGAGTCGGCGGTGGTGTAACTACTTGTAGTGGCCCGTTCCTACCTGGTGGTAGCTGGGAAGAGAATTAGACGCACACCTTTAGTTTCCTCACGGGATCTGCCTCTTAAAACAAAGAAGCAGATCTCATTTTTTTGTTGATAAATAGGTGGGGCCGGCTGGACAATGGACTAAGAGCGGACAACGCTCACAGGCCGGTTTCTTTGCGCTGCACATCCGACGGCCATGAAAAATCAGCCAATGGTGCGTTTGCGACCACAGCTCTTTTGGAATAAGGCGACGCAAAGTCGCCTCCGTTTGCTCCGGCGTGCGGTCGGACGCCAAACCTAGGCGATGCGCCACCCGGAATACATGGGTATCTACGGCAATGGCCGGCACTCCGAAAGCGACGCTGAGTATGACGTTCGCAGTTTTGCGACCCACTCCCGGCAACGACTCCAATGCGGCTCTCTCCTGCGGCACTTCCCCGTTAAACTCAGTGATGATTCGCTGCGCTGCCGCAATGATATGTCGCGCTTTATTTCTAAACAATCCTAATTCCTGAATATAAGGTTCTAGTTCGCTAGGATGCAATTGGGCGAAATCCTGCGGCGTCTTGAACACGCGGAATAGTCGCTCCGTAACCATATTTACCCGCTGATCGGTGCTCTGCGCGGAAAGAATGACGGCTATAAACAGCTCAAACGGGTCAGCGTGAATCAGCTCACAGCGAGCATTGGGATAGAGTGCGGCAAGCTGCTCCAGGATGAGCATAACCCGCTCTCTGTCAGGTTGACGGTTTGCAGCCATATTTCTTAACCTCACATGATCGATTTTTCCGGCAAAGACCTGTATCACCGGCTTGAATTCCACCAGGATAATTCGAACTGATTTTATATGAAGGAATTGAATACATGTAAACGAACCTATAACATAATGCAAATGCAGATGCTGTCTTTTATTGTAGCATCTCCGTCATGTGTTTTGTTGCACGCATGCGTCGCGTCGTCATCCGGCATTAACCTACATATTACGGCGGTAAGCCGCCGCCATTGAGAATTCATCCGTTTCGCTTTTCTTTAGGGGGAGGAAAGAGATGCTCCACTGCGACTTAAGGATTGATCCGCTTACACGCCTACCTAACCTATGCGGCCTATTGGAAATAGAGCATCAGGGCGCTATGGGGCGTTGCGGCCAAGTGCTGGCCGCCATGATCTGTCCTGCCGTGAAGGGCGATCGGTGTCTGCCGGAAAACGCGGATGCTTGTGTAGAAGGTTTGGCTTTACTACTACGTACTATGGCAAACGACGAACGTGTATGTGCGATAGCTGCTCCTTACGCCCCTAGCGCCTTTCGTATCGGCAACGAACAGTTCGTGCTGGTCCTCCCCAACTGTAACCAAGGTCTGATAACGCAATTGGCAGACAATCTCCGTATGCGTTATCACGATCACCTGCCGCAATCAGACGCGCTTTTTACCGAGGTGTCCACTGCTTCTTGCGAGTATCAACAAAAAGGTGGCTCCAAATTCTGCATTCTTAAAGCCACTTACCGCGCCTTGGCATTGTGTGGCTCCAACACGGTAAATCCTACCGAGTTACCTGCTTGGGCGGAGCTACTTATTGATCAAATGGCGGTACGGACGTGCTCCATCTTGGCGCTAATTCGTACCACCCGCACCTTGGCGCTTACGGATGAGATCTCAGGATTGTGCAATCATCGAGCAGCACAACTCTACTTAGAAGAGATGATGCAGGAGTACAAAGCAAACGGTACGCCTTGCAGCGTGCTGTTGGCAGACGGCGATAACTTACGGCATTATAATGAATGGGGCTATCAGCACGGGAACCGGATGATCCGCGATTTGGCCGAGATATTAATCCGGGCTACGCGCTCTACGGATTACGTGACTCGCTGGCTCTCCGGCGACGAGTTCCTGATTATTCTGCCCGGCGCCGACTATACTGTGGCCAAACGCATAGCGGAGCGTCTACGGCATACCGTCCAGACGGAGACTTCAAACTGGGCTTTACCCATTACCGTTTCCATTGGCGTAGCCAGCTGTCCCGACGACGGTAAAACCGCCGCGGAGCTGATAGCATGCGTCCAAGAACGTAATCTAATTGCCAAGAAAACCGGAAAGAACCAGGTGGTTTAACTGATGAACGACGCTGTTCACATGGGCTATCGTAGTGTTGCGACCCATGCAACGTATGAAAAGGTGATCCGAAAATCACGGTTTATTGCTGATATCTTTGCCGTGCAAAATGAAGATGAGACCATAGCGGCGCTGGAGCAGGTAAAAAAACGGCATCCGGAAGCGCGCCATATCTGTTACGCATATAAGCATGGGGTAGATGGCGAAGTGGTGCGTTTCAGCGACGCGGGAGAGCCCGCGGGGACGGCAGGCCGCCCTATTTTGGAGGTATTGGAACGGTCGGATCTGCATTGCACCTTGATCACAGTGACCCGTTACTTCGGCGGCATACTTCTGGGGGCAGGGGGGTTGGTGCGCGCATATGCAAGCACGGCTGCCGGCGTTGTGGCTGCTGCTGAAATTACTCGTTATGAGTGGCACTTGGCATGTGCGCTTACTGTTGATTACTCCGCATGGAGCCGTGTGGAACGCCTGTTGCGGGAAGCCGGATACCGCTACGCTGATGTGCGCTATGACGTTCGAGTGAGCTGCACTTGCTTGGTGCAACCTCAGGCGCTGCCTGGTCTTACCAAGTTACTACAAGATGCAACCGGCGGCCAAACCGTAATTGAACCGACCCCCGCCGGTTATCATCCCGTATGAATGCCGCATCAAGCGCATTACGTCTGACACACTTCCTTCCCAAGCAGCTTATAATGCTACGGAGCAGTTCGTAATCACGGGGAGGGCTCGGTTATGCTGGCGAAAAAATGCTGCCCGAAATGCGCTTGCGTCTGTTATGGTTTTTTTAAAACAGGCGCCTGGATATGCCCGAACTGCGGCTTCGATATGCAGGATGTGCCGTTCCAACCGTTAGAGCAGAGCATCGCTCACATCATTCCTTTAACCTTAGGCGCTTTGTGTGAAAACTGAGAGCGGAGATGAGCGTAATGCCGCCTGTTGCTTACCGTATACCGGGTAAACGCAACCTAGGGGAGGACTGATTTCCATATCTGCCGAAGAACCAGGCCAGATCCTCTGCCGTAAGGCGTTTATAACCGCCGCGCAAGGCGACCCAGCCCAATGAGGTTGCAAAGATGACGGCGATGACGATGGCTGTGATCCTTAGTCTTCTGACCGATGCGTCGTCAATACGTATAGGCCGTGCCTTATAATCCGCCTCTGAAAACATGCCGGCGCGCCGACGCCTCAGTTCAGCCACCAGGCGACCTGCTTCCAATGCCGCTGAGAGACGGCTTTGGGGCGTCAGGGGAGGGATGATCGCTCCTTCAGGATCGCGTATTTCCACGCGACTGATTCCCGGCAGCATTGGTCCTAATAAGCGGGCTTGTTCGGCCGCTTCGGGGGTGAAGCGCGTATGGATCTCCAACAAACCGTCGGGACTCGCCTTTATCGACAGGATGTCGTCCGGAGCAATGCCGATCCGGCGTCGAAACCAGATGGGGACGGTTTCGGCAATCAGCCCTTCCCAAGTAGGTTTGCTCAGGTATGTGAGCAACCAATTATGCACCGTTTGCCATATGCCCCATACGGCCGGACCAGAGGTAATTGCCAACAGAGGAGCCGAGCTTAGGAGCAAAAACGAACGGTTGATCAGGCATACCGTCAGGTAGAATAGGTAGCCTGCGCAGATGGCCACCGTTTGGTGTGGACTAAGTGGAAAACGCCACTTATAATGAAATGCATCGCATACCGTCATTCGGCGCAGATGGCCGAACAACGCGGCTGCGGCGCCGAGAATGATGGGGAGCAGTAAGAGAAACAAGGTCTGGTCGGTTAAAGTCTGGATGTTACAGGCATCGCCAATGTACCGCGTATCTGTCGCGCCGTCATAGTAATGCAGAAAATTGATGCGCGGTAATAAGTAACACGCATGATAGAAGAGGAGAATGGGCAGCAACACGGCGGTGCTTAGGAACCCGGCTAGGAACCCGCTGATCGCGCAGGTTTTGGGAGAGGAAAAGACTACCAGCGCGTCGCGCACGGCCGCATCGAGCCCGGCATGAAAATGTACTCGTCCTTTTTCGAGCATTTGCAGCCTCCACTATGGCGCCGACTTCATCTCGTTATTTACACATTGGTCTTTAAATTCCTCTCAGAGATGTGAGGACACTGAATATTCATCTCTTCCCAGGAGTCGAGCCGTGTTTTTTTAGTCGATTTCATGTGGAGCGTCTCCGGAACCATCGGATTGTAGACGCTCGCATACTTATTTATACATAACAGGGGGATTAGTGCGTGGCCCACGACTTGGAAATCCAAACAGCAGGCGCTGAGAACGACGTACGCACGCTGCCGGTGCTCGTCGTGCCCGGTATCGTGCTGCTACCGCATATGTTGATCGGTTTGAAAGTAACCGATAAGTACGGTATACAAGCGCTTAAGGCGGCTGAAGCTTTCGATAACCAGCTTGTGCTGGCGCCTTCCGTCGTACAGGCTGATGATGATGATGACAGTGATGCCGAGTCCCTTCAGGCGTACGATGATGAAGGCAGACCGCTCATTTCCGGGCAAATCGGTGTAGTCGCCACTATAGAACACAATGTAGCCAATGCCGGCGGACGACAGATTGCCATTATTGGACGGTTCCGCTTTGTGATCAGCGATCTGCAGGTGGTTGACGGCGTCGCCTATGTCCGGGGGAAGGACAATAAAGACAGCGAAGAGCTGGATGCGGATGCCGAACATTTGCACATGTTAAGGCAAAAATGCCTGGCCTTGTTTGAACATATGGCGGGGATAATTCCCAGCCGACTCGAGGGCGTGATGAGCTTTTTGCAAGACATCGAGCACATCGGCCATCTCGCGGATCAGACAGGTTACTTTCCGGAGTACGAATTTGCCGAGCGCCTGGAGATTCTCCGGGAGTTGGACCCTGTCAAGCGTCTGGAGCAGGTGTTGCAGATCCTGAAGAGGCATGTGGCGCAGTTGCAACTGCGAGCCGACATAATGGACGAGGTAAAGGAAGAGCTGGACCAGACGCAGCGTGAGGTCTACTTACGAGAACAACTACGTGTGGTCCAACGTCAGTTGGGGGATGATGAAAACAGCTGGTTGGAACAATGGCGTGAGCAGATGGCGCAAATCGAGTTGCCTCACGAAGTCAGGGTGAAGGTCGAGCGTGAAGCGCGTCGCTTGGAGCACATCAGCGTACACGCCCCCGAAGCCGCTGTCATCCAGTCGTATCTGGAGCTTGTGGCTGACTTGCCTTGGGTGCAAGAGACTAAGGATACGCTGGACTTGCATCGAGCGGCTGAGATCCTCGACAGCGAGCACTACGGCTTGGTTAAGGTTAAGGAACGCATTTTAGAGTATCTAGCCGTGCGCGCGTTGGCCGGTCATGAGTTAAAGGCGCCCATCCTCTGTTTCGTCGGGCCTCCCGGAGTGGGAAAGACTAGTTTGGGTAGAACAATTGCACATGTGATGGGACGCAAGTTTGTCCGCATGTCTCTGGGCGGTATATCCGACGTAGCAGAAATTCGCGTGCACCGACGCACTTATGTCGGTGCGCTGCCCGGCCGGATCATTCAGGGCATGCGCGATGTAAAAGTGCGCAATCCGGTCTTTATGCTGGATGAGATCGACAAGGTGAGCCGCACGTATCACGGCGATCCTACAGCTGCGCTTTTAGAAGCTCTGGATCCGGAGCAAAATCATGCATTCAGTGATCACTACTTGGAAGTGCCTTTTGATTTGTCGCACACGCTCTTCATCACTACGGCGAACCTGCTCGATCCCATTCCGGCTGCGCTGCGCGATCGGTTGGAAGTGATTCCCATTTCCGGTTACACGCAGGATGAAAAACTGGCTATCGCGAAGCAGTTTCTCATTCCCAAACAGATACGCCGGCACGGATTGCGGGAGGAAGAGGTCGTGTGGCGTGATGCAGCGGTGGTGCAAGTCATCCGAGATTACACACATGAAGCCGGGGTGCGGACCTTGGAACGCGAAATAGCTACGGTCATCCGCAAAATCGCCCGGCGTATTGTGGAGCGTGGCGGTGACCGTTCGCAGCAGCATGTGGTCCGAGCCGGCAATATTCAGAGCTACTTAGGTCCGGCGCGCTATGAGTACGGTCAGCGCGAGGTAAACGATCAAGTCGGCGTTGCTACCGGTGTGGCGGTTACAGAGGCCGGAGGAGAGATCCTACCGATTGAAGTAGCCGTAGTGGCCGGCAGCGGCAAGCTTTTGCTGACGGGGCAATTAGGCCCGGTGATGCAGGAATCGGCGCAAGCGGCGCTCACCTACGCTCGTGCGGCGGCGTCTGAACTGGGCGCTCCTGCCGTTAAGTTGGATGACCATGACATCCACATCCACGTTCCTGCCGGAGGAGTACCGAAAGATGGACCCTCTGCGGGTGTGGCTATTGCTACAGCGCTGTTATCCGCACTGACGGGCCGTGTAGTGCGTAACGACGTGGCCATGACCGGTGAGGTGACCTTGCGCGGGCGAGTGCTGCCCATCGGCGGTCTTAAGGAAAAAGTGTTGGCGGTAAAGTCAGCCGGCATTGCCAAATTCCTCCTGCCGCGGAGAAATAGGAAGGATCTGCTTGAACTTGCCAAAGAGGTGCGCCGGGGAATAGAGCTCATTCCCGTGGATCACATGGATGAGATCATTGCTATGACCCTACATGATGCGGACGAGCAGCCCGACACTGGTACTGAAAAAGCGGCGGCTTGTGACTGAGATCACCGAAATGACGGTTGATGCCGCGTATACTGAAGATACAAGGGGCTCCCACTAG